>CAZSJE010000141.1:3205-5818 GCA_964606835.1 uncultured Sphingorhabdus sp.
GTCACGCCACCCGACGGCGGCACGCGACAGCCGGTTCCGGGAATGCAGGCGGCGGCGTTGGCCTGATTCTGCGCACCGGAACTTTCAGGGATTCGCCGGTCTTCAAAAATCAGCTGATCCTCGCCATTGTCGATTTCGGCGCAGACGACGATGCCGTCTGCATCGGTGACTTCGGGGCATTTCTTCTTGTCTTCGACCGTCATGATTTCGGCCGTTTTGACCTTCACAAATTCCGCCGTTCCATTCGGCGCAGGTTCCGGCGACGGCGGTTCGGTCGATTGCGCAAGCACGGGCGAGGCAAAGAATAGCAGCCCTGCGATCACCGCTCTCGACATCCGGTTAGTCCTTGCCTATCGCAGCCGCGAGCTTTGACAGGGCCATAGGTAGATGCCCGAAACTGTCCGCAAGATTAACAAAAAACGGAGAAATTATGCAGGCCCGCAGTGACATCCTCGATCGGCTACTGGTGCTGGAAATGGTCCGCGTGACCGAAGCAGCGGCGATTGCTGCGGCCGGATTGATTGGACGCGGCGATGAAAAGGCCGCAGACGCAGCAGCGGTCGAAGCAATGCGCGCGTCGCTCAACAAGCTGCCGATGGACGGCACCGTGGTGATCGGCGAGGGTGAGCGCGACGAGGCACCGATGCTCTATATCGGCGAGAAGGTTGGTTCCGCCATCGGTAGCGGGCCAAAGATCGACATTGCGCTCGATCCGTTGGAAGGCACCACAATCACCGCCAAGGCTGGTCCCAATGCGCTTGCTGTGCTGGCGGTGGCAGAGGAAGGCAATCTGCTGAACGCGCCCGACGTCTATATGGACAAGATCGCCGTCGGGCCGGGCTATCCGCCGGGGATCATCGACCTGGCCAAAAGCGCATCGGAGAATGTGCTGGCAGTCGCCAAGGAAAAGGGCGTCGGTCCCGGCGAAATCATCGTCTGCGTTCTCGACCGGCCCCGGCACGAGAAGCTGATTGCCGAGCTGCGCGAACTGGGCTGCGGCATCATGCTGATCCCCGATGGCGATGTCGCAGGCGTGATCGCAACCACCGACCCCGATACCACCATCGACATCTATATGGGCTCCGGCGGCGCACCCGAAGGCGTGCTGGCGGCAGCGGCACTGCGCTGCGTCGGCGGTCAATTCAAGGGGCGGCTGCTGTTCCGCAACGACGACGAACGCCTGCGCGCGCGCAAATGGGGGATAGAGGATCTCGACAAGATTTACGATCTGGAAGAACTGGCCAAAGGCGACTGCATCTTTGCGGCAACCGGGGTGACGCACGGATCATTGCTGGAAGGCGTGAAGCGCACCCGCGACGGCAGGCTGACCACCGAAAGCGTCGTAATGCGCGCGTCATCGGGCACCGTCCGCTGGGTAAAAAGCGAGCATCGGCGGTAAGGGGCGTAAGCGCAGCGTTCAATCCGCGTTGGCCAATTTCTGAAACACCCATAGCCTGTGACGGTCGATATCGCGCAACCTGTTGTCGGGACCGTAAATTGCTCCGCATTTTCCTTCCCGGCCTTCGACGGGTATATGCCGGTAACGCGAGGCGACGGGGGTATCGGTGAACAGGAAATTTGCTCCCCACAATGTCAGCAACCCGCCAGGTTTCAGGACACGGTCAAAGCTTTCGATCATCGACAAGTAGCTGGAGAAGGGCAGGATATCTGCGCAGCTTTCCGGACGTTCGGCGTCCAGCCGGCCATGACGCAAGACTGACAGGCACAGGATCGCGTCATATTGGTTCGGTGTGTCCTGTACGCCGCTGCCCACAGAGAAAACAATGCGCCGTGCGAATGCCGCTGGCGTCCGCCGCCGCGCCTTTTGGATGCAGGCCGCGTTTATGTCGATCCCGTCGATCCGCGCCCTAGGCAGCCGGGCGGCAAGCGCAAACGCTTCTTCGCCCGTCGCGCAGCCAAAGGACAGGATGCTCGGGTTTTCTATGTCCATCAGTCGCGCCGCAACGACATCAAAAAAATCGGGATGGCGGTTTGGCCGGGTGAAGGGCCATGGCTGAAACAAGCCCGATTGCGCCTGCCAGCGCCTGCTGCGCGCCAGCCGCCATTCGGGCTGAAAGCGCACAATCAGCCCCCTCAGGCCGTTGCTGGCCCATTCGCGCAAAGATGGTGCCCGCTTCAAAACACACCCATGGCAAGACCCTCTGCCATTGCAGTGCCGAGATCGCGTGCATTGGCGAGATCGGTTTCGGCGATGCTTTTGGGCGCTAGGATCGCCTCTGGCAATTGCGCATGGGTGCAGACAATCATGCTATCGGCGATCCTTTTCAGCCGCCAGCCAGTGGCGATGCGTTCGGCCTGGCGGACGGCGTTGGTGCCGTCGCTGCCTGCGCAGACGATCAGCGCATAGGGGCGCCCCTCGATACGGCCAAGGCACGGATAGTAGCTGCGGTCGAAAAAGGCCTTCATCACTCCGCTGATCGCAGCAAGATTTTCCGGAAAGGCAAAAACATAGCCGTCTGCGCCGAGCAAATCCTCAGGCCTCGCATTGGCGGCGGCGATGAGCCGAACTTCCACACCTTCCCCGCTGCGCGCGCCCTCGGCAGCCGCCGCAGCCAGCGCCTTCGATGCGCCGGTCATGCTGTGCCAGATGAT
>CAZSJE010000142.1:0-5770 GCA_964606835.1 uncultured Sphingorhabdus sp.
TGCTGGTCACGCTGTCCCCCGCCATCGGTTTGCCTCCGGGCTAAACCGGCGTTTGTGGGAGATAGACGATGAAGCATAGTTTTAAACGGGCCTTAGCGCTTGCCGCCTCGGTGGCTGCCCATCCGGCGTTTGCGCAGAACAGCGACACCGAAAATGTGCAGATCGGCGGACAGGTGGCGCCACTGTGCGTCCTTGGCACGCCGTCGCAAGCGACGGTAAATCTGGGGCAATTGATCGACACATCCGGCGCCCGCGTTGGAAAGCTGACGACGATTTCGAACCGGACAATCACCATGCCAGGCTCGTTCTGCAACTATGCCAATTCGGCTATCACGGTCGATGCAACCGCGCTGATCGCAGCCGACGCATCGGCCATCCAGCCCGGCTTTGCCCGCGCGGTAAATTACAACGCGGCGGTCGGCGGATGGGCGACTCCGAATGCCTCGGCCACGACGGCGGCATCTGCGGCGGGCGCAACGCCGACGGCTTCAAACACCGGCGGCACGCAACCGACGCCGCGTCTGAACGATGTGACGCTGACCCTGTCGGCCTTTTCGGTGCCGTCAGACGCGTTGCTGGTGGCAGGCGGCTATTCGGGCCAGGTGGTCGTGACGCTTGGTCCCGCCGCCGGCAACGTCAACTAACGGAGAAAGGCAATGACGCACCTAACCAAGCTGTTGCTGACCGGCCTTGCCGGACTGGCAATCTCCGCACCCGCTGCGGCGCAGACCGCAGGGACGACTGCGGTGGCAGGGCCGTTTCCGGTGGTTGGTAATGTTCCGGCGCTGTGCGCTGGCGGTACGCTGAGTGCAGCGAACGGAACGTTTAATGTCGGCGTTCTGATCGACACCTCAACCGGATTTTTGCTGCCGACCCTGTCGGCTCCGGCAAAGGTGCTGAACGGGGCCTTTTGCTCGTCGCGCAGCACGATCACGGTTTCGGCCACGCCGATGACTGCGCAGAATTTCACGGCAACGCCGCCTGCGGGTTTTTCGCGCACTGTGAACTACACGGCAACGGCAAGCGGCTGGACCGATACCGCTGCCGCTTTCACCACCGGTGCTGCAAGCAACACGGCAGCAACGCAGAGCCGGTCGACGGCCTTCACCGGGAACATCACCGTAGGCGTTGCGAACTTCACCACCGGCGGCGGCAATACGCTGCGTATGGTTGCGGATAGCAACTATCAGGGGCTGGTCACGGTCACGCTGGCGGTTGCGAACTGAGGATACGCCCATGCGCCGCACCCTCCTGCTGACAATCCTATCCGGGCTGGCGCTGCCTGGCGCGGCGCATGCGCAGTCGCAGGTGGCCAGCCGGACGGCGCCGGTTGTCGGCAACGCTCCCAATGTCTGCGTGTTGCAACAGGCGCGGCTGACACAGGGTGCGCAGAATAACTTCCGCGGGCTGAACGGCAACACGCTGCAGATCGACGTGCTGATCGACCCGTCGACGCTGGCGACGCGCGCAGCGTCTGCCGAATTGCGTTTCGATGCTGTTTGCAACTTTCCGCACCGGCTGCGGATCGAGGCGCAAAATAACGGGCTTTGGCGCAATACCGGGCTGGCGCAGCCGCCGCAGGGCTTTGCCTATGCCATCCCCTACCAGGCATCGCTGCGCTGGGGCACAGGCACGGCATACCTGAATGCCGACGCGCAAATTCGGCGCCTGCACGAGGAACAAATGGTCGTTGGCCAGCCCACGGTCGGCGAAGTCCAGCTGCGCCTCGATATCCAGCCGGGTGCTTCGAACATCCAGGCCAATACTCCGGTGATTGCCGGGATTTATGGCGACGTGCTGCGCGTAACGCTGGAGCCGCAACAATGAAATATTGGCTAGCCCTTCCGCTGCTGACGGCCGTTTCAGCGCCCGCATTTGCGCAAAGCACCGATACCGGTCTGCGACAGCTGGAGGTAGTGGGCACTGCCAACCCGGCGTGCCTGATGAGCTCTCCCGGCAACGCCACCGGCGTCAATGCAACGTTCCAGGCGCTGACCGGTACCAGCGGGCAAATCCGCATCACCGAGTTGGTCAATCCGCAGACCGCGCAACCGCGCGCGACCTCGGTCAATCTGACGCTGCCGGTGATCTGCAACAGCGCGCACCTGCTGGTCGTGCAAAGCAGCAATGGCGGTTTGCTGCGCGCGGCGGGCAACCAGCGCAACATCGCGCAGAATGGAGGCTTTGCCGAATTCCTGCCCTATTCGCTGACGGCGTTCTGGGCCGGGCAAAATGTAACCGCGCTCAGCAGCAACCGGGCCGGTCTTCGGATCGCTGCGAACAACGGCGGCGCGGGAAATGTCGACCTGGGCTTTGCAGTCCCGGCGGGCACGACACCGCTGGTCGCGGGGACCTATTCCGACACCATAACAATAGAATTCAGGGCCGCCAACTAAGGCAGGCCCGATCAGGGGGTTTTGACGTGAAACAGATGTTTCGAAAATTTACGCTTGCGGCTGCTGCCTGCGCGTTAACCATATTTCCGCTCAGCCAAGGCACGGCAATGACGGTGCAGCCTGTTGTGATCAATCTGATCACAACAGGCAACGGCATGACGCAGATTGTGACGGTCGAAAACACCTTCACCAATCCGCTGCCCGTCGAACTGCGCATCGATGAGCTGGTGGTCGATGGCGATATGCTGAAGCCTTCGGGCAAGGATCCGGGCGACCTGCTCATCTTCCCGCCCCAAGCCATCATCCAGCCAGGCCAAACCCAGTCGTTCCGCATCCAATATGTTGGCGACCCGATGCTCGCTCGTAGCAAGCATTATTATGTCACGGTCGCGCAATTGCCGGTCAAGTTGCCTGAGGGGCAGTCGGCGATCCAGATCCTTTACAATTTCCAGGTGCTGGTCAGCGTGTCGCCGCGCGGCTCAAAGCCCAATTTGCGCGTCCAGGGCGCTACGGTCGCAAAGAATGATGAGGGCAAGAATGTTGCGTCGGTCACGCTCGACAATGACTCGCCCGCCCATGCCTATTTGTCCGACGGCAAGCTTCGGCTGGTGGCGAAGGATGCTGCGGGCAAGGAAGTTTTCCGCCGGACGCTGAGTGGGCCGGAAATCCAGCAGACCATTGGTTTCGGCCTGGTCGGCTCGGGACAGAAACGGACCATGCAGGTCCCGGTGGAGCTTCCCGCCGAAGCGGTACAGGTCGATGCACAATTCACGGCTGAAAACTAAGCGTCCGCGCCTGCTGTCGGGGGTGGTCGCGCCAGCGTCGCTGGGCGCGCTGCTGCTGCCTGCGCAGTTGCTGGCGGCGGCCCAGCCGGGGGCGACCGTGCAGGCACAGGAGCGGCGTGTCCGGATGGAGAAGCCCGCCGAACAGCCGGCAATGAACACCACGGGCCGGGCGCTCGACCTGACGATACCGGCGAAGGACGGTGCGACCTATCTGGGCGATGTGATCGTCCGGGTGAACACCGACGATAGCGTGGAATTTTCCGGCCAACGCCTGCTCGACCTGCTGACCAATGTGCTTGAGCCGAACACGCTCAAGGCCTTGCAGGGCAGCTTTGCCGGTCGCGCGACGCTTTCGCCTGCCGATTTCCAGGCGTCGGGCATCGGGATCAAATATGATCCGCAGCGGCTGGAACTGCAGCTCGACATATCGAGCGAACGCCGCATCGCCCGCAGCCTGCTGGTAACTCCGCTGGATCGGGAAAAGCTGGGCACCTATGCAAAGGCCGCTGATATCAGCGCTTATGTGAACGCGCGCGGATCTTGGGACTATATCCACATCGGTCCCGATACCGGCTTTGGCGATCCCGTCTTCTTCCTCGACGGCGCTGCACGGCTTGGCGGTGCAGTGGTCGAGAGCGAAGCGTTCTGGCAACCGGGGGCAAATGGGCGCCCGGACTTCCAGCGCCAAGGCAGCCGTCTGGTCGTTGACGACCTGAAAAATCTAGTGCGCTGGACGGCAGGCGATCTGAACACCGTATCGCGCGGGTTTCAGTCGGCACCCGACATCGCCGGCATTTCGGTGGCCCGGTCGTACAGCACGTTGCAGCCGCAACAGATCACCCGCCCACGCGGCGATCGCAGTTTCCGGCTGGACCGTCCGTCCACGGTCGAAGTGGAAGTGAACGGGCAGATTGTCCGCCGCCTGCAATTAAACCCCGGCACATACAATTTGCGGGATTTCCCGTTCACGCAGGGCGCGAACGACATCAAACTGAACATATTGGACGATAGCGGCCGCCGTGAACTGCTGCGCTTCAATGTCTTCATGGATCAGTCGCAACTGGCAAAGGGCTTAAGCGAGTTCGGCGTTTTCGCTGGTGTCCGTGCACCGCTCGCCGCCCGCGGCCCGAATTATTCCGACGATTTCGCATTCAGCGGATTCTATCGTCGCGGTTTCTCCGACAATTTTACCGGCGGGGTCAATTTCCAGGCGGACAAGCATGCAAAGATGGGCGGTGTCGAAGGCGTGGTGGCGACCTCGATCGGAACCATCGCACTCAACTTCTCATTGTCCGATATCGACGGGATCGGCACCGGGACGGCCACGACGGCTACGTTCCAAAGGCTGATCCAGCGCGGCAATGGTCGCACCGATTCGCTCAACCTGTCGTTCGAAACCCGGAGCGAAAAATTCGGCCCGGTCGATACGTTGCTGCCATCCAACCCGTTCAAATGGGAGGCAAGTGCTGGCTATTCGCACGCATTCAACGACAATACCTATGGCGGCGTAGATCTGCGCTATTCCAAGGGTCGCGGCCTGCAACAGGATGTGCAAAGCTATCGCGGCACGCTGGGCTACCGCATTTCCGACAGGCTCAATCTGACCGCCGACGCCCGCTATGAACGCGAGGGCAGGCGCGATCGCATGTCGGGCCTGTTGTCGCTCAACATCCGGCTGGGCCGTTTTGCCAGCGCACGCGCCGATTACGACACGCGCGACAATCGCGCCCGTCTTTCCTACCAGCTGCTGCAGGGTCAAGGCGTTGGCTCATACAATATCTCGGCCGATATCGAACGCAGCGACCGCGGCGCAGGTGCCAGCGTCAATGCCAATTATTTCGCCAATCGCGCCGAATTAGGGGTCAGCCATTTTGGCACCTTCACCGACAATTTCGGTAATACGTTGGGACAGCGCACCGCATTCCGCGCGGCAACGTCGCTGGCCTTTGCCGACGGCACCTTCTCGCTCGGTCGCCCGATTTACGACAGCTTTGCGATCGTGAAGGGGCACAAGGCGCTGAAAGGCTCCAACATTGTCGTCGAGCCCACGCCCTTTGGCTACACCGCCAAATCCGGCGTGTTCAACGCAGCGACCCAGCCCAACCTCAGCAGCTATTCCGAACGCACCATCACCGTCGATGCCCCAGATTCACCGGGCGGCACCGATCTGGGCCAGGGCAGCTTCCGCGTCGTGCCCGACTATAAGAGCGGCTACCTGTTCATTGTCGGCTCCGAATATTCGGTGACGGCAACCGGCCGGATGCTGAACGAGGATGGCGAACCCGTCACTCTCGTCACGGGCACGGCCACCGAAGTCGCGCATCCCGAAAAACCGGGACAGACGGTGTTCACCAACCGCGAAGGCCGATTTGGCATCAGCGGGCTGGCGCCCGGCAAATGGCGGATCGAAATGCTCGACGACCGCAAATCGAAATTCGAAATCGACATACCAAAAGACGCAGAAGGTGCGGTTCGCCTCGGCGAAATCACCGCGCGCAAGGGGCAGTGACATGAGGACTTATATTCGGCTCTGGATCATCCTGTTGGCGGCCATGCTCAGCGCGCCTGCTATGGCGCAGACTTGTGACG
>CAZSJE010000143.1:0-5751 GCA_964606835.1 uncultured Sphingorhabdus sp.
CTTGATAACCTCCGCGCCTTGATCGGCCATCATCATTGTCATCATCGGGCCGGGCAGGAACACGCTAAGGTCGACAACCCTTATACCCGACAACTTACCCATTTCAGATCACACCCGACTGCCGCATGTCGGCAATGGCATCATCATCATAGCCGATTTCCTGCAAGATCACATCGCTATCCGCACCGAGGAGGGGGGCTGCGCGTGATGGAAGGCGTTTTCCATCGAACCGGATCGGGCTGGCAAGAACCTCTATTTCGGCCCGGTCGGGATGTGCAACCGTCTGCTTCATGCCGATGGTATCGAGCCATGGATTGTCGAGTGCTTGGTCCAATTCGTAAACCGGCGCAACCGGAACATGCCCTTCCAGCAACGCCTGCCAGTGCCCCATGGGTTTTTCTACAAAGATCGAGTCTAAGATTTTTGTCAGCTCAGCCCTGTTCGCGAGACGCGCTTTTGGAGAGGCGAAGCGCGGATCATCTGTCAGTTCGGCATGCCCGATCCGCTCGCACAAAATCGGCCAGAATTTAGGGATCTGGGCCATGATGAACATCCAGCCATCGGCCGCCTTGAACATCTGGCTCGGCGTCGCTGAAGGGTGAGCAGAACGCGGAACCCGCTGGGTTACATCACCTTCGTTCATGTACCAAACTGCGGGATAGGTCAGTTGATGGACGGCGCTTGACATCAGATCGACATCGACATCGCAACCGACACCTGTACGCTGCGCGTCAAGCAACGCTGCAAGCAGGCCGACCGCCATTTGTGTACCGGTCATAAAGTCGACCATCGATAGACCCATGCGCGCGGGCGGGCCATCGGGTTCACCAGTCAAAGCACAAAAACCGGCTTCGGCCTGCATCAGATAATCATAGCCTGGCCATTTGGCGCGGGCATTATCCCGCCCATAAGCCGATGCATGGGCACAGACGATGGCCGGGTTGGCCTGTTTCAACTGGTCATAAGTAAGGCCGACCTTAGCGGGAACATCGCCGCGCAAGTTGTTGGCGACAGCGTGCGAATTTTTGGCGAGTTTGTGCAAAACCTCTTGGCCTTGTTCCGTCGCAAGATCGAGAGTCAGCGACCTCTTGTTGAGGTTGAATGTTTGAAAGTAGATGCTTTCGCCTTCCCGGAGGAAATGTGGGCCTACACCGCGCGCAGTATCGCCTCCTTTGGGGGGCTCTATCTTGATAACATCGGCACCCATTTGTGCCAGAAACATGGTGCCATAAGGACCAGCGCCATATTGCTCCGCGCTGATGATCCGAAATCCCTTCAGAGGTAGTTTGCCATTCACGCTGGATTCCGTTTCACCCATTGTTTGGAAATGATCATGCGCTGCATCTCGTTGGTGCCTTCGCCGATGCACATCAGCATGGAATCGCGGTACAGCCGTTCGATGTCATATTCCTTGGAATAGCTGTAGCCGCCGAACACGCGCATGGCTTCTTGGCTGTTGGCGACTGCTGCTTCCGACGCGAAATATTTCGCCATGCCCGCCTCCATGTCGCAGCGTTCGCCGCGGTCATAGGCTTCGGCGGCATCGAAGGTCAGCAGCCGCGCGGCTCTTGCGCGCGTAACCATTTCGCCAATCTTCAACTGGATCGCCTGATGCTCGGAAATCGGCTTGCCCATTGTCTGGCGAAGTTGCGCATATTCAGTGGCAAGCCGGAGCGCGCCTTCGGCCAGGCCAACACCGCGCGCCGCGACGTTGATGCGGCCAAGCTCCAGGCCTCCAGTGGCCTGGAAAAAGCCTTGGCCCTCAACGCCACCAATCAGGTTTTCTGCCGGGATGCGATAATTGTCGAGGATCAGTTCGGCACTGTCGATGCAGTTGTAGCCAAGCTTTTTGAATTTCTTCCCTGTCGTGAAGCCTTCCTGCTTGGGCGCGATGAAGAAGCTCATGCCTTTGTAGCGCGGCTCCGCTTTGGGATCGGTCTTGGCAAGCAAGGCAAAGCAGCTGCCCTTGATACCATTAGAAATCCATGTTTTGGTACCGTTCAGCACATAATCGTCACCGTCCCTGACCGCGACCGTGCGAATGGCCTGCAAATCGGTACCCGCATTGGGCTCTGTCAGCGCCAGACCGCCACGAATTTCGCCAGTGGCAAATCTGGGAAGCCATTTCGCCTTTTGCGCGGGCGTACCAAATCGCTCGACCGCGCAAGACATGATCAGGTGCGAATTGAAAATTCCGGTGATCGCCATCCAGTAAGAGGAAATCAGCGCAACGATCTTCGCATAGGTCACTGCACTTAGCCCGAGCCCGCCATATTCCTGACCAATGGTTGCACCGAAAAGGCCCATCTCGGCCATCTGGTGCACAATTTCTTCGGGCCAGACATCGTCATGGTCATATTTCTGAACGACCGGGCGGACTTCCTTGTCCACCCATTTCTGGATCGCATCGAGCAGGGCGGCCTCTTCCTCGACGCCCATTGGCTCATGATCGATACTGGGTGCGCTTGCCATATCTCAGTTCCTCAATCGTCATTCGGCCCGTGGCCGCGTTTCCACACCAGCACGGTCCGTTTGTAGCTGCTGACCACCACGCCGTCCTGATTTTTGCCGATGGTCTTGAAAGTAACAATACCCTGATCGGGGCGCGACTTGCTCTCACGCTTTTCCAGAACCTCGCTCTCGGCATAAAGCGTATCACCGACGAACAGGGGGTGCACCATACGGACTTCGTCCCAGCCCAGATTGGCAATCGCCTTGCCGCTGGTGTCGGATACGCTCATCCCAGTCATCAGCGCGATAGTCAGCGGGCTGACTACCAAGGGCTTGCCGAATTCGGTCTTCTCCGAAAATGAATAGTCGAAATGCGCCGGATGGGTGTTCATCGTCAGCAGCGTGAACCAGACATTGTCCGCATCGGTAATCGTGCGTCCGGGGCGATGCTCATAGATATGGCCGACCTCGAAATCCTCGAAGAAACGACCCTGCACTTCCCGGAATCGACCAGGGGCAACTTCTCTTACGCCTTCACGCATTCACTTTTTCCTTCAATGATAGTATCTGTCGATATCGCGCCATAACCGGCGCTTCCAGCATCTTGCCCTTGAAACGAACCGCAGCACCTCCAGCTTCGGCAAAGGCAACCTCCGCCTCTTCCGCCTCGGCAATTTCCTCTGCGGTTGGGCGGAAGACCGAATGGATTGGCGCAACCTGCGCGGGATGGATCGCCGCCTTGGCCGCAAAGCCAAGCGCCTTTGACTTGCCCGCTTCCTCGATTAGCCCAGCCTCATTGTCGAGATGGATGTAGGGCACGTCGATCGCCCGCTTCCCCGCCCCAGCGGCGGCCATAACCAATTGGCTGCGCGCCACTAGCAGCGGTTCCCAGCTAAGTGTCACGCCCAGTTGTGCCGAGAAATCCGCCCCGCCCAGCATCAGGGCGGCGACACCCGTTTCGGCTGCGATTGCGTCCGCGTTGTTCAATCCAACGACGGTTTCAATCAGCGGCACAAACTCTACCAAGCTATCGGTCAGAACCGAACGGACAATCGCTATCTCCACCGCGGATTCGACCATCGGCACGAAGAGCAGTGCGGGGCGTTTGGTTGCCTCAGCCAGCGCAAGCAGGTCCGCAAGCCCCGCCCGTGTCGAAACTGCATTGATCCGGATCGCCAGCCGCGAATCATCATGCGATGCAGCAATCGCCGCTTTCCGCGCTTCATCTTTCTCGGCCGGTGGAACAGCATCCTCAAGATCGATGCAGACGCAATCCGCGCCACTTGCCAGAGCTTTGGCAAACCGTTCGGGTCGGTTTCCGGGTACGAATAGCATTGATTGAAGCGAAATCATGCTTCCTCCTAAATTTGTCCGGACAACTTTAGTCAAGCGCTTTTTGTTTCAAGCCGGCTTGACCACACCCAGCCAAGCAGTCGCCATCAGCAACAGATAGACGCACCAAACCCAGATCCGCGTGCGGTTCATCGTTTTCAGTAAAGGCAACTCTGTGCTGTCGGAGGAACCCTCCGACAGCAAGGTCGCTAACTGCCCACCAACGGGCTTGAAGGTGACATCAATCATGATGGCTGCCGCAAAGATCAGACCGAACAGCAACGCTTTGCCGGCAAGCCAACCAACGGCAATCGGATGCCCGGTAAGCAAGGATTCAAGCCCTAGAAACAGATATCCGGCGCACAGGAAATATCGCAACCAGCCCTCCCATTTGCGATTGCGACTTGCCCTAGGCGTCATGTCATGAGCGTGTGCGTCAAAGATAAGCCAAAGCCAAATGGCGGCCAGAAACCACCCGACAATCACGATGGCAATAGGCAAATCCCACCACCCACCAGCATAGGAAAGGGTGAGCGATACAGGCACCATAAGTGCCCAGGCCGCCCGCGGAACCAGATCAACGATCACGAGCAACTTTAACAAAACTATCCGCTGGTCGAGAGAATAGATCTGCCTTTTTCGGAAATGCTGGCCGAGCATGAATACGCCGACATCGGCACCCAACCAAAGGACGAAGAGCAAGAGATGGGCGAAAACCAGCGTTGGGTAAGCGTAATCCACCAATGTCATTTCCAAAACTCCATTCCTGCTCTTGACAGGACGCTATATTCCATCAAAGTTGTCCGGACAAATTATAACTTGCAGGGATGAACAAGCCAATCTTTGTTCTGGAGGAGTAACACACATGATTCGTCGTTCCATATTTGCATCAACGGCCTTAGCCATCGTCCTCTCGTCTTCGCCCTCCTTCGCACAGGAAGGCGATGGGGAAGAACGGGCGGGAATCGACGAAATCATTGTGACAGCGCAGCGCCGCAATGAAAGCGTTCAGGATGTTCCGATCGCCATCACAGCATTTTCATCGGAGCAGATGGAGGCACAAGGCATCAGCAATACCCTTGAGCTGGCACAATATGTCCCCAACCTGTTCGCGGGAAACAATACCGGTCTCGGCTCGGCGAATGCCTATTATCTGCGCGGACTTGGCAATAGCGAATCGATAGCGACCTTTGATCCTCCGGTCGGCACCTATGTCGATGACATCTATCTTTCGCGTCAGAATGCCAACAACCTTTCCTTTTTCGATGTCGAGCGGGTCGAGGTTCTGCGCGGTCCGCAAGGTACATTGTTTGGTCGCAACACCACAGGCGGTGCAATCAGCGTGACCATGCGCGATCCCGGGACCGAAGTGGGTGGATTCGCCGAAGTTGGTTATGGCCGTTATGACCGCCGGCTGGTGCGCGCTTCGATCGACCTGCCGATTGCCGATAGCTTCCTCGTAAAGGTGAGCGGTTTCCTTCAAAATGACGATGGTTATGTCCGGAACGTCACCCGCGGGCAGGATATTAATGACGATGATGGCGGCGGTTTCCGCGTCGGCTTCAAGGTTGGTGACGGTGGCAAGCTGACCTGGCGCGGTTCGGCGGCATATATTGTCAGCAATGCGGAGAACGTCCTGAATTTTGAATGCAATCCGGTTAATCCCGCCGACTGCAAAGGGCGTTTCGCGACCACCGGTTTGGCCGATGCCAGAACCATCACGCCATCACCCTATGCACCGCTGGTCATCAAGGGACCGAAGGCCAATTTTGGCCATGGTAACCGTACCGAAACGACAATTGCCACCTCAAATCTGGGAATCGAGCTAGGCGAAAATGCGTCGCTCAATTTCATCACCGGGGTCGTCAATCTGAAACAGAAATTCGCGCTCGATTTCTTCGACGGTCGCGGCGGGCCAAGCATCGCGACACCCTTCCCGCCGGTCCGCGGATTTTTGCGGGGCGGGTT
>CAZSJE010000144.1:0-5704 GCA_964606835.1 uncultured Sphingorhabdus sp.
GTCCCTACAGGATAAACCTCGCCCTCCACACCAGTGACGCGCAGCACGCCACCCACCGGTGCCTCAATCTCGGTCGTCGTTTTGTCAGTTTCGATCGTGTAGATTACATCGCCCGCCGCCACCTGTTCGCCATCCTCGAACATCCATTCGGAGAGAGTCATTTCGGTGGCGGACATGCCGATTTTGGGGATGCGGATTTCGGTTGCCATTAATTGCCCCACTTCACCGCTGCGTGAGCGGCCTCTTTGATTTCGTCCTTAGTCGGGATCCATGCTTGTTCCAACACATTCGCCATCGGCACCGCTGAAAAAGCGCCGCCAATGCGTGCGACTGGCGCCTTCAACTGGCCAAAAAGCTTTTCATTGATCCGTGCCGAGATTTCCGCCCCGGTGCCATAGGCCTTCACAGCTTCGTGCAAAACAATTGCCCGGCCAGTTTTCTTAACCGACGCGAGCACGGTTTCCTCGTCAAAGGGGGCGATGGTGCGCAGGTCAATCACCTCGGCGGAAATGCCTTCTTCCTTCAGCTGCCCCGCCACCTCCAGTGCATCGAGCACCGTGCGGCCATAAGTGATGATCGAAACATCGCTGCCTTCATCGGCGACAGCAGCCTTGCCCAGCGGCACGACATGGTTCGGACCCGGATCATCCGATTGCAGGCCATAGCAAAGGATATTTTCGATGAAGATCACCGGATCGTTGCAGGCAATTGCCGCGCGCATCAGCCCCTGCGCATCGGCGGCGTTGGAAGGCGTGACGATCTTCAGGCCCGGAACATGCGCGAACCAGGCCTCCAGCATATCCGAATGCTGCCCGCCAAAGCCCACACCAACGCCGGTGGTGGTGCGGATGACGAGGGGTACATTGGTCTGGCCGCCGCTCATGAAGCGCAGCTTGGCAGCATGGTTGACGATCTGATCCATGCAGACCGTCACGAAGTTCATCAGCATGATTTCAGCAATTGGTCGGAAACCGGTGAGCGCCGCGCCGACGCAGGCCCCCATAATTGCCTGTTCCGAAATCGGCGTCGCCCGGATGCGGTGTTCGCCATATTTTTCGGTAAGGCCAGCCGAAATCTTGAACACGCCGCCGCCCTGCTTGGCCGCGACATCTTCGCCCAACAGGATCACGCCTTCATCCTCTGCCATTGCCTCGTCAATGGCGCGGTTGAGCGCCTGACCCATCGTAATCTTGCTCATGCGCCGTACATCCCTTCCAGGATTTTTTCTTCAAAGACATCGACCGCCAGCTCGTCCGCGCTGGGGAAGGGGCTATCAAAGGCGAAGGTCATTGCAGCCTCTATTTCCGCGTCGATTTGTGCGACAATTCCGTCCAGTTCTGCTTCACTAAACTGGTGATCCAGCATCAGCTTGCGAAGCTTTGGCAATGGGTCTTCGGCGGCCATTTCCGCTAGATGCTCTTTGGGCATGTAAGAGAAATCCGAGCCAAAGAAATGGCCCATCATGCGGTAGCACATTGCCTCTAGCAGCACCGGCCCTTTGCCGCTGCGCGCATGGTCAACAGCTTCGACTGCTGCTGCGTACATCGCCTCGGTATCATTGCCGTCGACATGGATCGCCTTGATATTGTAGGCTGCCGCCCTCTGAAAGATATTTTCGACCTTGGTGTGATCGGCAAAGGCAGTATGCTCGCCGTAGCGGTTGTTCTGACAAAAGAAGATTACTGGCAGGCCATAAAGCTGTGCCATGTTCAACGATTCATGAAAGGCGCCAATATTCGTCGCGCCATCGCCAAAGCAGCACACCGTTACCTTGCCATCCTTGCGGTTCTGCGAGGCGAGCGCAAGGCCGTTGGCAATGGGCAGGCCAGAGCCAACGACTCCCGTGGTCACCATCACGCCGGTTGCCGGATGGGTGATATGCATCGAACCACCCTTGCCCTTGCAGGTGCCGGTCTCGCGGCCCGCAATCTCCGCGATCAACAGGTCGAGTGGCACGCCCTTGGCAATTTGGTCATGCTGGCCGCGATAGGTGGTGACCA
The DNA here is from genome assembly GCA_964606835.1 of uncultured Sphingorhabdus sp. Classification (GTDB taxonomy): domain Bacteria; phylum Pseudomonadota; class Alphaproteobacteria; order Sphingomonadales; family Sphingomonadaceae; genus Sphingorhabdus_B. Next base: position 2,001 of record CAZSJE010000144.1, read on the forward strand.
GATAATCGTCGGTATTGAGCGCCGTCATCATCGCTGCGGTCACCAATTCCTGCCCGCGGACGGTGTAGTATAACGTCGCTAGCTTGCCCGACATGATGACAGTGCGCATCTGTTCGTCAAAGCGCGCGACCTTCATTGTACGGGTGTAGATGTCGATAAGTTTGTCCCGATCCATAGGTTAGACTCCGTTCTGGGGATTGGCGCTGGTGACAGCGCTTGGCCGGGCCGCGACGCGTGCGGCCCAGGCGGTCAAATTATTGGCGCCATCGGGGATGGGCTGGCCGACCTGTCCGCCAAAGTCGACGAAGCAGAACAGCAATATGTCAGCCAAAGTGAAGCAGTCACCACAAAGATACTCTTTGCCTGTCAGCCGCGCATCCGCCATGGTCAGGCCGTCACGGGCATAGGCCTTGTTTCCATCCGATGCCTCGGGAATGCACAGCATTCGCGAGTTAAACATCGGCAGCCCTTCGGCGCTGCGAAAGCCGTTGGTCATCGGCACGACAATCTGCTGATCCACCCAGCGCAAAGCGGCACGGGTCTGCGCGCGATTCTCGGCGCTAAGGCCGATCAGCGGAGGAGACGGAAATTTCTCCTCCAGATATTCGCAAATCGCGAGCGACTCATCGAGAAAGCTGCCATCATCGAGCTCGAGGCAAGGCAATCCGCCGCGCGGATTCTTCGCTAGATAATCACCCTGACGGTTTTCACCCGCCATGATGTCCACCATGACTCGTTCGATAGTTACGCCTTTTTCGGCGATGAACATCGTCACCACCCGGGGGTTGGGTCCGACCGACTGATAGAGTTTCATCAGAATTGCACCCGCTTCGTGTAGCCGCCATCGACCACCAGGTTGACCCCGGTGGTATAGCTTGACGCCGGACTGGCGAGAAAGGCGATTGCGCGCGCCACTTCATCAGGCGCGCCCAGCCGGCCCATGGGCATTTGTGCGACGGTGCCGTTGTAGAAATCGGGCATCGCGCCCTTGATCGCCTCCCAATTGCCGGTGGGATATTCAATTGGCCCCGGCGTTACCGTGTTCACGCGGATGCCCTTGGGGGCGAGCGATTGGCTCAGCTGCGAGGCATAGGTGATCAGCGCCGCTTTAAGCGCGTTGAACGCCTGCGGCATAATGAAAGTCTCAACCGCCGCCGTGGACGACATGAAGATGACCGATCCGCTGCCCGATGCCTCCAGCGGGCCTTCCAGCGCTTCCATGCCGAGCACTGCGCCCATGATGTCAATCTCAAAACCTTTGTGCCAGTCCTGCGTCGCGCCCATACCGGATGAACTGGCGGTGTGAATAAAGATATCGCACCCACCCAGTTTCTCGGCTGCACCCGATAACCAGGCCTTATAGCCCTCGGGATTGCCGTTCATGTCAAATGCTTCGGCATGCGCCTCACCCGGATTTCCGGCAACTGCCGCAAGTGCAGCGTCGATGCGTCCCTGGTCGCGGGAGAAAAAGGCAACGTTCGCACCTTCGGTAGTCAGAAGCTTCACCGTCTCCAACCCGATGCCATGCGCACCGCCATTCATGATGACTTTTTTACCGCCTAAGCCAAGTTCCATCGCATCTCTCCTTTTCTGTCTTGGGCTTGCTATGCCTGAAGTGACCGGGCATCGAAATAAGCAAAAGTGAGGGGGAACCCTGCGCATTTGATAGTTCCAGCTTTCGCCGAATCGGCATAGCTTTGCACCGAGGGAGATAGATATGAGTTTTACCGGGCGGCTAGAGGATCATATCGCAATACGCGCACTTAATGACAGTTATTGCGACGCTGTATTCCGTCGCGATGCCGCAGATTGGGAAGCAAACTGGACCGAAGATGCCCGCTGGAACCTGATGGGGCAGGAGGTCGTAGGGCGCGACGCCATCGTCGCGACCTGGGAAGGCGCAATGGCGAATTTTGCCTTTGTCGCCTTCTTTGCGCAAATAGGCGCGTTGAATGTCGACGGCGACCGAGCAGAGGGAACGATCTACACCCACGAAGTTCTCGAAAATGCCGACGGCACCATCTCGCGCCCGGTGGGGCGATATGACGACATCTACGCCCGCGTTAATGGCCGCTGGCTTTTCCAGGAACGGCGCTACAATTTTCTGAAAGGTTGATTGAAATGACCATTGTAATTGCCGGGGAAGTCGATTTCCCACCTGAAAACCGCGAGGCAGCGCTGACCGGGGCAAAGGGATTGATCGAGATGGCACTCGCTGAGCCCGGCTGTCGCCATTATGCCTGGACCGCCGATCCGCATGATCCAGGCAGGGTGCATGTGTTTGAAGAATGGGATACGCCTGAAGAACTGCAAGCGCATCTGGAGGGCGAGGCTTATCTGGGTATGCTTGGCCATCTGTCTGGCTATACCATAATTAATGCCAATACGCGCAAATATCGCTGCGACCTTCAGGAACCGGTCTACGGCCCCGATGGCATCGCAACCGCCACCTTTCTGTCGGCAAAGGACTGATCGCCATGGCCAATCTGTCGAACAAGGTCGCGGTCGTCATAGGCGCAGCGGGCGAGAACAATATGGGCCAGTATATCGCCCGCGCTTTTGCCGATGCCGGTGCCAAGGTGGTGGTCGCGGGCCGCCATGCAGAGACATTGCAACGCTTTGCCGGGACGATCGCGGGCGATTGGCTGCTGAGCGATATCACGAAAAAAGGTGATGTAGAGGCCTTGGCAACAACCACCGTCGAACGCCACGGCAAGGTCGATATCGCTGTCAATGCTACCGGCTGGGGCCTGATGAAGGGGTTGCACGATGTCACCGAGGAAGAACTTGACCAGATGGTCGCGCTGCAATTCAAGGGCGTACATTATTTCCTCAGCGCTTTTGTGAAAGCAATGACGGGGGGCGGGTCGCTAGTTCAAATCAGTTCGGCCACCACGCAATGCGTGATCGACGATCATGCCGCCTATATCGGCACCAAGGCAGGCAGTGAGGCGCTGATCCGCTGCGTCGCCAACCAATATGGGCCGCAGGGGATAAGAGCGAATACAATCTCTCCCGGTTTTACCGAAAGCCCGATGACGTCCGGCGCCTTCGGCACACCGGGCCTACCCGGCGCCTTTATTAAGGAATATCCTCTGGGACGGCTCAATACCTCAGACGATATTGCCCGCGCGGCTGTCTGGGTGTGCAGCGACGAATGCTTCATGACGGGCCAGAATTTTCAGGTAAATGGTGGGCTCACGTTGCGGCGCAATCCAAGGCCAGAAGAAATCGGCACTGCGGTAGCAGCAGCTATGGCACAGGCTGGAGGAACGGCGTGATGTCCACACCTGTGGCAGAGACGCGTAGCGGCGGATGCCTCTGCGGAGCGGTGCGTTATACAACATCATGGCCGCCAATAGCCGTTGCAACCTGCCAGTGTGCCAATTGTCAAAAACAGGCAGGATCATCGATTTCTGTGCTGGCCTTGGTGCCAGTGGCGGGGCTCGAAATCACCGGCGAGCTCAAAACCTATGAAGATCATGGCGACAGTGGCGGTACGGTCTATCGCAAATTCTGTCCGAATTGCGGCTCTCCGGTGATCAGCGACATTCCGGGAATGGAAGCACAAGGTATCCGCGTTTTGAAGGCGGGAACGCTTGATGACCGTACGGGACTGAACCCGCAAATGCACTATTGGACGGATAGTGCGCAGGACTGGATGATATTGCCGGAAGATGGAGTAAAGTTGGCGACGCAATAGC
>CAZSJE010000145.1:0-5645 GCA_964606835.1 uncultured Sphingorhabdus sp.
TCCATCATGTTCACTTTGCGCCCGACGCGGTCGACGAAAGGCACGATGAAGTTGAAGCCGGGTCCTGCGCTATGCGTGAAACGGCCGAAGCGTTCGATGGTGTAGACATAGCCCTGCCGCACCACGGTGATCCCCATGACGACGAAGATGATCGCCAGCACCAGTAGTGCGATTACGAAAGTTTCCATGTGGTCCTCCTGTTGTCCCGACAATCTCCTAAAAACCGCGCAGCTTCACAAGCGAAATCGGTTGCGGTGGCATGCGATTTCGCACGTGCATCAGTGTGGCTAAGTCGTTAGAGACGGGCGTGATCAGGATAGAGCGTGCCGGAGCATCGACCGGTACCGGGGAGCGGAACGACCATGCAGCGCGTTGCCATAGCCTTTTTGGGCGTGCTGCTGGTGTCGCAGGCAGCTATTGCGCAGAAGGTTACCGAGCGCGATTTGCGGGCTCATATCGCTGTGCTGGCAAGCGACGAGTATGAAGGGCGCGAGCCGGGGACCGAGGGCGAGCGCAAGACCACCGCCTATATATCGGAGCAATGGAGAAAGGTCGGGCTGAAACCTGCGGCGCATGACGGCAGCTGGCTTGATCCGGTCCAATTGGTCCGCCGAGGCCCTGAAAGTGCCGAAGTGCTGTTCTACGCGCGCGGTGAAAAGCTGCGCTTTGCCGATGACGAGATGGTGCTGGTCAGTCGCGAGCCGAGCTATGTGCGCGACAAGCTGCCGTTGTGGTTTGCAGGCTATGGCATCGCTGCTGACGGCAAGGTTGCGGGCGATGTCGCAGGAAAGGCCGTGCTGATCCTTGCTGATCGTCCGGCCTTTGGCCCCGACGCGATGAAAACGATCCGCGCGCGGCGTGAGGCGCTGGTCGCGGCGGGGGCGGAGGCGGTGATTGCTGTTGGTGGCGAACAGGCCGAATATCCGCTGATCCGGCGGCAATTATTATCACGACCGATCTATTTGGTTTCGCAGGAAAAACGCGCGGCGGTGGAGGGCGTGGTTGGCGCGCGCTTTGCCGTTGCCATGGTAACAGCAGCGGGCGGCGATTGGGACAAGCTGCGCAAGAGTGCTGATGATAGCGGATATAAGGGCGCGGCGCTTGGCATTACCGGCAATTTCAAGGTGCAGACCGACGTCAACGCCTTTGTCAGTCATAATGTCATCGGGAAAATATCGGGGAGGAAGCCAGGTTCCGGTGCGGTGCTCTTCATGGCGCATTGGGACCATCTGGGCCTTTGCCGTCCGGAGGGCGAGCCTGATCGCATCTGTAACGGTGCCGTTGATAATGCTAGCGGCATCGCGGTGTTGACTGAAATCGCGCGCGGGCTGGCGAAATCACGGCCCGACCGCGACATTTACTTCGTAGCGACTACAGCAGAGGAGAGCGGGCTGTACGGTGCCTATGCCTTTGCAGAAAATCCTGTTGTGCCGCTCGACAGCATTGTTGTCGCCATGAACATCGACACCATTGCGGTGGCTCCGCGCGGGTCGAAAGTGGCGATCATCGGGCGTGGTAACGAAGCAATCGACAAGGTCATAGAAGCTGTTGCCAAGAAGGCCAGGCGGCGCGTCGAAACGACCGACGAAGCCGACGCCTTTGTCCGTCGGCAGGATGGCTGGGCACTCAGTCAGAAAGGCGTGCCGTCGGTGATGCTGGGCGGCGCCTTTGCCGATATGGCGCTCACTGAAAAATTCCTGTCGGGCGACTATCATGGGCCCGAAGACGAACTGCGCCCTGACACCCAGTTGGGCGGTGCGGTGGAGGACGCGATGCTCCATATCGAGCTGGGCAAATATTTCGCCAGCATCAAGAAGTTTCCCGCGCCGAAACCGGCAAACAACACTGGCGGTTAGATAGCCACTTGGTTACATGGGCCGCCACGAATCGACGCCCAGTCGAACCATGACATACAGAGTGGCACCATGACCGACATCCGCCTTGGCCTGACTTTCGACGATGTGCTGCTTCAGCCGCGCGAAAGCGACATATTGCCCAGTCAGGCCGATACGCGCACGCATATTACCAAGTCGATTGCGCTCAACATCCCGATCCTGTCATCGGCCATGGACACTGTAACCGAGGCGCGGATGGCGATTGTGATGGCGCAGCTGGGCGGCATTGGCGTGCTGCATCGCAACCTGTCAGTCGAGGAACAGGCCGCAGCTATCCGCCAGGTGAAACGCTATGAATCGGGCATGGTGGTCAACCCAATCACGGTTTCGCCGGATGCAACGCTGGCGCAGGCCAGGGCGATCATGGCGGCCAATGATATTTCCGGGATTCCGGTTGTCGAGGACAGCGGCAAGCTGGTCGGCATATTGACCAACCGCGACGTCCGTTTTGCCGAAAACCCCGATCAGCCGGTATCCGAGCTGATGACGCATGAGAATTTGGCCACAGTACGCGCTGGCGTGTCGCAGGAGGAAGCGCACCGTTTGCTGCATCAGCGGCGGATCGAAAAGCTGCTGGTGGTCGACGACGCCTTTCATTGCGTTGGCCTCATCACCGTCAAGGACATCGAAAAAGCTGTTACCTATCCAGCAGCAACCAAGGACGAGGCCGGACGTCTCCGTGTTGCCGCCGCAACCACCGTTGGCGAAAAGGGAATCGAGCGTACCCGCGCGCTTATCGATGCCGAATGCGACCTGATCGTCGTTGATACCGCCCACGGCCATAGCAAGATGGTCGGTGCTGCCGTGTCCGAGATCAAGAAGCTGTCGAACAAGGTGCAGGTGGTCGCAGGCAATGTTGCAACCGGAGAGGCGACGCGCGCTCTCATCGATGCAGGCGCGGACGGTGTGAAGGTAGGTATCGGCCCCGGCTCGATCTGCACCACGCGTGTTGTCGCAGGCGTCGGCGTTCCGCAACTGACCGCGATCATGGACGCCGCAGCGGAAGCGGCAAAATCGGGGGTGCCGGTTATCGCCGATGGCGGGCTGCGCACATCGGGCGATGTGGCCAAGGCATTGGCGGCGGGCGCGTCCAGCGTGATGGTCGGATCATTGCTGGCCGGGACCGCCGAGGCACCGGGCGAGACCTTCCTCTATCAGGGCCGCGCCTATAAAAGCTATCGCGGGATGGGGTCGGTCGGCGCAATGGCGCGCGGCTCTGCCGACCGCTATTTCCAGCAGGATATCAAGGACCAGCTGAAACTCGTGCCCGAAGGTATTGAGGGCCAGGTGCCATTCAAGGGACCTGCGGCGGACGTGATCCACCAGCTGGTCGGCGGGGTGAAGGCAGCAATGGGCTATACCGGCTCAGCAACCATAGAGGAATTGCAGGCGCGCGCGCAGTTCGTGCGCATCACCAATGCAGGCCTGCGCGAAAGCCATGTGCATGATGTCACGATTACGCGTGAAGCACCCAATTATCCGACGCGCTAAACCATGACGCCTTCTGCGCGCGTGCAGGCAGCGATCGAGCTGCTTGATGAGATCATCATATCCGCGCGCGATGGCGGGGCGTCGGCGGATGCGCTGGCGCAGCGTTTCTTTGCCGCACGGCGCTATGCGGGGTCGAAGGACCGGCGGGCAGTGCGCGCACTGGTGTGGCAGGCGATCCGTGCCTTTGGCGACCGGCCTGAAAATGGGCGGGCGGCGATGGTCGCGCTGGCTGACGAGGATGCGGAATTGGCCGAGCATTTCGATGGAGCTGGCTATGGTGCGGCGGCGATACACGCCGACGAACCGCGCGCCCTAAGGTCGCTCGCGCCCGACTGGCTGGCGGACCAGATCGACCCCGTCGAACTACCCGCAATGCTCGAACGCGCGCCGCTCGATATCCGGCTTAATAGCTTGAAACCCGGTCCACCGCCGGAGGAAGCCCAGACGCTGGCTCTGCCGACGGCCTTTCGCCTGCCCACAGACTTCCCGCTCGACCAGCATCCCGCCTACGCACAAGGGCAGGTCGAGGTGCAGGATTATGGCAGCCAGTTGATCGTCGCAGCCTGCGCTGCAAAGCCGGGGATGACAGTGCTCGATCTGTGCGCGGGGGCAGGCGGCAAGACGCTGGCGCTGGCGGCAGCAATGCAGGGCAAAGGTCAGTTGATCGCCAGCGATACTAACCGCAACCGGCTGGACCAGTTGCGTCCCCGCGCGGCGCGGGCAGGGGCAGACTTTGTCGAAACGCTGCTGCTTAATCCGGGCAAGGAAAGCGCGATGCTCGCCGATCTGGCTGGCCTTTGCGATCTTGTCCTCGTCGATGCCCCATGCTCCGGCACCGGTACGTGGCGGCGCAATCCGGAAACGCGCTGGCGGCTGACCCCCGCCCGGCTCAAGCGTGTGGTTGAGGAGCAAGCAGATCTGCTGCGTATCGCCACCAAAATGGTCGCATCGGGCGGGTATCTGGTCTATGCGGTATGTTCGGTGCTGGAGGCAGAGGGCCGGGGGCAAGTGGACGCGTTCCTGAAAGAGCATGGCGATTTCGCCGCCGAACCGCTGGCGCTACCCGCAGGCCGTGCGCATGGTCCCGGCCTGCTGCTCACCCCGGCGCATGACCAGTGCGACGGATTTTTCTTCGCTCGGCTGCGCAAGCTGTGATAGCCATGCCGGATAAGCCCTCCGTCTGGACCCTGATCATGCGTTTTTCCCCTGCCGCCATTGCGCTTTCGCTGCTTCTCGCCACTGCCTCGAGCATGAGCGTAGGCAAACGACCCGATTATCAGATCGATCCGCAATCGCTGGCGCTATCGGCAGAGGGCGATGCGGCGATAAAGAGCGGCGACAAGGAGGCGGCCATCGGCTGGTATGAAACTGCACTGGCGGTCGATCCGCTTAACCGCGGAGCCTATGTCGGGCTTGCGCGCGTGGCGACCGAAAAGGGGTTGAAGGGCAAGGCGATCCGTTTCTACCGCGAAGCGCTGGAGATCGACCCCAACGATCAGGAGATCATTGCGGCGCAGAGCGAAGTGATGGTGTCGAAAAACGCTATCGAGGCCGCGCAGAAAAACCTCGCCCGGTTGCGCCAGCTATGCCGCGCCGATTGTTCGGCGGCTGACCGGTTGGCGGTCGCCATCGACAAGGCGCGCGAGAAACCGGCGGTCCAGGCAAGTGCCATAGAGATCAAACCGACCGTGGGTGAGAGCGAGAAGAACTGACCTATCCCTCTCCCGCAGGCGAGAGGGGGCTAAATCAAATCGCCAAATTCCGCGACTAGCCCCTCATAAATCCGCCGCTTGAACGGAACGATCAGCCCAGGTAGTTCGGCCGGTTCCACCCACCGCCATTCGGAAAACTCCTGATGCGAAGTGAAGATATTCACGTCGCTATCCTCGCCCTTGAAGCGCAGAAGGAACCACCATTGCCGCTGCCCGCGCCACTTGCCCTTCCACAATTTGCCGACCAGCTCCTCTGGCAGGTCGTAAAAATATTCCTCTTTTGACCGTGCAAGCACATCGACCAAGTCACGTGAAACGCCGGTTTCCTCCTCCAACTCGCGTAGCGCGGCTTGCTCAGGCTCCTCACCGTCATCGATCCCGCCCTGCGGCATTTGCCAGGCGATGTTGCTGATGCTGTCGATCCGCTGGCCGACGAAAACCTTCCCGTCCCGGTTCGCCAGCATGATCCCGGCGCACGGGCGATAGGGTAACGATGCAATGTCCTTCATGCGTCGGCCATGACCTCGGCGAGCATGGCTTTCAAGGC
>CAZSJE010000146.1:0-2603 GCA_964606835.1 uncultured Sphingorhabdus sp.
GGCATTGTCGGGGGCCAGCCCTTGCTGGTGGCGGGAACGATGGAGGAGACGGCGGCGGCAATCCTCGCTTCGGTCAATACACCGTCTTAGCGGATTTGTTCGACAAGCTGCTTGGCCTCGGCCAGCCCCAGCCCCGTCCGTTCGCGCGCCAGTTTGATGGCGGCAATTGTCTGCCCTTCTGCCTTTAGCAGCAAAATTTGCGCGCGCAGGTCTGGTGACAGGTCGTTGGTCGAGGGAATGCTGCGCGGCGGACCGCTCAGACTGTTGGTGCGGCGCTGTGTGCGGCGCCAGCGGAGGACGAAAACGATCAGCAGCGCGATCAGGAAACCGCTGGCAAAGGCCGTCCAGTCATAATCATTACCGCCCATGGCTTCCCGGTCCCTTCCGAACCGATGCTATCGGCGAGCGGGAGGGGCCGGGTCAAGCCGTTTGGGACTGCATGGTCTTAGGCCAGGGTCGCAGTGAACTGGACCGCGGTCAGCAGCATGGCCGCAAAAAGCGAATAAAGCTTCGTCATCTGACTGTTCCTTTCTGTTATGGCCGACGCGCTTGTGCGGACCGGCGGGATACAGCCTGTCTGGGCATCCATATTTTTGTGTTTTTGTTGGCCTTGCATCTAGGCCCAGTTGCACGAAATGCAATTGAGCCTTGCGTCAAAGCTGTTGCGCGAAATGCAACTACTTTCTGGTAACCCCAATGGCCCAATCTGCGATTTGCGCCTGAGCAGCGCGGCTTTCGCGCAGGAAAAAGATGGGCCAGACATGCATCAGGCCCGGCTCCTCGACATATTCGATGGCCGGTAGCTTCGCCTTCAACGCGCGTGCGTCGGTGACCAATATGTCATCGCCGCCGCCATAGCAGAGGATCGGCGGCAGTCCGTCCCACTGCCCGTGGATCGGGCTGACGCGAGGGTCGTCAATGGGCAGGCCACCAGCATATTCCCGCGCGGCGGCCCTGATCCCGCCAAGCGTCAGCACGCAGTCGCGCTTCTCGATCGCAGGCTGGTCGGGATGGCTGCCGCTGCCGTCGAGCCAAGGGCAGACCAGCAACAAGCCGGATGCCTGCCGCAGCCCCTTGTCCCGCGCCGCCATGGCGACCACGGAGGTAAGGCCACCGCCCGCTGAATCCCCGCCCATGATGAACGGGCCGTCATGCCGGGCAAGAAACGCCTGATAAGCAGCAAGCCCAAAGGCGGTTGTCTCTTCAGCTGTCGCCTCCGGCGCCAGCGGATAAAGCGGCGCAGTCACCGCAATCCGGTATGTCTCGGCCATATGCGCCATGAATTTCCAGTGCACATCGACCGCCGGATAAACATAGCCGCCACCATGAAAATAAAGGAGGTGCGCAGATGGCGCCCCATCCTGTGGTGCAATCATCCAGATGCTGCGGCCGTCAAGCTTCGTCTCGCCAACCGCCAACTGCTTGCGCATCTTTGCCGTCGGCAGATCGGGATTCACACGCGATGCAGCAATGCGCTCGATAAAGCCCGGACTGTCCGAATAGCGTTTGCGCAGGGTGCCGGTGGTCCGCAGGACTGACGAAATCACCCTCGCCAACAGGCTGGCCATATCACTCCCCCCTTTCGCTCAGCACCGCCGCTTCGACGCGGATCCGCCATGCCAGCAACATGGCATTGGCAAGCGAAAAGGCAAGCGCGACCATGGGAGCGCCAAGCAGAAGCGGGAGCAGCGCGATTTCCAGCACCACCACGGCATAGTTGGGATGCGGGGTGAACCGGTAAGGCCCCTTTTTCACGCGGGGGAAATGCGGAGCGCTTATGATGCGGGTGGTCCACCAGCGGCCGATGCTGGCAAGCGTCCAGAAACGCAGCGCCTGGCTGGCGACAAAGGCAGACAGCAGCCACAAGTCGGGCAGTGCGGATGGCCTGCCGAACATCGCAATCGCCAACAGCCAGCCACCATGCTGCAGGATGAACAGCGGATAATGCCGCGGCCCATATTCGCGCCCGCCCTCGGCAAGCAGGCGGCGTGTATTGGCATTGGCATAGACCAGCTCGCCCAGGCGCTGGATAACGACATAGGCGAGAATGGCCAGTGCCCATGATGGCCAATCGATCATGGTCGGACCAGCCCCAAGGCCCCGGTGAAGCCTGGCCCCAGCGCCGTCAGCAAAGTCGGTCCTACAAGCGGCCCGCGCTCCATCAGCGCCTTCAGCACGAACAGAACCGTCGGCGAGCTCATATTGCCAAAGTCGCGCAGCACTGCGCGCGTGGTATTCAGGCCTGCGCCGAAATAACCCGCCAGCGCATCGACCACACGCCCGCCGCCGGGGTGGCAGGCAGGTTCGGCCAAGTCCGGTCTGGCGAGGTCTTGCGAAGCCAGAAATCCGTCCGCAACCGGTGCAAAGTCGCGATTGACGAAGGCAGGGATGTCGCGGGCAAGCACAAGATCGAAGCCGGTGTCGCCAATCTCCCATCCCATCATGTCGATGCTGTCGGGCCAGACATGCTGCGCAAAGGCTGCCAGCTCCGGCCCCTCTCCTGTCCCAATCACTGCTGCCGCGCAGCCATCGGCAAACAGCGCAGTGGCGACCAAATCCTTTTTTTCCATCTGCGCATGGTCATAGGCCATGCTGCACAGTTC
>CAZSJE010000146.1:2703-5607 GCA_964606835.1 uncultured Sphingorhabdus sp.
CGCCCAGATAATAGTCCGGCTCTTGCGCCAGATAGCGCTCCTCGATCCCGCTGTTGCGCAAAATCTGCTCCATGCGCGGGGGCAGCGCCTTCCCCCGCGCGCGTTCCAGAACCGCCATCACTTCGTCCTGGGTGATTTTATGGGGCGGCAGCGCAGTGCCGATGGAAAGGAGTTGAGGCATGAGCGGCACCTGTTATGCCGCCCATGTCCCTTACGCCAGCCTTAATCGGGCAAACTATTTCCCAAAATCTGCAAAGGCGCTGTTTCCGGCAAAGCCGATCTGCGTGACGCCCGCTTTCTTCACCTGCGCTATCAACTGGTCGAAGCGTTCGTAACGGGCATTGCCCTCGGTCTGGAACTGCAGATCATCCTTCGCCGCCGCCGCTGCCTGTAGCTCTTTGGTCAGGCTGGCGTCGTCGATTTCGGTGCCGTTCCAATAAACGGTACCGTCTTGCGCCAGTGCCAGCTTTTGCGTCATAGGTTCACGATCGCTTTTTGTGCTAACAGTCGGCAGGTCGACCGGCACATTGTGCATGGCCATCGGAACGGTGATGATCAGCATAACCAGCAGCACCAGCATCACATCGATAAGCGGCGTAATGTTCATTGCCGAAATCGGCTCCTCGACATGGCGGATACCGTGCTGGCGAAGGTAGATAACTGTACCCATTGCGACTCTCCTCTCTCCAAAAGAGAGTTATGGTATAACATCATTGAAACCGGCACCCAAACGCTTTCGGCTTGCAGGCCGATCTGGTTCGCCGCATAGGAATTGCCCATGTCGGGGGAGTTCGAAGCGGCCGGAACGGCAATTGAGGGAGCGCTGCTCGGCGCAGCGGCAGAGCCTGTGCACGGCGGCGTGGCGCTTGATGAAAATGGCGAAAGCGATGTCGTCTGCCTGAACTGCGGCGCGCGGCTGTCCGGCCCCTTTTGCGCGTCCTGCGGGCAGAAGGCACATGTCCACCGCACGCTCTCCGCCATCGGCCATGACGTTCTGCATTCGGTCTTCCATTTCGACGGCAAGCTCTGGCGAACGCTGCCGCTGCTGTTGTTCAAACCCGGAGAGTTGACGCGCCGCTATGTCCATGGCGAGCGGGCGAAGTTCGTTTCGCCCATGGCGATTTTCCTGTTTTCGATTTTCCTGATGTTCGCAGTGTTCAGCTTTGGCCAGTCTGACGGCGGGCCAATCCCAAGCGACTGGCAAGCTGGGCTCGAAAAAGAAGCCAAGGAACTGGACGCGCAGATCGGCAAGGCCGAATCCCAGCTCAAAGCGATTGGAAATGACCCCAAGAGGACCCAGGAAATCCGGACGAAGCTCAAAAAACTGAAGACCGAGCGCAACGGCATTGCATTCGCGACCACCGGCAAGCCAGTCTATGACGATGTAGGTGGCAAAGTGACCATTGACGACATGATCACAATGAACACCATGAAATCAGACACGGGACTGCCATGGCTTGATGACCGGTTGAACAAGGGGGGAGTAAAAATGTTCCAGAACCCCAGCCTCGCTCTCTATAAACTGCAGTCGAACGGCTATAAATTTGCCTGGTTGCTGATCCCGCTGTCGCTGCCTTTTGTTTGGCTGGTAACACTCGGTGTCCGCGGGCATCGTTTTTACGACCATGCAGTTTTCACCACTTACTCAATCAGCTTCATGTGCTTCCTGTTCGTGCTCGTCTCGATTGCGGGTTGGCTGGGGATTTCCGATGGCTGGCTGGGCCTGGTTTTCCTGCTCGCGCCGGGCCTCCATCTCTACAAACAGCTGCGCTATGCCTATGGCCTGTCGCGGCGCGGCGCGGTGCTGCGCATGATCCCGCTGACATTGTTCATTGTCATAGTGCTGACATTGTTCTTCACAATCCTATTGCTGCTAGGAATCATGGGATGAATATCGACCGCCGCTTGCTATTGAAAACCGCCGCTTTCGGTCTCGGCGCGCTTGCCTTACCCGGCGGTGCCATCGCGGCGATGCAGGCTTCGCTGGGCAAAGGCTTCACCCATGGCGTCGCAAGCGGCGAGCCGGGACCAACATCCATTTTGCTCTGGACGCGCTTCGTGTCGCAAACGGCGGAGAGCAAGCTGGTCGTAGAGCTTTGGGAAGAAGGCAAGCCTCGGCGCATCGTCTCTGGGGGCCAGGCGATGGCATCCCCAGCCCGCGACCACACAGCGAAAATCGTCGTCGGCTCGTTGCAGCCGGGCAAAAGCTACAACTACCAGTTCGTCGCTCCCGACGGCACCAAGTCACCTGTCGGGCGCACCCGCACCCTGCCCGTCGGCGATGTCAGCAAATACCGGATGGCAGTCTTCTCATGCTCCAACCTGCCCTTCGGCTGGTTCAACGCTTATACGCACGCCAATGCCGCGAAGGATTTCGATCTTGTCCTGCACCTCGGCGATTATCTCTACGAATATCACCGCGGCAATTATCCGGATGCCGCCGAAGCCGTCGCCGGTCGCCTGATCGAGCCGGGGCATGAAATGGTTGCGCTTGCCGACTACCGGCTGCGTTACGCCAGCTATCGCGCCGACCCCGACCTGCAAATGCTGCACCAGCTATTCCCGATGGTGGCTATGTGGGACGACCATGAATATACTAATGACGCCTATGCCGACGGCGCGCAAAACCACCAGCCGAGCGAAGGCGACTGGGGCGACCGTAAGCGTTCAGCAGAACGTGCTTACCGCGAATGGATGCCGGTGCGCGACCGGACCGATGACGTCTGGTGGTCGAGCTATGCCATTGGCAACCTTGCCGAAATCCAGCTGACCGAAAGCCGGGTCAGCGCCCGGTCGAAACAGCCCAGTTTCGGTCAACCGACCGGCGACGAAGCGGAAGTCATGCGCCAGTTGAAGGCCTTTGCGAGCGATACCCTGCTCGATCCGGCGCGCACCATGCTGGGC
>CAZSJE010000147.1:0-4210 GCA_964606835.1 uncultured Sphingorhabdus sp.
CCCATGAACTGGCTGAACATGATGCCAGGATATTTTTCCTCCAGCCGGGGCGATTTATAGTTGCCGAGGCCTTCCTTCATATACAGCATCGCCGTCGAGCCCATCGGCACGCGCGTCATGCTCTCGATCCCGCTGGCAAGGACGATATCCTGCGTTCCCGACATCACCGCTTGCGCGGCAAACATCATCGACTGTTGCGAGGAGCCACACTGACGGTCGATGGTCACCGCCGGGATGCTGTCGGGCAGTTTGGAGGCGAGCACGGCGTTGCGGCCAACATCCATTGTCTGCTGTCCGCCCTGCATGACGCAGCCGGTGATGACATCGTCGATCGCCTTGGTGTCGAAATCATTGCGGTCGGCAATGGCGTCAAACACGGCCGCACCCAGATCGACGGGGTGATAACCGGCAAGCTTGCCACCGCGCTTGCCGCCAGCGGTGCGCACGGCATCGACGATATAGGCTGTACCCATGATGAAAGACTCCTGTTCGGTGTGGATTTAATCGTGCGATTAAACCGACTCGATCAAGGGGTCAATGCGAAAGCGGGATTAGCTCGAAAGGCGGGCAATCGCCTCGCGGCTGCAGCGGGCATAATTGCCATGACGGAACCGGTAGGTGCCGATGAAATGCACAAAGGCTGGATCACTGGGCAGCGGCTCTGACCAGTGATTGACATAGCGGTCATAGGGCAGCTGGACCGGATCGGGATCGTTGGCGACGACGAAGTTGGAGGCAACCTGCTCGCTGCCCCATTGCCGCCAGGTGTCGCCCAGCCGCTCGTCCATCGCGTTTGAAAATTCGGAAACCAGCGCGCGGCCGCCATTGCCGCGTGCGAACCCTGCAAAGCCTGCGCAGCCGCGAATATAGCGCCAGCTGTCGCCCTGCGGCAGCGTCGCCATTGCCGCTTCGGCCTGTGCCTGCACATGGTCGGTGGTCGGGCCATCGGCGTGGAAAATCGATGCAATCTCGCGTGCGGAACGGAAGCCATGTCGCGCTTCATCGGCGCCGCCCGCGAGCGTAAAGCTGCGGTTCGCCCCGATTGCCGTCAGGATTTCGGGGACTGGCCCCGTCGTTACCGTATCCGAGTCGAGCTGAATCACATAGGCATCGGCGCGCCGGTCGAGGATGGCAACCAGCCGCTCCCAGCAATTGTCGCGCGGGCAAGGGCTTGGGTCGATATCGGCCTTTTCCAGAATGACGGGATTGTTGCAATGGTGCGCAAGGATCGCACGGTCGGCAGGTGTCAGTGTGCCGTCGTTCAGCAAGACGACTCGCCCGCGCCGCAAATGGAAATGCAGCGATTTTAGCGCGACCAGATAGGGTATCAGCACCGCCGTACCGATCATCGAAAACAGGATAACGCCGTCTTCGGCAGCGACAATGGGCGCAGTATCGAGAATCCCCTGCGCCGCCCGCTCATGCGACCAACTCCCGGCCTTGCGGGCAAGGGCGGCAAGAAATTCGGCAGGGCTCAAGCGTCACTCCGGCAGCAAAGGTTTGCAATTGCGGCTTTATAGCTAAACCGAAGCCATTTCGACTTGATTAACGGGAACAGGTTTTACACGCGCGGCAACTAGCGATCCGGCGACGATCAGCGCAGTTCCGGCAATCGTCCATCCAGTCACCGCCTCATCGAAAAACAGCCATCCCAACAGCGCCGCCCAGACGAAAGCGGTATATTCGACGGGGATCAATATTTGCGCCTCGGCGCGGGCATAGGCCCAGCTGAGCATCAGTGTCGACACCATTGCCAGCCCCGCCGCACCCAAAGTCAGCGCAAATTCGGTCTGCGGCACCAGCCACCAGGGTGCGGCTAGGCTGAGGATCGCGGAGATCAACAAATTCTGGAAAAAGGCAATTTCAATAGGTCCCGCCAGCAATGCCTGCTGACGTTGAAGGATCAAATTATAGGCATAGAGCACCGCCGAAAATAGCACAGCGGCGGTGCCCCAGACCGCGCCCTCGCCATAATCGCCGCTGAATTTGCCGAACAGGATCACGAGCGTGCCTGCCAGCCCGGCGACCGATGCGATCACTGCTTCGCGCCCGATCTTCTCGCCCAGCAGCACCGCAGCAAGATAGAGCGCAATCACCGGGGCAATGAACGACAGGCCAATCGCCTCGGCCAGTGGCAATACGGTCAGCGACCAGAAAAAGCTGACGGCCATGAAGGCAACCACAAAGCTGCGCCAAAGATGCAGTCGCAATACTGCCCGTGCAGGCCAGCGCTGTCGCGTGCCGACAAACAGCACACCCATCATCGCCGCCCCGGTCGCATTGCGCCACAGGGTCGCGCTATAGGCGCCCATGGCCAGCGCCAGCTCCTTCATCGCAGCGTCCATGGCCGAAAATGTCCCGATGCCAATGCACGCAACAAGGAAGGCTATGGCCGGTTTGGTGGGGGTGGTCATGGGTGCGGCATAGGCAAGCATATCTTCCCTGTCACCCGCACAATCTTGCCAAGGCAGGGGACAAGGCCCTAAAGAGGCGTTTCAACATGGCCCCCACCCCCTTTCCCTGGATCGATGCGGCGATCATCCTCGCGCTGATTGCCCTCAATGGCGTGTTCGCCATGTCCGAACTCGCCATTGTTTCCGCGCGTTCGGCGCGGTTGCAGGCGATGGCCGACAATGGCAGCGGCGGTGCGGCAGCGGCGCTGGAGCTGGCCCGCGATCCGGGCCGGTTCCTGTCGACGGTGCAGATTGGCATCACTCTGATTGGCAT
This sequence comes from uncultured Sphingorhabdus sp., assembly GCA_964606835.1. Lineage (GTDB taxonomy): Bacteria > Pseudomonadota > Alphaproteobacteria > Sphingomonadales > Sphingomonadaceae > Sphingorhabdus_B. The sequence continues at coordinate 2,728 of CAZSJE010000147.1, forward strand.
TATCGCCGGTGCCTATTCGGGCTCGACACTGGGCGGACCTGTGGGAGAGCGCTTGCTGGCCCTGGGCGTCGACCGCCAATGGGCGATGACCATTGGCATCAGCTTGGTAATTGGTGCAACGACCTATGCGTCACTAGTGGTTGGCGAGTTGGTGCCAAAGCAGTTCGCGCTGATCGCCCCCGAACGCATTGCCGCGGTGATGGCCCGTCCGATGGAATGGCTGGCACGAATCGCCGCACCCTTTGTCTGGCTGCTCGACCGGTCGAGCGCGATTATTTTTCGGCTGCTTGGCCTTAGGCGCGACAATCGCGAATCGTTGAGCGCCGAGGAGCTGAAGGTCGTCTTCACCGAAGCCACGCACGCCGGGATTATCGAGGAGCATGAGCATAAGGTTATCGCAGGCGTAGTCCGTCTGGCCGACCGCCCGGTGCGCGAGGTGATGACGCCGCGCACTGAGGTCGACTGGCTATCCGCCAATGCCACGGCGGAGGATGTGCGCGACAAGTTGCTGAACTCTCCCCACACGCGACTGCCGGTGATTGGCGATAGCGTCGACGAAGTGCTGGGCGTGGTCCAGTCGCGCGATATCGTTGCGGCGCAGATCAGGGGTCAGCTGCTCGACCTGACCGAGCTGATGCGCAAGGCGGAGATTATTCCCGATCAGCGCGACGCGATGGATGCACTCGAGCTCTTGCGCTCTTCCGAAGTGCCGATGCTGCTTGTGCACGATGAATATGGCCATTTCGAAGGGATCGTGACCCCCAACGACCTGCTCTCGGCGATTGCCGGCGAATTCGCGTCGGATCAGGAGCAGGGGAGTGCGGCGAATATCGTCAAGCTTGACGATGGCTCGCTGCTGATCGACGCGTCGATGTCAGCCGACGCGATGGCGGACCAGTTGGACATCGACCTGCCCGAAGACCGCGATTTCGCCACCGCTGCGGGCTATGTGCTGCATGTCATGCGAAGGCTGCCGCAGGAAGGCGACCATTTCACCGAAAATGGCTGGCATTTCCAGATTGTCGACATGGACGGGCGCAGGATCGACAAATTGCGAGTCGTGCGGGTGGAGGAGGATTAGGGGCTATTTGATCTCACTCCCCAACGCGCCGTACTTCTTCTCAAAAGCGGCGACGTCGCCTGCGACCAGCAATTTGGCCTGGTCGACCCAATTGTCGCGGCCGATGCGACCGGCGAAGACGCCCAGTTTGGAGTCTATTTCGGCAACGTCGGCGGCGGTCCAATTGGCGACCTGTTCGAAACTGGTGATGCCCATGTCCTTGAGCATGACAAGCAGCTTTGGCCCTACGCCTTTGAGCAAGGCCAGGTCGTCGGGGATCGATGGCTTTGGCGGCGCTTTTGGCGCGGGTGCAGCCTTGGCTTTGGGTGCCGGGGTTGCTTTGGGTTTTGCGACAGCTGCTTTTGGTGCAGCCTTGGGCGCGGGTTTTGGTGCGGCTGCTACTTTGGGCTTGGCGGCAGCTGC
>CAZSJE010000147.1:4310-5596 GCA_964606835.1 uncultured Sphingorhabdus sp.
GCTTTGGGTTTGGTTGCTGGCGCTGCCTTGGCTTTGGGTGCCGCAGCGGCTTTCGCCTTGGGCGCTGGTGCGGCCTTGGTTTTTGGCGCTTCAATCTTGGCCTTGGGGGCCGCTTTCGGTTTGGCTGAGGCTTTCACTTTGGGCTTGGGCTTGCCGTCGACCAGCCCCACTGGCGCTGTCGCCACAGGCATGGTCTTGGCCAGCTCGACCACTTGCTTGGGCGCGGCTGCATCGACTGTCGGTTGGACGGTCGGTTGCGGATCGGCCTTGGTCAGCGCTTCGGGCGGCGATGCGTCCGACCGGACCCTGCCCAGCGCCAATAGCCACCACATAAGAGCGGTGAAAATGACAATCGCGCTGATGATGATCGGCAAATAAGCTTGCATCAAATTTCCCCTTGGAATGCTTGCCTGAAATCTTTGTGTGCCCGAATAAGGCGGTGGTCAGGCCAAGTCCAGCCTTTCGCGCTCCACTTCGCGCCAGCCAATGTCGCGGCGGCAAAAGCCAGTGGGAAAGTCGATAACATCGACTGCGGCATAGGCGGCAGCCTGCGTGGACCTGACGCTGTCACCCAGCGCGGTGACATTCAGCACCCGTCCCCCGTTGGCGACCAGCGCGCCGTCCCTCAGCGCGGTCCCGGCATGAAAGACCATGGCGTTGCCGATATCGCCGATCAAAATGCTCCCGCCTTTTTCAGGCGTACCTGGATAGCCCCTGGCTGCCATTACAACCGTAAGTGCGGTTTGCTTTGAAAAGCGCGGCGGCTCCGCCTCTGCAAGACGCCCCTGTGCCGTTGCCAGCATCAGCGCCGCAAGATCGCCCTGATAGCGGCTCATCAGCACCTGGCATTCGGGATCGCCGAACCGCGCGTTATATTCAATCAGCTTGGGCCCCTGATCGGTCAGCATAAGCCCCGCGAACAGCACACCCGAATAGGGCATGCCTGCGTCGGCCAGCGCCTTTACGGTCGGCTCGACAATCTCCGCCATCACCCGCGCTTCCAGTTCGGGCGTCAGCACGCGCGCAGGCGAATAGGCCCCCATGCCGCCGGTATTGGGTCCGGTATCGCCTTCGCCGACGCGCTTATGATCCTGCGCGCTGCCAAAGGGGATGACGGTCTTGCCATCGGTCAACGCGAAAAAGCTGGCTTCCTCGCCCTGCATGAACTCCTCGATCACAACGCTAGCCCCGGCGTCGCCAAATCCCCCACTGAACATGTCGTCGATGGCGGCTTCGGCCTCCGCGAGCGTCTCGGCAATGATCACGCCCTTGCCCGCCGCAAGCCC
>CAZSJE010000148.1:0-5574 GCA_964606835.1 uncultured Sphingorhabdus sp.
GTTCTTGCAATAGCATTTCAAAACTCCTTCAGCGCGGTTTCGATGTCGTCCATCGTGACGATGCTTTGCGTGACTACATCCTCGCCAGCGCTGCGCTTAACCATGGGCGAAAGCACCTTGCCGCCGAATTCGACGAAATGGGAAACACCCGCATCGGCCATCGCAATCGCCGACTGGCGCCAGCGGACGCGGCCGGTAACCTGTTCGACGAGAAGCTTGCGCAGCGCATCGGGTTCGGATTCCGGAGCGGCAATCACATTGGCAAAAACCGGCACATGAGGACCATTTATCGCGGTTTCGCCCAATGCATCGGCCATGCGGTCGGCGGCGGGTTGCATCAACGGGCAATGGAAGGGGGCGGACACGGGAAGCAAGATGCCGCGCTTGATACCATGATCCTTCACCAGTTCGATCGCGCGCTCGATGGCCCCTTTATGGCCGGAAATAACCACCTGCGACGGATCATTGTCGTTGGCAACAGTGCAGGTTTCGCCCTGTGCCGCAGCAGAAGCAAGTGCCTCCGCTTTCTCGATATCCGCGCCAAGCAAAGCCGCCATAGCGCCCACGCCCACTGGCACCGCCGCCTGCATCGCCTGCCCGCGCAGCTTGAGCAGCTTGGCGGTGGTCGCGAGGTCGAAAGCCCCCGCTGCGCAAAGTGCGGTATATTCGCCTAGGCTGTGCCCGGCGACAAAGCTGGCTTTCTCCGACAGCCTCACCCCAGCCTCACGTTCCAGCACACGCAGGGTCGCGATTGCATTGGCCATGATCGCTGGCTGGGCATTTTCGGTCAGGGTCAGCTGGTCCTCCGGCCCTTCGCACATCAGCTTGAACAAATTCTGGCCGAGCGCATCATCGACCTCCTGGAACACCTCGCGCGCCGCTGCGCTTGCCTCGGCCAGCGCCTGCCCCATGCCGACAGCCTGGCTGCCCTGCCCCGGAAAGATGAATGCGCGCATGTGGGTTCCCTTCAGCCGAGAGTGCCGAACGGCACCACCTTGTTTTCGCTGTCGTGGCCGATATCGGCGGTGCCCAGAAAAGCAATGCTATTCTTGCCGCACCAGTGACGGGCGATCTCTTCGGGGGTTGCACCGAAGGGCCGGTCGTTTTTGGGAACCTCGGAAACACGGCCCAGCCGCAGGCCTGCCAGCCCGGCACCTTTCAGATGCGTAGTCACATTGAACATCGCCCGGTCGAAGGCATAGAGATATTCGCTGACCTCCTCGACCATCAGCACATGGCCTTTCAGCTCGGGCAACAACGGGGTGCCGACCATCATCGCCAGCGTCATCAGGTTGAATGCGGCATATTTCTGGCCGCGTTCGATGTTTGATTCCAGTGATTTGGGATCGCCTCTGACCAGCCAGTCGAGCGCGCGCAGCACCGCCGTCTCGCCGCCCTTCCGCCGGATATCACCGGGCATCGGGCCATGCACTGGCCAACCAATCCCGGCCTTGTAAAGGCTCCCAAGCAAATTGCCTTGATCGCTATAGCCCATATAGCTTTTGCAGCGCGCCGGGGCTTTGAGCGCCTTCACCGCCTCCTCGGCAATCCGGCAGGCACCATAGCCGCCGCGCACGAACCATATGGCGTCAAAGGCGGGGTCGTTGGCCATGGCGACAAAGGTTTCGAGGCGTTGCTGGTCAGTCCCGGCGAAATGGCCCTTTTCGATGAAGCATTGCCTGTCGAATACCAGCTCAGCCTGCGGGTGGTGTAACGCCGCAAGCGCCGTCACTTTGTCGGCATCATCCTGCGTGAACGGCGTAGAGGGGGCGCAAATGCCTATTCGCAATTTCCACTCCTCCCCATTGCCAAATCTGACCCCCGGCAATAGCGGGGCGCGATGGCAAAAAACAAATCCTATTTCTTTTGCGGCATTGGTGGGTCGGGGATGTTGCCGCTGGCCAATATTGTTCGCGATGGCGGGGGTCAGGTGGCTGGATCAGACCGCGCGCTCGATCAAGGGCGGTTGGCACCGAAATTCGAATGGCTCCAATCGCTTGGCATCGATATTTTCCCGCAGGACGGCAGCGGCCTGAGCAGCGGCGAGCAGATATTGATAGCCTCCGCCGCAATCGAGGACAGCGTGCCTGATGTCGCGCGCGCAAAGGAGCTTGGCTGCAAACGCATGACCCGCGCCGAACTGCTGGCCGAGCTGTTCAACGCAAGCAAGCGCTCGATCGCGGTGGGCGGCACCAGCGGCAAATCGACCGTTACTGGCATGATCGGCTGGATCCTGACCGATGCGGGCCTCGACCCGACAATCATGAACGGCGGAGTGATGAAGAATTTCGTCTCCTCCGACACGCCTTTTGCCAGCGCGCGCGTCGGCAAGGGCGATGTGTTTGTCAGCGAGGTGGACGAAAGCGACGGCTCGATTGCGCTGTTCAAACCCGAAGTCGCGGTGCTGAACAATATCAGCCTCGACCACAAGTCGCTCGATGAATTGCGCCAGTTGTTTGGCGATTTTGCGAAGAAGGCCAAGGTCGCCATCTGGAACGCCGACGACATTGAAAGCGTGGCCTTGCTTGTGCCAATGGCTTTGAAAGACGCGATCAGCTTTGGCTTCACCGACCGCGCCGATGTACGCGCCACCGAAATCGTCGACATGCCGCTCGCGAGCCGCTTCACGCTGCGCGCCGGCGGGGAGAGCTGGCCGGTGACGCTGCAGGTGCCGGGGCGGCACAACATCTCGAACGCGCTCGCTGCTATCGCCGCTGCGCGGGCGCTGGGCGTGCCGATTGCGCAGGCTATCCATGGGATAGAGCGTTTCGCGGGGCTAGCCCGACGGTTCGATATTGTCGGCATTGCAGGCGGCATCACCGTAATCGACGATTTCGGCCACAACCCTGACAAGACCGCCGCGACACTCGCCACGCTGAAGGCCTTCCCGGGTCGCATCATCGCCTTTTTTCAGCCGCACGGTTACGGCCCGATCCGTGTGATGGGCAGCGAGCTGGCGGCGGTGTTTGCCAGGCACCTGAACCGCGACGATCACCTGATCCTGTGCGATCCGGTCTATTTTGGCGGCACGGTGGACCGGCGGCTGGGTAGCCAAACGATTACCGACGCCGTGGTCGCAGCAGGCAAGCAGGCCGAGCATATTCCGGCGCGCGAGGATTGCGCCGACCGCATTGTCGAGCTTGCCCAGCCTGGGGACCGGATCGTGATCATGGGCGCGCGTGATGACACGCTCAGCGCCTTTGCTGCCGACGTGCTGGCGCGGCTGGTTAAGGCGAGTGTTTGACTTGAACCTGTCATTCGGCTTTGCCAAAAGCTCCGGATGAAAAAGCTCCTCCTTGCTTTCGCCCTTTGCCTTTCAGGCTGTGCAACGACGCAAGGGCTGCCCGATGTCGCGGCGCCCATCGACATCCGCCTGATCGCAATCAACGACTTCCACGGCCATCTCGATCCGCCCAAACAGGCCGTCGAAAAGACCGAAGCCGATGGCAGCAAGAGCCGCATCCCGGCGGGTGGGGCAGCCTATCTGGCCTCCGCAATAGACTCGTTAAAAGCCGACGCGCCCAACAACGCGGTCGTTGCGGCAGGCGACCTGATCGGCGGCACGCCGCTGTCGTCGTCGCTGTTCCTCGATGAACCGGCGATCATGGCGATGAACATGGTCGGGCTGGAGTTCAACGCCGCCGGCAACCATGAATTCGACAAGGGCACCGAGGAATTGCTGCGCATGCAATATGGCGGCTGCGAAAAACATACGCAGGCAGAGCCTTGCCGGTTGGACAAGCCATTTACCGGTGCGAAATTCAAAATCCTTGCCGCCAACACCATCAAGGACGGAAAGACTTTGTTCCCGCCCTATGCGCTGAAAAGCTTTGGCAGCGGTGCGTCCAAAGTGACCGTCGGCTTTATCGGCATGACGCTGGAGGGGACCGGACTGATCGTCTCCGCCAACCGGATCAAGGGCGTCAGTTTCGCCGATGAGGCGGACACGGCCAATGCCCTGATCCCCAAGCTGAAGGCCGAAGGCGCGGATGTGATCGTGGTACTGATCCACGAAGGCGTTACCAACCCGGGCGATTTCAACGATCCCAAGTGCGAAGGGATAACCGGTGCGTTGATGCCGATCCTCGACCGGCTCGATAATTCGATCGATGTCGTGGTCTCCGGCCACACACACCAAGCCTATGTCTGCGACTATAGCAATATCAACCCGGCCAAGCCGTTCCTGCTGACCAGCGCAGGGTCGTTTGGCCGGCTGGTGACGGGCATTGACCTGAAGGTTGACCCCGTAAGCAAGAAGCTGGTTTCCAAATCCGCCCGCAATATCGTGGTGCAAAGCGAAGCCTTCACCGGATCGCGCGGGGAGGTACCGCTGGTTGGCGCCTATCCCAAATTCGCAGCCCGCGCGGATGTGGCCGCTTTGGTCGCGCGTTACCGCGACGCTGCCAAGTCAGAGGCAAACCGGGTGATTGGCGTACTTGCCGGCCCCGCAACGCGCGATGGCGGCAAGAGCGGGGAAAGCCTGCTGGGCAACATGATCGCCGACGCGCAACTGGCGGCGACCGCAGGTCCCGATAGTGGCGGCGCGCAAATCGCTTTCATGAACCCCGGCGGCATCCGCGCCGATGTCGTGCCGCTCGCGGATGGCAAGGTAAGCTTTGGTTCGGTGTTCCAGGCACAGCCTTTCGGCAATATGCTGGTAACGAAGACGTTTACTGGCAAGCAAATCCGCGATCTCCTGGAAACGCAATTTGCGGACCCCAATCTCTCGCGTATCCTCTCGCCCTCAACCGGCTTCCGCTTTGGCTACGACGAATCGCGTCCGGTGGGGCAGCGCCTGCTTTTTGCGACGCTGAACGGCGTGCCGCTGGACGACGCCAAGACCTACCGCGTCACAACAAGCGATTTCCTCGGCAATGGTGGCGATGGCTTTGCGGTGTTGAAGGAAGGCAGCGATAACGTGGTCGGCCCGGTCGATCTCGAGGCGCTGGTGGCCTATTTGTCGCGGGGTGGCGTGACCGCGCTGCCAAAGCTGGACCGGGTCGAGAACCGCACGCCTCAATAACTGCGCGGCAACCCCAGCACATGCTCGGCCAGATAGCTGAGGATCAAATTGGTGCTGATCGGGGCAACCGTATAGAGCCGCGCCTCGCGGAACTTGCGTTCGACGTCATATTCCTCTGCAAAGCCAAAGCCGCCAAAGGTCTGCACGCACATATCGGCCGCGGCCCAGCTCGCCTCTGAGGCCAGCAGCTTTGCCATATTGGCCTCAGCTCCCGGATTGCCGCCTGCGTCAAAAACCTGTGCGGCATGATGCACCATCAGCTCGGCGGCACGCATCTGCGCATAGCAGCGGGCGATGGGGAACTGCACACCCTGATTTTGCCCGATCGGCCGCCCGAACACGCCACGTTCCTTCGCATAGTCGCTCGCCTTGGCGATGAACCATTTGGCGTCGCCAATACATTCCGCAGCGATCAGGATGCGTTCGGCATTCATGCCCGAAAGGATGTAGCGAAACCCCTTCCCTTCCTCGCCCACCAGCGCCGAGGCTGGTATCCGCATATCGTCGAAAAACACCTCCGTCGTGGAATGGTTCATCATCGTGCGGATGGG
>CAZSJE010000149.1:0-5532 GCA_964606835.1 uncultured Sphingorhabdus sp.
CCAACTCAAAGCGCGCAAAGTAAGCGCCGACTTCCTTACGCTCGACAAATTCCTTCAATTGATAGCCCACCGCTGCAAATTCGCAGAACAGCAGCTTGGGCGGAATGCCGTGCTGGTTGGTCGGCAGGTCGCGGTCGACGACGATCACTTGGCCCCCTTTGGCCAGCGCGGGGCGCATCCGCCACAGGAAAGCATAAGGCTCGCCGATTTCATGATACATATGCACCATGAAAATGCGGTCGAAACTGCCGGGAGGCAGGCGCGGATCGTCAAACCCGCCTTCCTGGATCGCGACATTGTCGAGCAGCCGCTCGCGCACCACACGCTCGGCCAGACGATCAAGCGCACCACGGTTGATATCCTGCGCCAGCACACGGCCCTTTTCGCCGACGCGCGCCGACAGACGCACGGTGTAATAGCCCTCACCCGCGCCGATGTCGGCAACGGTGGTACCCGGCTCGATCTGCGCCCAATCCATCAGTTTCTTCGCCTCACCCGCTTCGTCGCGCGCGGCTTCGGTTGAAAACTCGGTCCCCGATGTTTCTGAGATGGCGCGGTCGGGTTTCGGGAAGGCACGGGAGCTTTCCAGTCGGCCATCGTCGCGTGGCGCGGGCTCGCAACCAGCAAGAAAAAGAGCGGTCAGCAAAAGCGGAAGCAAGCGGAACGGGCGCACGGCACCCCCTTAGCCACTGTCCGCGCGCGATAGAAGCGCTTTGTTGCCTTCACCCTCGCTGAACCTGTCGGTCAATTTACACATCTCACCGCAGGTAACGCGAAGCCGTAGCGACTTTAAATTGACATTAACCTTATCCGGTCACAATCCCGACGACGGACAAACCGTCAAAAGACGCTGGTTCAAAAGGGTCGTGGGTGCTCGAAGCCGGAAGCAGGATTTTTGCGGCAGCAGGTGATGTTGGCGAAATCGCGATTGCCGATGCGATGGTTGCGCCGCTGCGTTCGGTAGAGCGCAGGGCCGATTGGCGCACCCGCCTTTCCGCCATCGACTGGGCCCCCGATCTTGGTGACGATATCGGCTCGCCACGGTGGTTTCGCGGGCTGGCGACGCTTACCTTGCTCAGCGTTTTTGCGCTGTCGCTGCTCCCCGATTTCGGTCCGGTCTATGGTGCCCAGCCGCCAATGCCGACACCGGTCCAGTTGGAGGTCGCGCGCACGCAGACGATCATGCCGATTGCCTATGGCAGCGACACCGGCGGGCGGATGGCTGCGAACGAAAATGTCGTGTCGCTTGCCGCCAGTCCCGAACGGCCAAGTATCGAGATGACCGCGACGCTGGGCCAGGGCGATAGCTTTGCCCGCGTGCTACAGCGTGCCGGGGTCGGCGGCGCAGATGCCCGCGCGGCAGTATCGCTGGTCAGCGGCGCTACCGCGCTTTCGGATATTCCGGCAGGCACCCCGGTCGAAATCATACTTGGCAGGCGCACCTCGCGCAACGAGCCGCGCCCGCTGGAATCGCTCGATTTCCGCGCTCGCTTCGACCTGCATTTGACGATCCGGCGCGAAGGGGGCGGGCTTGCTTTGGCCCGCAAGCCGATTGCAGTGGATGACACGCCACTGCGCATTCGCGGCACTGTAGGCAGCAGCCTTTACCGGTCCGCGCGCGCAGCCGGAGCACCAGCGGACGCCATCCAGGACTATCTGAAAATCATAGCCAGCCGCACATCGCTCAACAGCATCGGCGCTAATGACGAGTTCGACATCATCATTGCCCACCGCCGCGCCGAAACCGGCGAGGTGCAATCGGGCGGGCTGCTCTATGCCGGGATTGATCGCGGCGGCAAACCGCGAATCCAGATGCTGAAATGGCAGGATGGCGACAGCACCCAATGGTTCGAAGCATCCGGCGTAGGCGAAACGCGCGGGGCGATGAGCCGACCGGTCAATGGCCGTATCACTTCGGGCTTTGGCTACCGGCGGCACCCGATTCTGGGTTACAAGAAAATGCATACGGGCATGGATTTCGGAGCACCTTATGGTGCCCCGATCTACGCCGCGACCGACGGGGTGATTGCCTATGCAGGTCGTAAGGGCGGCTATGGCAATTTTGTGCAAATCAACCATGGCGGCGGGCTGGCGACCGGCTATGGCCATATGAGCCGCATTGCCACACGCCCCGGCCAGCGCGTCCGGCAGGGACAGATCATCGGTTATGTGGGCTCGACCGGGCTATCCACGGGGCCGCATCTCCACTATGAGCTATACCGCAACGGTCGGCACATCAATCCCGCCTCGGTGACCTTTACCCAGCGTGCGCAGCTGAGCGGCAATGACCTCGCGCGGTTCCGGGCGCAACTGGCGCGGCTTAAGGCCGTCAAGCCTGGCGCTGCTCTAGGCGGGATGGGACCTGCGAAGGTCACGCAAGCCCCTCAGCGCGAGATCGACCGGATATCGCAAGCGAATACGAGCAAAAAACGCCGTAGCGTCTGATTTCTCACCTGATTACATTGAGCCTTCCAAAATCCTTCGCTATGCCGGGGGCGTGACCCGCAGCTTTCCCAACACCCGACTGCGCCGCAGCCGCGCCACCGCCTGGAGCCGCGCGATGGTGCGCGAAACCATATTGACCCCCGCCGACTTGATCTGGCCATTGTTCATAACCGAGGGTGACGGCGTCGAGCAGCCAGTGGCTTCGCTGCCCGGCGTATCGCGCTGGTCGGTCGACCAGATTGTTGTGCGTGCGCAGGAAGCGATCGAGCTGGGCATAACCTGCATCGCGCTTTTCCCCAACACTCCGCCAGAATTGCGCAGCGACGATGGCGCGGAAGCCTCCAACCCCGACAATCTGATGTGCCGCGCAATCCGCGCGATCAAGCAGGCGCATGGCGATGTGATCGGCGTCCTAACCGATGTTGCGCTCGATCCTTATACCAGCCACGGGCAGGATGGTCTGATTGACGACAAGGGCTATGTGTTGAACGACGAAACCGTTGCCGCGTTGGTCGACCAGGCAGTCAATCAGGCGCGGGCCGGGGCCGACATCGTGGCGCCATCGGACATGATGGACGGCCGTATCGGCGCCATCCGCCGCGCGCTGGAAATGGACGGCCATGTCAATGTCCAGATCATGAGCTATGCCGCCAAATATGCCAGCGCCTTTTACGGCCCGTTCCGCGATGCCGTGGGTTCGCGGGGCCTGCTGAAGGGCGACAAGAAAAGCTACCAGATGGATCCAGCGAACGGTGACGAGGCATTGCGCGAGGTCGCTATGGACATCGCAGAGGGTGCCGACAGCGTGATGGTAAAACCCGGCCTGCCCTATCTCGATATCGTCCGCCGGGTGCGCGAGGCATTCGACGTCCCCGTGTTCGCCTATCAGGTGTCGGGCGAATATGCGATGATCGAGGCGGCAGCCGCAGCGGGCGCGGGCGAACGCGACGCGCTGGTGCTGGAAACGCTGCTGGCTTTCAAACGCGCGGGTTGCTCAGGGGTGCTGACCTATCACGCCGCGCATGCCGCAAAGCTGCTAAATGGCTGAATTCCGGATCGAGACGGAACGACTGGTGTTGCGCGAATGGCGGGAAGAAGACCTGGTTCCGCTCCACACGATATGCAACGACCCCCTAGTCATGGAACATCTCGGTCCACTGCAAAGTGTCGACCAAGTCATGTCGACAGTTGAGCACCAGCGAGCCCACCAAGCGGAGCTGGGCCACTGTTATTGGGCCCTTGAACGCAGAGACGTTGGGGATTTAATCGGATTCTGCGGCATACAGCCCCAACCCCCAACTATTCCGGCAATATGCGGGTCACCCGACATCGGCTGGCGACTTGCCAGTAGCATGTGGGGGCTAGGCTATGCTTGCGAAGCAGCCAAAGCATCGCTCGATTGGGCATTTGCCAACCTGAACGATGATCATATTTGGGCAGTTACCGTACCCGGGAATCGCAGGTCATGGGGGCTCATGGAGCGATTGGGTATGGTACGCCATCCTGATCTGGACTTCGACCATCCAAATGTGCCCCATGACAGCCCACTGAAAGCGCATATCACCTATAGCATCGGAAGAGACGTATGGCTTCGGCACCACTGATGGAGGAGAGAGCTGGACCGGCGGCGAGTCGTATCGGCTTCGTTATCACAATCCTGACCGGCAGCTTCCTGCTCTTCCTCGTCCAGCCCATGGTCGCGCGGATGGCGTTGCCCAAGCTGGGCGGAGCGCCTGCGGTGTGGAACAGCGCGATGCTGGTCTATCAGGCGCTGCTGCTGGCAGGCTATGCTTATGCTCACCGGCTGTCGAGGGAAGCGCCCAAAAGGCAGGCTGCGGTGCATCTTTCGGTCTTGCTGCTTGCCGCGATCTGGCTCCCCATTGGCCTCGCGACGATGCGGATTCCGGTCGATGGTTCGCCGATATTCTGGGTACCATGGCTTCTCTTGGCCTCGATAGGACCGCTCTTTTTTGCAGTCGCCGCGCAAGCGCCGCTGATGCAGCGCTGGTTCGGGCTGGCGGGCAACCAGGGTGAACCCTATGCGCTCTACGCCGCGTCCAATATCGGCAGCTTTGCCGGGCTGATCGCCTATCCCTTGCTGGTCGAGCCGTTCATGCCCGTGCACGAGCAAACCTGGCTGTGGTCGGGGCTCTATGCGGTATTGGTGGCGCTTGTCGCGATGAGTGCCTGGACGCTATGGAACAGCCGTCCTGCACCCGATGCGGTCGCGGCCACGCCCGCCCCGCCGATCCATTGGAAACAGCGGCTGTACTGGATCGCGCTCTCCGCCGTCCCCTCCGGCCTGATGCTGTCCACCACCGCGCATCTCACAACCGACCTGATGGCAATGCCTTTGCTTTGGGTGGTGCCGCTGGGGCTGTATTTGCTGAGCTTTTCGGTCGCCTTTGCCGACAACCGGCTGCTTGCCAACGTGTTTACCCGCGTTGCACCCAGCGTGATCCTGTTCGCAGCGGCGGCGGCCTTTGCCTTTTTCGGCAATGCCGTGATCTACGGGCTGGTGTCTGCGGCGCTGATGCTGTTCACCGTCGCGGTTGCACTGCATGCCGAGATGTACCGGACCCGGCCCGATCCGCAGCGGCTGACCGAATTCTATTTGATGATGTCGGTAGGCGGTGTGCTTGGCGGGCTGTTTTGCGCGATTGTCGCCCCGCTGATTTTCGACTGGACGTGGGAACATCCGATCCTGATCTTCGCCGCTGCGTTACTCGTGCCACAGGTCCGGTTGATCAACTTTGGCCAGGATGAAACGCTCGATGACAGCGGGCCAAAATGGGCGACGGTAGCACTGGGCCTATTGGCGCTCGCTGCGGGAATCGTCAGCGCCACCGCCGATCCCTTCGACACCGGCTGGGCCAGAATGGCTGTCATCATTGCCATGATTGCCGTTGGCGTCTTCGCCATCGGCAACCGGCTGGCCTACGCCCTTGTGGTTGCAGGCATCATGATCGCCAATGGAGGCTATTCCAGTCTGGAAAAAAGCGTCGAGGGCCAGCGGTCGCGCAGCTATTTCGGCGTCTATACGCTGCATAGCGAAGATAGTGGCCAGTATCGCTGGCTGACGCACGG
>CAZSJE010000150.1:0-5465 GCA_964606835.1 uncultured Sphingorhabdus sp.
CCATCCCCAAGGCCGGGCGTGGCAAACGCGCCGGCATCGGCGACGCCAAGCCGCAAGGAGCGTAAGCCCTGCAAATTTACTGCGACGAATCGGGGGGCGTCGGCAGGGGCGTGATGACGCTGGCGGGAGTGAATATCCCTGCCGAATCCGCCGATGCCCTGCTCGCCCGGTTCCGCGCGGTCACTGGCTATCTGGGCGAGCTAAAGGGCAGCCGGATCGACCTGGCCGAACGCGGCTTGTTTTTCGAGCAGTTCAAGGATTCGGGCGGACGCGCGACTGTTGGCATTGCGATTTCAGCGGTGAAGCCGGACAAGGGCGAGGATCGCGGCGACCATGATGTTGCGGTCTATGCGGCGTTGCTGAACGATGTCGTTGGTAGCATGCTGCCCGAAATTCCGGGCTGCGACAGCGTGATCATTGACGATGGCCGCTATGGCCCCGAGACGCTGGCGCATATCCGCGACGATGTCGGGAAACTGGTCGGCCCTTGCGGCACCGCGCAGCTGGAACTGAGCCATCGGCTTGCTGGGCTGCAAATCGCCGATGTCATCGCCAACAGCTTTTTCAACCGCGCGCTGGTCAACGAACGGCAGGGCCGGATGGCGGCCGTTCTCGCACCGCTTCTGGAAAGCGGGCAGATCAAAATGCGGGTTTTGCCGGATTAGGTTTTAGCGGTCGTAGTCGCGCTGCATCCCGGCGCCGCGGGCCGGTGCGGCTGCGGTCAGACGCAGGGCCTCTGCCGAACGAGCGAGCGAACCGATTTCATCGGCTTCCTCATCCTCATCGACCTGCACCTTTTGCAGCGACTGGACCAAGCCTTCCTGAAGGTGATCGGGACGAATCGTTTCCTCGGCGATTTCGCGCAGGGCAACGACGGGGTTTTTGTCGCGGTCGCGATCGATGGTCAGCTCCGCACCGCCCGAAATCTCGCGCGCCCGCTCTGCCGAGAGGAGGACGAGGTCAAAACGGTTGGGCACCTTGTCGATGCAATCTTCAACGGTAACGCGTGCCATGCTGGCTCCTGAATCGCTAATAGTGCGGGAAAACCGGGCAAATAGGCGTGCATCCTCGAATTGTCAACGCCAAGCGCCGGTTGCGGAGGTGCCGATAGCGCACTACCTCCATGTCATGGCGGGCAGGCACAAATTTGCGGGTGAAGCGTTCAAGGTTGGCGAACACGAACTTCATCTGGTGCACGCGCCGGAGGATCGGCTGGCAGCAGTGCTTGACCTGATCGCCAGCGCGAAAGCCAAAATTCGCATGTTCAGTTACATGTTTGGATCGGACCAGACCGGGCAGGAAGTGCTGGCGGCACTGTGCGAGGCAGCAGAGCGGGGGCTTGAGGTTCAGCTGATCATCGACAGCTTCGGTTCGGGCGACAACAAGGACAGCTTTTTCGATCCTTTGGTGGCTGCTGGCGGGCATTATCATTGCTTCAGTTCGCGGAAAGGTCTGGGCTATCTGGTGCGCAATCATCAGAAAATCCTGATCGCCGATGAGGCGCATGCGCTTGTCGGCGGCTACAATATCACCGACTATTATTTCGGGCGAAAAGGCGATGAGAGCTGGGAGGATCTGGGGGTGGTCATTTCCGGTCCGGAAGTCGCGCATCTGGCCGAATATTATGACGAACTCGACCGGCTGTCCGAAGGCGGGCGAATCAAATTCGGTGCGATGCGCCGCCTGATCCGTAGCTGGCGACCGGGCGATGGCCACGTTCAATGGTTGATCGGCGGCCCGACGAACCGGATTTCGCCGCTCGGTCTCGTGCTCAAACGCGCGCTGGAAACGGCAAAGCGGATCGACTTGGTCGCTGCCTATTTCTCACCCTCGCAAACGATCCTGCGGCGCATTGCGCGCGTTACCCGCCGCAACAAGGGGTCGCGGCTGGTGCTTGCCGGCAAAACTGACAATGGCGCGACGATTTTGGCTGCCCGCCTGCTCTATCGCTACCTCCTTAAGCGCAAGGCACGCATCTACGAGTTCCAGCCGCGCCCGCTCCACATGAAGCTCTTCGTCATCGACGATTGCACTTATATCGGCTCGTCCAATCTCGACGTGCGCAGCCTGTTTATCAATATGGAGATCATGGTGCGGATCAGCGACGCCACCTTTGCTGCGCATGTCCGCACGCTGATCGACGATATGGTCGCGCAAAGCGAAGAGCAGACCCGTGCGCTGCTTCGTGAACGCGACAGCTGGTGGACGCGGTTCAAATCGGGCTTTGCTTATTTTCTGGTGAATACGGTCGACTACAGCATTGGTCGCCGAATCAAATTCGGGTTGTTGAAGGGTCCGTCCTAGCTTTTCCAGCCCCAGAACAAATGGCAGGGCAGCACGTTCCAAAATTCGAAACCGCTGTCGATCCGCTGGAAGTGCGGCACCATGAAGTCGCGTGCTCGCGCGCGGAACTGGTAGACGAGGAACGCGCCGCCTGGGCGGATGGCCTTGGCGGTCTCCGAAGCGATCCTGGGGCCCAGATCGCCGGGCAGTGTCGAGAAGGGCAACCCGGACAGCACATAGTCGGCATGTTCGAAACCGAACTCGCGGATGATGTCGTTCACATCGGCTGCCGAGCCATGCACGGCGATGAAGCGGCTGTCGCGAAAATGCTTGCGCAGGAACTCGATAAAATCGGGGTTGGTGTCGATCACCAGCAGCGTTGCATCCTTGCGCATTCTGTCGAGCACCGGTTGACAGAATGTGCCGACGCCGGGACCATATTCGACAAACAATTTGCATTCGTCCCACTTTACCGGTGCCAGCATTTTATCCACGGTCCAGCGCGACGACGGGATGATCGATCCAACCATCACCGGATGCTTCACAAAACCTTTGAAAAAGACGCCCCACGGCCCGAAAAAGCGCTTCACCCCATGCTTGATCCGGTCAAGACGGGAGGAAATGGCCAGCGAACTGTCGGTCATTTAAATGCCTTATAAGTGTCACGGGAGTGAGATGGCTTAGTCGCAAATGCAGTCGCCCGATGCAACCCGGTTAAGCGAAAAAGGTTCCGGCGGGTGTGCGCAGGGCTTGCTCTGCCAAGCATTTGCTCTTTATGGTCAAATCCATGGCTACCCACACAAAGGGCACCGTAGCGGTCATCTTCATCGCTCAGCGCACGTCGGATGACGATGCGGGCTATGGTGCCTCAGCCCGCGATATGGACATGCTGGCAGCACAGCAACCGGGCTATCACGGCATGGATTCGGTGCGTGGGGCTGATGGTCTTGGCATTACCGTCAGCTATTGGGCCGACGATGCCACCGCCAAGGCATGGCGCGACCATCCGGAGCATAAGGCGATCCGCGATGCAGGCCGCGATCGCTGGTATGCGCATTACGACCTGCATGTAGCCGAAGTGACGCGCAGCTATGACTGGACGAAACGCGGATGAGCAGCGTCGCCAAATCGATCCCCTCCGACCGGGTGGCGATCCTGTTCCTTGTGATGCTGGTATCGGCGGCGGGGAATACCGCGATGCAATCGGCGCTGCCCGCCATCGCCAGCCAGCTCGATGTTCCCGATTTCTGGGTGAGCTTGGCTTTTAGCTGGTCCGCCCTTCTGTGGGTTCTGACCGCGCCACGATGGGCGCGGCAATCGGACAAGCGCGGGCGCAAGGCGCTGATGACGCTGGGTGTTGTCGGCTTCGTCGCCTCGATGGGCTTTTGCGGGGCAGTGCTTTGGCTGGGACTGAACGGCTATATCGGTGCTGCTGTCACCTTCATGGCTTTCGCGCTATTCCGCAGCCTGTATGGCGGTTTCGGCTCAGCGGCTCCGCCCGCCGTCCAGGCTTACATTGCCGCGCGCACCGAGCGGGAGGAGCGCGCCAAGGCGCTGTCGCTGCTGGCCTCTTCTTTTGGGCTGGGTACAGTGATCGGTCCTGCGCTTGCCCATTTTCTGGTGTTCGAACCCTTCGGCCTTGCAGGGCCATTGGTAATCTTTGCATCGTTCGGTTTGCTGGTACTGGTGGCGCTAAGGCTGCGCCTTCCCAACGATACGCCGCGCTTCGAGGCACGCGGCGTGGTCACAGCCTATCCAAATGCCGCATCAGTCAACCAGCCCGCGCCGGAGACTGAGGATGACGCCCTGCCCCGCGAAGAAGTGCGGCTGCCGTGGCGCGACAGCCGGTTGCAAAGCTGGATGGTCGCAGGCCTGCTCGGCGGGCATGCACAGGCGATCATGCTCGGCGTAGTCGGTTTTTTGATCCGCGACCGGTTGGGCCTGCACGACTTGCCCAAGGAAGCGGTCGAGGCGACCGGGTCGGTGATGTTCGTCGGCGCGATGGCAACGTTGCTCGCGCAGTGGGGCTTGATCCCGATCCTGCATATTTCCCCGCGCAACTCGGTGTTGTGGGGATCGCTGCTGGCGCTGCTGGGTGTCGCGCTCGTCGGGGTGAGTTTCGATTTCTACGGCATCACGCTGGGCTTCGCGCTCGCTTCACTGGGTTTCGGACTTTACCGTCCCGGCTTTACCGCTGGCGCGTCGCTTGCTGTCCACCGGCACGAACAAGGCGATGTCGCGGGCAAGATCGCCTCGGTCAACGGCGCCGCCTATATCATCGCGCCTGCCATTGGGGTGGCTTTGTTCAACTGGTGGGAACCGACCGCATTCGTGCTGATCGGATCGGCGCTACTTTTCCTGATCGTCTGGGGCCGCAAAGCACTCGATTCCAAAAGCCCTAGCGAAGTGCAATAAGGACTTCGGGCTTGGGCAGATCGGTCGAACGGCCGCTATAGATGAAGCCGTTGAGCGGATAGATGGAGGTGCCTAGCCCTTTCAGCGGCGCATACCAGACGCGAACCGCGCTCCAATCGCCATTTGGCGACACATCGACCACGCGCGCGCCGCGTTCGATATGCCCGCGCCGTCCGCCTATGGTCGACCAATTGGCATGGTCGATCAGGACTTCGCGGTCCGAGACAATTTTGCTGACCATACCGACATGGCCCATCGGCATTGAGCGGGTGGGCTTGAAGCTGATCACAGCGCCGACCTTCGGCTCCGAACCGCGGTCATAACGCCCCGCAGCCTGCGCCCACCAGGTCTTGGCATTGCCGAATATCTGAACGCCCGACGCCTGCCGTGCATAGGGGACACACTGCAGCGCCATTGCCTGCGCGGGTATGATAAGAGCGAGCGCACCGAGAGCGGCGAGCAGCTTTTTGCGGAACATGGAAAACGACCCCAGACCTTTATTTTGTATAAGGTTGATGGCCGGGGCGCGCTTTTACCACAACATCTAGTCGGCGATTCGCACGCGCCCCAAGATGAACCGTTGTTCAGCTTCGGGCCGTCGCTGGTAAGGCTCAACTCACCGGCTGGCTGTTCAGATCAGGCTTTTGCCTTCAGCGAATCGGCGACCGCCACCCCGTGCCGCTCCAGTTCCTCCACAATTTTGCCAGCGCCCTCCAGGTCGCCCCAGAACATCGGTCCGCCGCGATAGACCGGCCAGCCATAGCCGT
>CAZSJE010000151.1:0-5457 GCA_964606835.1 uncultured Sphingorhabdus sp.
TTCGACCGTCTGAAGGAAATCGAAGATCCGGTCGGCGCAGCGCTCGACAAGGTGGACCGGGAGTTCACCAATCTGCGCAACATCTTCGCAGAGGCCGGTGCATCGGCGGAGGAATATGCCAAACTCCAAAAGCTTTACGAGCATGATCGGGCCGCAGCGATCGAGGAGGCGAACGGCCGCGTCACCGCATCGCTGAAATCGCTCTACAGCGAATTGACCGCCGGGAACGATGCGCGCAGCCTCGGCGAGCGCCGCCAGTTCGCCCTTGCGGCCTATGACCCGCTTGCGGCCCGCGTGGCTGCCGGGGACAAGACCGCCTATGACGCCTATGCCGACGCTGCCCGGTCGCTTCTGGACATTGAGCGGCAGATATTCGGCAGCCAGAGCGGTTATTTCGACCGGCTCAACGAGGTCACCAATCTGACCAAATCGCGCATCGACGCAGAGGCCAACGTTAGCAGTATGGACCGTCTTGGGTTGACTTTCACAACGGCGCTGGAAAGCCAGACCACGGCGCTGATCGGCGGGATCGTCGGCGGGCTTGCCCCGTATCTCCAGTCGATCAATGCCAATGTCGGTGGCATCTCCATGCCGGTTGCGAATGACAATCGGGTCTTCTCGCAGCCCGGCTATGGCGGACAGACTTACTTCTGATGATTGTCCTAGCCGAGTTCCAGCCATTCGATCCGGTAACGAATGGCAGGGTAACGCTGCGCGCCACATCGGCGAATGATAAACGTGTCACGGGTCTGAACGATCAGGTCTGGTCGCCCGCCATATCCGGCATTCCTACGATTGGGATAAGGCTTTTCAAGGGCGACTTTGACGGCACATCGGCTCCGGCGGGCGGCAACATCACGCTCCAGATCGACAAGATGTTGCGGCAGAACGCCAACGCTCGCCGCTTTGTCTGGCAGGGAGCGCCGGTCAAGCTCTACGCTGGCGTCTCTGGACAGGCATGGCCTTGGCAGCTTGTTCTGGAAGCGAAGGCGAAACTGCAAAACGCCGACGGCAACAAGATCGCGCTGTCGCTTGATGTGAACACTCGCCCGTTCGAAGCTGATGTCCTGACTGCCAAATATGCCGGAACCGGCGGCGCAGAGGGTGGCGCCGACCTCAAGGGCAAGGTTAAGCCATTCCTTGCCGGGCGCTGCTTTAACGTCGAGCCGGTGCTGATTGATGCAGTCAACAACGTCTATCAGGTGCATGGCTATGGGCCAATTGAGGCGATCACGACGCTGTTCGAGCGCGGTAGCGCCTTCCCCGCCCCCATTGCTGATTATGCCAGCTATGCCGCTCTCGTTGCTGCGGACATCCCGAACAGCCAATGGGCGAGTTGTCTGGCGATTGGGATGTTTCGCCTGGGAGCGCCTGCCTATGGTGTCATCACGGCAGATGTGGATGGCGATAAGCACGGCGGGACATGGCGCGACAAGACAGGTGCGGTTATCCTTCGGCTCGCGCAGAATGCAGGGGTTAGCACCGGGATTATCGAAACTGCCTCTTTCACCGGCCTCGATACAGCCATGCTTGCGCTGCCCGAAGACGGGCAAATGGGTATTTACATCACCGATCAGACCAATGTGCTGGAAATCGCATCTCGCCTCACCGCGCCCTGCAATGCGCAAGCCGGAGTGTCGCTGCTCGGCAAGCTATTCTGTTCGATTGTCACCGTAGGCATCCCCAGCACCACACTTGATGCGCAGCAGCGTCAAAAGCCGCGTGTCGTGTCGTCGGTCGAGCAATCTGTGTCCGAGCCCTATTCGTTCTTGGAGTTCGGTTATGCTCGGTCATGGCGAGTGCATAACGAGGATGAGATTGCCACTGACTCCTCCCCTGAAAACGGTGCAACCAACGACGCTAATCTGGACGACCCGACACAATTGATCATCAACGAGAAAATCCGGTTGATCGACAGCGAGGAAAAGAGGGTTTTGCGCCGAACGGTTGTGCGAGCTCGCCTCATCGATCTTGGTCTTTCGGTCAGCGCCCTGGACACGGCGGAAGCAAACTGGCTGGCGCATCGCAATGCCATTTCGCCCGCATGGAACAACATCTCCGCGCACAGCACGATCAACCGCTCGACCTATCGGACATTGGACCAGGCCTTTACCGCAGCGCTCGATGCAGCCGACAAGGCGATCAGCGAAGAAGATGCGCGCCGCGCCGCATGGACCGGCGTTGTCGATGACGGCGGCAAGCCCGATCCTTATGCGACCGGCTCTGACAGCGTGATCAAGAATGGCGCGCTGCTGAACAGTGCGAAGGGGTGGCTGCTGGTCGGATCGGCGACGCCAGAGCCGGCCAATCCGGGCGCGCCCTGCACGGCATGGGTGCTCTTCCCAAGCGGAACGACATCGGAAGTGAAGGCCAATGACGACAGCCTGATCCAGCTCGACGGTGCCAACACACTGTTCTTTTCATGCTTCACTTGGCGGGGCGGGGCAATTTCGACCTTCAATGCCGTCTGCATCTGGTATCGCGCCGACGGGTCGCTTTCGACCATTACGGTCCAGCAAGTGCATTCGATCATTCCGGCAACGGTCTCGACCTGGACGCCGTTTCTGCGATCCTTCACCCGCCCCTCCGATGCGACGCAATTCCGCTTTCGCATATTCGCCACCGGCAATGCGGCCGACTGCTATCTTGCCGGTGCGGTCAGGCTTGCAAAGACCGAGCCGGAGGCGACGCTTGGTGCATCCTTTGCCGACAATGTGACCGATATACCGCTGGAATTGACCGATGGGCGGATCGCAGCCGGTTTGGACGACGAAGGCGCGGTGCGGCGCAACCTGCCCGCAACGATCGGCATGGCGCAAAGCCCGACCGTCGCACGGGCATTGCCGCGCGGCGTCAGCTATGTCGCACTGCGCGATGGCGATGTATACAATTTCCCGGTCCCGTGGGGCAGCGGCCAGGTGCCGTTCGTGTCGGGGCCGCAAATCTACCAGGACCCCAGCAATTATCTGGACTGCAAGGCGCTCAACGTCACCTCCAGCGGCTTTACCGCAGACTGCAAGCGCGTGACGCCCGGAACGCTTACAACGCAGACCGAAACGACCGCAGGCACCGCCTCCAGCCCGCGCAGCCATGAAATCGTCAAGGGCGTGACCGCCGAGGCGCACAATGACAGCTACCGCTTCCAATTCGATGTCAGCGTGACCAACCAGAGCGTCGGCGGCGGCGAATGGGATGCCGGATCGGTGACAGTGGGCGTCTGGACCTATGACGGCGCGACCTGGCAGATGAACCAAAGCGTTACCGTTTATGGCGTCGGCACCGGGGCCAGCACGGCGGTGAACAATGTGCAGGTGACGGTCTCGCGCGACGGCATGGGATTGAACGACCGATTCGGGCTTTCGATCGAAACTTCCGACTTTGGCGGCTCGATCACCAGTTTCGACCATGTGAAATATGAAACGACCAGCGGCAATACGATCAGCAGCGCGACCCCAACTGGTTACCCGGCGATCGAGTTCAAGATCGCGGGCGGACTGGAGGCGTAAATGGCGTTTCAGGCGAGATTTATCGACGTCGATGACCCTGCCGAAATGGCGAAGCTGGTGGCGGTGCCAGCCCATCGGGACAATCCGTTCATCTACCGCCTGGTCTGCCCCGTCGAAGGTTGCCACAATGCTGTATGGCCATCGCAGATGCACGACGTTCGCGCGCTTGGCTTCGAAGAAGTGGCAGCGCTCGATTATGCGTGCGACGGCTGCGTGTCGAAATGGCTGCGTGATCCCGACGTGCCGCTCGATGTCCCCGCGCTGATGGCGGCAAGCGGTGCGAGCGAAGCCGAAATCGCGGCATGGACCGCCAAATGCGAGGCAGCGCGCCCGCCCGTCATTCATGAAGATGAAGGAAAGAAGCCATGAAGGCCGAGCAGATCGAAAGCGAAGTCGAAGCATTTTCGAAAATTGAAAGGTTCGCCAATTTGATCAAGGCGTCCGTCCACAAGCCTTCTGGTGCCGAGGCTTAACATGCCTGCAACGCCTTCACGCGCCCAGTTCATCCGGCAAGAATTTCGCAGCGTAACGAATGGGCCTGTCTCTTCGGTTGTGGCTGCCTATGGGGAGAGCGCACGGCGCACGACTGAGCCCATTGAGACGTTTTTCGTCCATCAAGCCGACGCGCAAGCGAAGTGCGACGAGAGAATGGTGCTGCTGTCAGCATCGCGCCGCCAAATGACACAAACGATCAACGGGGAAGCGACGGGGCTGGGCCTGAGCTACACATCGGGATCGCCGTCGGTGCAGGTCATCGACGACGAGCGAGCGATCAACCATGCGGCGCTGGTGTCTGAAATCATCATCTCATTCGCCGATGAAGCCACGACAATCCAAAGCTGGGGCGGAACATGACGATCGAAAAACCATTTGCGGTTGTGCCGCATCCTTTGGGAATTATTGCGACGGGAAACGAGCGAGCGGGTAATCCGGCGTCGCATCTCGGCGAATTTTCCGACATTGGCATGGTCTGGCGCTCGAACGGCAATGGCAACCTTTGGGCGCGTGGCGATTTCGGGGCAGCGTTAAGCGTAGATCACATGGCGATCATCGCTACGAACGCACAGGCTGGAACGACAATCCGGCTCAGGCTCGGCGACACTCAAGCCGAAGTGGACGGC
Organism: uncultured Sphingorhabdus sp.; assembly: GCA_964606835.1. GTDB lineage: Bacteria > Pseudomonadota > Alphaproteobacteria > Sphingomonadales > Sphingomonadaceae > Sphingorhabdus_B. The sequence continues at coordinate 4,628 of CAZSJE010000151.1, forward strand.
ACAGCGGACTATGACAGCGGCGCCCTGACTTTGATCGATAATTCGGCCTCTGATGGTGGCAGCGGGTTTACCAGCTTCTTGGACTTTCCATTGATCGCCAAACGATGGTGGCGCGTTGACATTGGGGGGCACACAGGCGACTTCGAGGCATCGTCGCTGTGCCTGGGCTTTAAGCGTCCGTTCGCAAACTATTACAACAACCGCGGCTTCAAGTTCGGGCATCAGGACATGGCCGAGATCGATTGGGGCAGATATGGCGTGATCGAGGAAGCCGGGGGCATCAAATATCGCCGCTTGACGATGGAGTTCGGCTGGCTGAGCGATACTGACCGCATCCAGCACTTTGACCCGCTGGTGAGGCAATTGGGCAGTCGCGGAGTCGCCTTATGGCGTTTCGATCCGGAGGCAAATGCGCAGCGGCAGAGTAAGACCTATTGGGGGTGGTTGACCAAACCGCCGTTCTTCACGGCTAACAGTTTCAAGCAGGACAGGTTCGAAGCGGAGTTCGATATTCTGTCAATGATCTAGGACTTTCGCCGGTTGGGGCGGAAGGAGGGGGAGGGGCTTCGGCCTCTCCCCCTTTTTCTGTTTGCAGTTCCGATATTCCCACGGAAGGGGTCTCAATTCCCCTGATAGGGCCTCACTCGACTTCCCGATGCAGCGACCAGCCCATTCCTTTAGCGAGCGCCTTGCCCCACTCGGCATAACCAGTCACAGCCAGAACTTGCGCAGGCTCTCGCTCATCGCCTATGAATGTCCATGCCCGATTGCCGCCCGGCCATAAGCGTAGCAGCACCCATTCACCCGATAGGGTTATCCAGAGCTCGGTC
>CAZSJE010000152.1:0-5422 GCA_964606835.1 uncultured Sphingorhabdus sp.
TATCCGCCCCATCCGCCATACCGCGCTTGTTCCGCAAATTTGCCTTGGCTGCAAGGCGTTTGAAATCAGACAGGCGTTGCAACCAACTTCGCTTTCGCTCATTTGAGGTGCATGGAAGAGCTGGAAGCAGAAAATCCCGTCATCCGGCGCTTCACCAAACGCCGCATTTTTGGCGCGGTTTTTGTTCTGTTGCTGGCCTTACTTGCTTTTGCCTGGATCCAGCGCTTCCGGCTGGCCGACGACCTGATCCGCGACCAGTTTGCCAGCCGCGGTGTGCGCGCTTCCTATGAAATCGTTGATATCGGCCTTCGCACCCAACGGCTGAAAAATGTGGTGCTGGGAGACCCTGCCAATCCAGACCTCACTGCGAAGCTGGTCGAGGTGGACGTCGCGTTGGGGTTTGGGACGCCATCAATCCGCGCTGTTAGAGCGAGCGGGCTGCGCGTGAAGGGGCGGATCATCGATGGCCAGTTGAGCCTTGGCGAGCTCGACAAGTTTCGCGATCCGACAAGCAAAGAGCCTTTTGCTTTTCCCGAATTCAGCCTGACGTTGAAGGACGCTTTGCTGTCGCTGGCGACGCCATGGGGAGGCGTTGGCGCTTCGCTGGAGGGCAGCGGGCATTTGCGCAATTCGTTTGATGGTCAGCTCATCGTGCGCTCACCCAAATTGGTGGGCGTTGGCTGCGAAGCGGATGCGCTCGGATTTGACGGTCGCATCTCCATTCGCGGCGGCGAGCCTAGCTTTGACGGTCCTTTGTCGGCAGCAGGTGTGAAGTGCCCGGATCGGGGTATCGCGGCTGCGGGAGCAGCACTGAAGGGCAAAGTCAAACTGTCGGAACGGTTCGACCGTTGGGATGGCGATCTGGGGTTTGCGGCGAGCAGCGTGCGGCTGGCAGGGCAGCAATTTGTTACGCCGCAGGGCAAGGTCAGCCTTTTCGGCAGCAGCAAGCGGACGGATTTCGAGTTGACCCTCGCCAAGTCTGGCTATCGCAGCGATAGCCTGAAAGTGCAGCAACTGGCGGGCGATGCGAGTGGGCATATGTCGTTTGCCGATGGCTTGGGCGTGAGCGCGCGGGGCGATGTCCGGTTCGTCGATGGTGCTACCGGTCCGTCGATGCTGGCGGGGCTCAGCGGCTTGGCCAGCGGAACCAAAGCGACGCCCGTTGGGCCGCTTACTGCTGCGCTTGAACCGGCGTTGCGCAATGCTGCGCGGGCGTTTGACGGCGGGTTGGCCTTCGATTTCAGCCTTGCGCCGTCCAGAGCGGAAATTGTGGTGATCGATGGCCTCTCGCTCAGGTCGAAATCCGGGGCGCAAGTGACGCAGGTGGGTGCGCTGTCGCTGTCCGGTGGGCGACTTGCCAGGCCGGTCATGCTTTCGCTTTCGGGCGGCGGGTTGCCGAAGGCGGATTTGGCGCTTCGCCAGCAGAGTAGCGGCTGGGCCGGAACGCTGGCGCTTGCGCCCTATACAAAGGGCAGTGCCAGCCTGAGCGTGCCGCAGCTGGCCTTCACCGGTGCGCCAGGCAGTGCGTGGCGTTTCAATGGGCAGGCGGTCCTTTCCGGCCCGCTGATGGGCGGACGGATAGAGGGGCTGTCGCTACCGGTGGATGGTTCCTACGCCAATGGCGCCTTCTCGATGTTAGGCGGCTGTCGGCAGGTGCGTTTCACACGATTCGAGACCGGCTCGCTCGCGCTGCCCGCACAATCCTTGCAGGCCTGTGCTCAAAATGGCTCGATCCTTCGCGCGGGACGCAGCGGGACGAGCTTCGCCTTGCGTTCGCCATCACTGGATGGGCGGGGAACATTGGGCAACTCGCCGATCACCTTCAAGGGCGCAAATGTCCGCTTCGATCTGTCGACGGGCTTCGTTGCCAGCAATGTCTCGGTCGATCTGGGACAGCGCGACGCCCTGACGCAATTCAAGATTACCAGCCTTGGTGGGCGCTTTGCCAATGGCGGGCTTTCTGGCACGCTGGAAGGTGGCGCGGGCAAGGTCGGTAATGTCCCGCTGCTTATTGAGGAGGCCAACGGCAATTGGAGCTGGAACAACAGCGTGCTGACATTGGACGGCATGGCGCGCGTCTCCGATGCCGAACAGGTGGACCGGTTCAAAACCATGGCGATCCCCAATATGCAGGTAGGCCTTGAAAACAGCGTCATCACGGCCATCGGCCAGCTTGCCGAGCCGACCACGGGAATCCGCGTTGCCGATGTCGATATCCGCCATGATCTTGAAAGGGGCGCGGGGCGGGCGCTGCTGGCAGTCGACGGCCTGACCTTCAACGATCGGCTGCAACCGGAAATGCTGACACCGCTGACTTTGGGTGTGATTGCCAACACCGCAGGGAAGGTGTCGGGCGACGGGCTGATCGAATGGGACGCTGCGGGCGTGCGCAGCCGTGGCAAATTCGGCACTAGCGCGCTTGATTTCGCTGCGGCCTTCGGTCCGGTCACCGGGCTTTCCACCGAGCTGAATTTCACCGACCTCTTGGGGCTGGAAACCGGGCCATCGCAGGTCGCGCGCATCGGCGTTGTCAATCCGGGCATACCGGCCTTTGACGGTCAAATTACCTACCGCTTGCTTCCCGACCAGCGCGTTCAAGTGGAAGGCGGGCGTTGGCCATTTTATGGGGGCGAGTTGATCCTCGAGCCGACCATCCTAGATTTCGACGTCAAAAAACCAAGGAATCTTACGTTCCGGCTGGTTGGCCTCGATGCGGAAAAATTCCTTGCAGGCTACGAGTTCGATAACCTTCGTGTTTCCGGCATATTTGACGGCACACTGCCGATGGTGTTTGATCAGGAAGGCGGACGGATCGTTGGCGGCTGGCTCGTTTCGCGCTCTGGCGGCGGTGAGGTAAGTTATCTGGGTCAGCTGAGCTATAAAGATATGGGTGCCATGGCCAATTTCGCCTTTGAGGCGCTGCGCTCGATTGCGTTCGATGAAATGCAGATCGGCGTCGATGGCAATATCGGCGGCGAGGTGGTCACCGAGGTGCGCTTCCGCGGGCTGCAGCAGGGCAGCGGTGCCAAACGCAATTTTATCACGAAGCAACTGGCAAAGCTGCCCATTCAGTTCAACGTGCGGATCGAATCGGAGTTCATTTCGCTATTTGGCGATTTGAGGCTGCTTTATGACGGCGAATATGCTGCACAAAGATATCGAAGCGAGTCCAATCCACAGCCGCCGGTGACCGGTGAAGAAGCAGGAACGCCATGATCCGGATTTACCTTTTCTTACAATGGCTGAATGGGCCATTCAGCATGCCGAAAGCGAAAGGGGAGCATATGCCTGCGGGATTGACGCCGGATCGTAATGGTGCGACTCGGCGCGATGTGAAGAAAGGAGCGATCCTCTTACTGCCTTTGTCGGGGCTATTGCTTCCGGCTTGTGTGCAGGTAACTGCGCCCGATAAGCCGATTGTGATCAACCTCAATATCGCCATCCGTTCAGAGGTTTTGCTGAAACTGGACGATGCGTCGAAAAAGGTGATTGAAGAGAATCCAGGGATATTCTGATGATGAGCGAAAAAATGCAGGACAGGCTTGAGATGTTGGTGGCGGCGCTGTTGCTCGGCGCGACTGCGACAACGGCGGCCTATGCGCAGCGCGACCCGGCCTACCAGGCAGCTCGGAACGACGGGCTGATCGGTGAATTGCCGACGGGTTATGTAGGCTTTGTCTCACCGCCGAGCGCTGCGATCAAAGCTCTGGTCGATGACATCAATATCAAACGCAAGGCGGTTTATACTGAGCAGGCGCAGGCCAATGGCGTGACGGTGGAGGAATTCGCTTTCCGCAATGGCTGTCGTTTGATTGCGGAAAAGACGGTTGCGGGCGAGAAATACCAAGCTCCCGACCGCACTTGGAAGACGCGCGATTCGAGCCCTCCGTTGCTTGATCCCCGCTGCCCGTAGACGCGTCGGCATAAGAAAAAACAGAAAGGTCCCGGACGCAGTTCCGGGATCTTTTTGCATTGCACCATAATCTGCCGCATCGCGGTTGACTTGGGACAACGCCCCGCCTAAAGCGCGCCTGCCTTGGCGGGGTTCCCCGGTTTCATGGCGGTTCCCCTTACTCAAAAAGGACGGAATTGCATGGCTTCCGAAGACCCCGCGCAGGATGGCAACGGCCAAAAAGACCATCGGCTCGATTCGTTAGACATGCAGCTGAAAAAGGTCCGGAAGGCCGAGGCAGAACGTACGGGTAGCGATGCGCCCCCGGCCAAAGGAATGCGGCAGGGAAATCGCGTGCTGACCGAACTGATCGCCGGTCCTGCGGGTGGTGCCCTTGTCGGCTGGTTGTTCGACCGCTGGCTGGATACCGCGCCAGCGCTCCTGTTGGTCTGCATGTTTTTGGGCATCGCAGTCGCCTTCAGGAACATCTACAGGATTTCACAAGAGCGTCCGGAATGACCGGGCGCTTTGCGCGCATGTAAGGGTTGCGGAAAAGTGGCAGGCGAAAGCGGCAAAATCGATCCGATGCACCAGTTCCAGATCGAGCCATTGGCGAAGCTGGATTTGTTCGGTTACGACATCTCCTTCACCAACAGCTCGCTGTTCATGCTGGTCGTTCTCGCCGCGATTTGGGTCTTTATGGCCGGCGGCATGAAGCGCGAGCTGGTTCCCGGCCGCTGGCAAATGGCGGTCGAAGGCGTCACCGGCTTCATCAACAACATGATGAGCTCGAGCATCGGGCCCGAGGGCAAGAAATATGTGCCCCTGGTCTTCTCGCTTTTCATGTTCATCCTTTTCGCCAATTTCATGGGTATGATGCCGATCGGCATCGTTCCGGGCGCGCACCCCTTCACCGTTACCAGCCACCTGACCGTTACCGCGGTGCTTGCCGTGCTCAGCTTCGGTACCGTGCTGGTCGTCGGACTGTGGAAGCACAAGCTGCACTTCTTCAGTCTCTTCGTGCCGCACGGTACCCCTTGGTGGTTGCTCTGGCTCATTCCGTTGATCGAGCTGTTCTCCTTCCTGATTCGCCCGTTCAGCCTCGCGCTGCGTCTGTTCGTCGCAATGACCGCTGGCCACGTGCTGATGAAGGTGCTCGCAGGCTTTGTGATCAACGGCCTCAATGCCGAAGCGCTTTGGGTTGCGCCGCTGGTCAGCCTGCCTTCGTTCATCCTGATGATCGGTATCACCCTGCTCGAACTGCTGGTGTGCGCGATCCAGGCCTATGTCTTTGCCCTTTTGACCTCGCTCTACATCAACGACGCGGTCAATCTTCACTGAGTTTTTTCCAACCTTTTTGAGTTTTAACAGGAGTTAGTAACATGGACGCAGAAGCAGCAAAATTGATCGGTGCCGGTCTCGCAGCAATTGGTGCGGGTCTCGCAGCTGGCGGCGTGGGTAACGTTTTCGGTTCTTTCCTTCAGGGCGCACTGCGCAACCCGGCGGCTGCCGACAGCCAGCAGGGTCGCC
>CAZSJE010000153.1:0-5415 GCA_964606835.1 uncultured Sphingorhabdus sp.
AGCGTCAGCGCGCCATCATTGTAGCTTTTGTGTCGTTTCAGGCTGTCCAGGCTTTCGGAGAACAGCTTCAAACGCACCTCGCCCGTCACGCCGTGCGCGCCCGAAATGGCGGCCAGCGTAACGGTGCGGGGTTTTGGCAAGGGTTAGCCCTCAGCCTTTTCTTCGCCAGCTTCGTCAGCGGGCGCTTCTTCGGCAGCCGGGGCTTCTTCAGCGACAGGCGCTTCTTCAGCCGGAGCGGCTTCTTCAGCTACCGGAGCTTCCTCAGCTACCGGAGCCTCTTCTGCAGGTGCTGCTTCCTCGGCAGGCGCAGCTTCTTCAGCGGCGGGGGCTTCAGCAGCAACTTCCTCAGCCGCAACTTCAGCAGGCGTTTCTTCGGCGACTGCTTCTTCAACCGCAGGGGCAGCCGCTGCTGCTGCCGCAGCTTCTTCGGCTTCGGCAAGCTTGGCTGCCTTGTCTTCAGCGCGATCCTTGGCTTTCTGGCCGGGTTCGCCCTTCTTCGGATTGCTCTTTGCAGCGCGCTCTTTCACGCCCGCAACGTCGAGGAAACGCGCAACCCGGTCCGAGGGCTGCGCGCCAGCAGCCAGCCAATGCTTCGCACGCTCGGCGTCGAGCACGATACGCGCGGCATCATCCTTGGCAAGCAGCGGGTTATAGCTTCCGATCCGCTCGATGAACTTGCCGTCACGCGGCGCGCGCGCGTCGGCCACCACGATCTTGTAATAAGGGCGCTTCTTGCTGCCGCCGCGCGACAGACGCATTGCCAATGCCATGATAATTCACCTTTCAATTAAAATTCAGAATGTTGAGATAATTACTTCTTCTTGTTTAGTAATTTTGCGAGGTCAGGCGGAAGTCCGCCTCCACCGCCGGGCATTCCCGGCAGTCCGCCCATATTAGGCAGTGATCCCTTGGGGAGGCCGCCCATGCCCTCCATGGCAGCGCCCATGTCGCCGCCAGACTTGCCAAACATTGCGGCAAGCCCCTTCAACCCGCCCATCTTCTTGATGCGCTTCATGGCGCTTTCCATTTCCTGGTGCATTTTCAGGAGCTTGTTTACATCTTGCACTGTGGTCCCGGAGCCGTTGGCGACGCGGATCTTGCGTTTCGCATTCAACAATGCGGGTTTCTCACGCTCCTTGGGCGTCATCGAGCCAATGATGGCGTCCATGCGGTGGAGGATTTTGTCGTCCATTCCGCTCTGCGCCATCGCCGCCTTGGCCTTTTTCATGCCCGGCATCATGCCCGCCAGCGCTCCAAGGCCGCCCATCTTGGTCATTTGCCGCAATTGGGTACGCAGGTCGTTCAGGTCGAACTGACCCTTCTGCATCTTTGCCGCGAGCTTTTCGGCATCTTCGGCCTCAACGACCTGTGCGGCGCGCTCGACCAGGCCAACGACGTCGCCCATGCCCAGGATGCGGCCAGCAACGCGTACCGGATCGAAAGCCTCGATCGCGTCCAGCTTCTCGCCCACCCCGGCAAACTTGATCGGTTTGCCGGTCACTGCGCGCATCGACAGCGCCGCACCGCCGCGCGCATCGCCATCCAGACGCGTCAGCACCACGCCGGTCAGATCGACCTGCTCGCCAAAATTGGTCGCAACATTGACTGCGTCCTGCCCGGTGAGCGCATCGACCACGAGGAGGATTTCCTGCGGCGTCGAAACCTGCGCTACCGCGCGCATTTCGTCCATCAGCTGTTGGTCGACATGCAGTCGGCCTGCGGTGTCGAGCATCAGCACGTCAAAGCCCTGCAGCTTCGCCGCCTGCATCGCGCGTTTGGCGATGTCTACCGGCTGCTGGCCTGCCACGATGGGCAGCGTTGCTACATCGACCTGCGTGCCCAGCGTCGCCAACTGCTCCTGCGCCGCCGGGCGATTGACGTCCAATGACGCCATCAGCACCTTTTTGCGCTCTTTTTCTTTAAGAAGCTTTGCGACCTTGGCGGTCGTGGTGGTCTTGCCCGACCCCTGCAGGCCCACCATCATGATGATCGCTGGCGGAGCGACGGCGAGATTGAGATCGCTTGCCTCCGCCCCGAGCATTTCGACCAGCGCATCGTTGACTATCTTGACGACTTGCTGTCCCGGAGTAACCGATTTCAGCACCGAGTGACCGACCGCCGCTTCTGCTACTTTTTCGACGAAATCGCGCGCGACCGGTAACGCAACATCGGCCTCAAGCAAAGCCACGCGCACTTCGCGCATGGCTTCGCGGACATCGGCTTCGTTCAACGCGCCGCGACCGCGCAGGCGATCGAATACGCCTCCCAAACGGTCGCTCAGCCTGTCGAACATCGCACTTTCATCCTTCCAATTGGCAAAAACGCAGAAAAAGCCGGTGGGCGAAACCTCGCTGACCGGCTTGCGTCTTTGACCGCAAAATTTGGTGCCCCGCTGTCGGGATGGCATTTGTTAGGCCTGTTTGCTACAAAATGCAAGCGCCAAGCCGGACCGACGCAGTTAACCGAAAATTGACCTTTCGCGGCCAGAGATAACAGTATTGTCCGGGGCAGCAATCGACATGGTATCGGAAAACGAGTTTTTCAGCCTGAAAGCCGATGATTCGGCTATCGAGCCCCGAGAACGGACGAACTATCTGCACGTCATACTGGTCGGCGTCGCAATCCTCACCTTCGTTTATCTTGGCGGTTCGATCGGGTCGCAGGTCGTTCGCAACATCGGGGGTCCGGCTGCTTCAACCGACCAGGCAATGGTGTCCGCGCTGCTGCTTAACATTGCACTTATTTTGTTGATCTGGCGCCGCACGACATCGCTATCGAGCGAAGTCGATGTGTATCGCAAGGCCGAAGTCCGCGCCAAGCATCTCGCGATCACCGATCCGCTGACCAATTTGTTCAACCGTCGGGCGATCAAGGAAAAGACTGCCGAACTCAGCAACCGCGCCGCACGTCGTGGCAAATCCGCAGCGTTCATGATGCTTGACCTCGACGGCTTCAAGAAGATCAACGACCTTTACGGCCACGACAATGGTGACCAGCTTTTGCGTGAAGCAGCCGAACGGATGCGCGACACCGTGCCGCCGTCAAGTATCCTTGCCCGGCTTGGCGGTGACGAATTTGGCATCTGCATGGTGTTCGAGCCCGAATTTCCAGAAACCGTCGACCGCGTAGCCGAGGATTTGATCGAAGCGCTCGCGCGCCCGGTAACAATCGGCGATGTCGACCATAGCGTCACTGCCTCGATCGGCATTGCCCGCCCCGAAATCGACTGCGATTCGATCGATTCACTGATCCGCCGCGCCGATATTGCGCTCTATGCGGCAAAGAAAAACGGCCGAAATGGCTTTTGCTGGTTCGAAAACGGCATGGAGGTTGAGTTGCGCACACGCAATTCGCTCGAAGCCGATATCCGCACTGCCATTCCCAATGGCGAATTCGTGCCCTATTTCGAACAGCAGATCGATCTTCAAACGGGCGAGCTTGCTGGCTTTGAAATGCTGGCGCGCTGGGTATCGCCGACGCGCGGACTGATCCCGCCCGACGAATTCATTCCCGTTGCCGAAGAAACGGGCATGATTGGCGACCTGTCGCTCAGCATCATCCGCAAGGCTATGCTCGAGGCAAAGCATTGGGACCCGAAACTGTCCATATCGGTCAATATCTCGCCTGTGCAGTTGAAAGACCCATGGTTGGCTCAAAAAATCGTCAAGCTGCTGGTTGAAACCGGATTTCCGGCAAACCGGCTGGAGGTCGAAATCACCGAGAGCTCGCTGTTCAAAAATTTGAGCCTTGCGCAGTCGATTGTTGGTTCCTTGAAAAATCAGGGCATCCAGATCGCCCTCGACGATTTTGGCACTGGCTATAGCTCGCTCGCACATTTGCGCGCGCTGCCATTCGACCGGATCAAGATCGATCGCAGCTTTGTTTCTACGATGCTGGAAAACACCGAAAGCGCTGCGATTGTCAGCGCGATTGCAGGCCTTGGCGCAAGTCTTGCCGTGCCAATCACTGCCGAAGGTATCGAAGAAGAAGCGTTGGTTGCGAAATTGCACGACCTAGGCTGCACTAAGGGCCAGGGTTGGCTTTACGGTCAGCCGCTATCGATTGATCAGGCCAATGCCCTGCTGGCGGAAAGGCGCTTGCTCCAACCCAAACGCTCGTCCAACCTCGCCGAGCGCGACGGCGCCATTATCGCTGCACGCCGCACGGCATGAGCGTTTCGCTGGACTGGCCTATCAGCCTGTCCTAATGGCGCGCCATGGATAGCGCACCATTCCACAAGATGCATGGGCTGGGTAACGACTTTGTCGTCATCGACGCCCGCGCGCACCTTTTGGAGATGACCAGGCAACGGGCACACGCCATTTGCGAACGGCACACCGGCATCGGCTGCGACCAGCTAATATTGCTCGAACCCTCGACAGTTGCTGACGTCAAGATGCGCATTTTCAATGCCGATGGCGGCGAGGTAGAAGCATGCGGCAATGCGACGCGCTGTGTGGCGCTATTGTTGGAAAAACCCGCGCGGATCGAGACAAGTGCGGGAATATTGGAAACGGTGCCGCAGGGCCAGAGCGCGACTGTGACGCTCAATCCGCCCGCATTCGACTGGGAGTTCATTCCGCTGGCTATGCCGATGGATACAGGCGACATGCCGGTAGGCTGGGAGGTGCTGGAGCGGCCAGTTGCAGTCAATGTCGGCAACCCGCACGTGGTTTTCTTTGTCGATGATGCCGATGCAGTCGATCTAGAACGGCTGGGGCCGGTTGTCGAGAACGATCCGCTGTTCCCCGAACGCATCAACGTCAATGTCGCTACCGTAGTTGACAGGAGCCATCTCCGGTTGCGCGTGTGGGAGCGTGGTGTCGGCTTGACCCGGGCCTGTGGAACCGGCGCTTGCGCGACGGCGGTTGCAGCCATCCGTTCCGGTCGCGCCCAGTCGCCGGTGACGGTCGAACTGCCCGGCGGCACACTGACGATCGGTTGGGTAGAGAGCGGCCCGATCGAGATGGCGGGACCCGCCACACATGTCTTTACCGGCACTGCAGACTGGACGACATTCGGATGAGCAAGCCCGAAGTGATTACCATGGGTTGCCGCCTGAACCTGGCCGAAAGCCATGCGCTGGCCGAACAATTGGACGACCAAGGCAACTTGGTGATCGTCAACAGCTGTGCAGTCACCAATGAAGCGGTGCGCCAGACCCGCCAGGCAATCCGGCAAGTCCGCCGCCGCCGTCCAGACGCGCGCATCGTGGTTACTGGCTGCGCGGCGCAGGTGGAGCCTGAGACCTTTGCAGAAATGCCCGAAATCGACGCGGTGCTGGGCAACGCGGAAAAGGAACGCCCTGCCCTGTTCGGCCATGGCCTGAACGAACGCGTCCGCGTCTCCGACATCATGGCGGTGCGCGAAACCGCGCCGCATCTGGCGACTGCGTTCGACGGCAAGACCCGCGCC
>CAZSJE010000154.1:0-5399 GCA_964606835.1 uncultured Sphingorhabdus sp.
GTCGGCGCGGTCGAGAGGGGGATCGACATGTTCGATTGCGTTCTGCCGACGCGGAGCGGTCGCAATGGACAGGCATTCACCTGGGATGGCCCGGTCAACATCCGCAATGCCAAACATGCCGAGGACCAGGGGCCGCTGGACGAATGCTGCGACTGCCCGGCCTGCACAACTTACAGCCGTGCCTATTTGCATCACCTCGTCAAATCGGGCGAGATACTGGGCGCGATGTTGATGACGCAGCATAATTTGCATTTCTACCAAAGGCTGATGGCGGGGATGCGCACAGCCATTGCAGCGGGACAGTTTGCCGAGTTTGCAGCAAAGTTCAGGCGCGACTATACAGCAAAAGCATGAGCGAAAACATAGCCCAAGGCACTGTCCACGCGGTCCCTGACGACCTGCGCGTAGCGCTTCAAGCGGACACCGCCATTCTCGACCTATGGCAAAGCATTACCCCGCTCGGTCGCAACGAATTTATCTGCTGGGTTGAGGATGCCAAGCAAGCCGCCACACGGGCGAAGCGCATCCGGCGAACCGGGGAAGAATTGCTGGAGGGCAAGAAGCGACCCTGCTGCTGGCAAGGTTGCATCCACCGTACCGACAAGGCACCCAGCAAATGGCAGCAGGATGTGCTGATTGACAAGAAGAAGCGTTAGGCCTTGTCTGTCGCAGCAACCCTTGACCGTGCGGCAGCGAATAGCCCCTTCCTTGCCGGGCTGATCGAGCGGCAGCCGGAACTGGTCGCACTGCTGGAAAAGGGAGATTTCGATGCGGCCTTATCGGCGGCGCTCGCCATTCAGCTTGGGGGCGACGCCGGCGCAACCTTGCGCGGGCAGCGGCAGGGTGTGGCTCTGGTTGCTGCTATTGCAGACCTGTCCGGGGCTTGGGACCTGACCCACGTCACGCATGTGCTGTCGGACTTTGCGGATGAGGCGCTCGATGCCGCAATAGCCGCCGCCGTCGAAGAACGCGTGCCGGGGGCCGAGCCCAAAGGCTTCGCCGTCATCGGCTTGGGCAAACATGGCGGACAGGAGCTGAATTACTCCTCCGACATCGACCCGATCTTCCTCTACGATCCCGAGACGCTGCCGTACCGCGAGCGGGAAGATGTGGCGGATAGCGCGGTGCGCATCGGGCGGCGGGTAATCGAACTGCTCAGCGAGCGGACCGAGCATGGCTATGTCTTCCGCGTCGATATGCGGCTACGGCCCTCGCCGGAGGTGACGCCAATCGCGATCCCGGTGGAGGCGGCGATCAGCTATTATGAATCGAGCGCGCTGGCGTGGGAGCAAGCGGCATTCATCCGCGCACGGGCGGCGGCGGGGGACCGGGTGCTGGGGGCGTATTTCCTGAAAGCCATCCAGCCCTTCATCTGGCGACGAAGCATGGATTTCGGGCAGATCGCCAATATCCGCAGCATGTCTGGCCAGATCCGCGATCATTATCATGAAGGGCAGGCATTCGGGCCGGGCTATGACCTGAAACGGGGCAGGGGCGGCATCCGCGAGTGCGAATTTTTCGCGCAAGCCCATCAACTGATCCACGGCGGTCGCGAGCCGCGCCTGCGCATCGCCGATACCCGCGCGGCGCTGGCAATGCTGGCTGAGGGTGGACGGATATCTGGCCATGATGCCGAAGCGCTCAGCGACGCCTATACGCTGCTCCGCACGATCGAGCATCGGCTGCAGATGCTCAACGACCGGCAAACGCACAGCCTGCCCGAAGATGCGGATGAACTCGACCGGGCGGGTCGGCTGCACGGGTTGGAAAGCGGGGCCGACCTGATTGCGCTGTTGCAGCCGGTGGTCGAGCGGGTCGGCGAAATTTACGATGGGCTGGCGGGTGAAGAAGTCGAAGGCGAAAGGCGGCTGCCCGATGATGGCTTGCCGCTGGAGGATGAGCTGGCGGGGCTTGGTTATGCCGATCCGTCCGCCGTGGCGCAGCGCTTGGCGCGCTGGCGTAGCGGGCAGCTGCGGGCCATCCGTTCAACCTCTGCACGCGAGGCATTTGAGGCTTTGCTGCCCAAGGTGATGGTAGCGCTCGCCCATGCGCCGGACCCGGAGGCGGCGCTGGCGCGTTTCGACAATGTGCTCGAATCGCTACCGAGCGCGATCAATTTCTTCCACTTGCTTGATGCCCGGCCGGGACTGCTGAAGCTGCTGGCGGACATATTGAGCTATGCGCCGACTCTCGCCGATGCGCTGGCAAGGCGCAGCGCATATCTGGAGGGGTTGATCGATGCGAGCGCGCTAGACCTGCCGGACAGTGCCGACGCCCTGGAGTCCGAACTCGATGCACGTCTGGCTGACATGGATTATGAACGGCTGCTCGACCTCGTCCGGGCCTTTGTCGGCGAAAAGCGTTTTGCCTTTGGCGTGCAGCTGATCGAGGGGCGGCAAGACCCGCTGGCGGTTTCCCGGGCCTATGCGCAACTTGCCGGGGTTGCGGTGCGCAAGCTGACCGACGCGACGATTGCGGAGTTTGAGCAAGCGCATGGCAAGGTGCCGGGCGGAGAGTTCGTCATTCTGGCCTATGGGCGGCTGGGCGGGCAGTCGCTGACCCATGCTTCCGATCTGGACCTTGTCTTGCTGTTCACGGGAGAAACAGGCGTCGAATCCGATGGCGGCCGTCCCTTGGGAGCAACGCAATATTTCAACCGGCTGGCGCAGCGTGTGGTCGGCGCGCTAAGCGTGCAAACGGCAAGCGGTGCGCTGTACGAAGTCGACACGCGGCTGCGGCCCTCGGGCGCGCAGGGGATGCTGTGCGTTTCGGTCGAGAGCTTCGCGCAATATCAGCGGGCCGAGGCTTGGACGTGGGAGCATATGGCACTGACTCGGGCGCGGGTGGTCTATGGGCCGTCGGCTGCGGTCGAGGCAGTGATAGCGGATGTGCTTCACCAACCGCGCGAACCTGCGAAGCTGCACGAGGATATCGTTGCGATGCGCGTTGAAATGGCGGAGCACAAGCCGCCCAAGGGGCCACTCGACGTCAAGCTCTGCTCTGGTGGCCTGGTCGATGCCGAATTTTGTATCCATGCCTTGCAACTTGAGCATCGCCAAGGTCTGCACCCGCAACTTGCCCACGCGGCGCAGGAACTGTCCGCTACAGGCCTTTTGCCGCCTGCCTTTGGCGAAGCGCAGGCCTTACTCACGCGGTTGCTGCTGCTGCTGCGGCTGGTCGCACCCGACGGCGAGTTGCCGCCGGAGCCTGCGCAGCTGCTGGTTGCCAAAAGTCTGGACTTTGCTGGCTGGGCAGATTTGATGGCAGCCGTGGATGCGGCCAAGGCAAGCATATTGGCGGTCTGGAACGACTATAAGGAGAAAGCAAAATGACGGCAGTTGGTGACACTCTCCCCAAGGTGACGGTCAAGGACAGCGCGGGCGGCGATGTCGAACTTGACGCGCTGAAAGGGCCGTATGTGCTCTATTTCTATCCCAAGGCAGATACGCCGGGCTGCACCAATGAGGCGAAGGATTTTACCTCGCTGGCAGGCGAGTTCGCCAAGGCAGGTGCAACCGTCTATGGCATGTCGAAAGACAAGCCCGCCAAGCTCGCCAAATTTGCCGAGAAATACGATCTTTCGGTCACCTTGCTATCCGACGAAGCGAGCGATGCTACCGAGCAGATGGGCGCATGGGTCGAAAAATCGATGTATGGCAAAAAATATATGGGCATCGAACGCAGCACCTATCTGGTCGGCAAGGACGGCAAGGTCGTGCAGGTCTGGAACAATGTGAAAGTCAAAGGCCATGCCGAAGAAGTGTTGGCGGCGGTGAAGGCGCTTTGAATTTAGGCGAAGCCTGCAAATCGGTTCTGGAAACCGCTGACCCCCGTGCCAAGCTGATGCGGGCGCGGGCGGTGGCGCGCGACTGGCGGCTGGGGCGGCTGGAGCATCGCTTTGGTGACGCAATGCCTGATTTCCCCGCGCGGCCGGACAAGCCCGAACTGCTCGAACCGCGCTTCATGCCCAAAAGACGAAAGGCGGGGTCGGACCGGGCGCGGATCGCGATGCTTCACGCGCTGGCGCATATCGAATTTGTTGCCATTGATCTGGCCTTCGACCTGGTTGGCCGGTTCGGCGCTGAGTTCCCGCGCGCGTTTGCCGACGACTGGTTGCGGGTCGGGGCCGAGGAAGCAATGCATTTTGCGCTGGTGGACCGGCGGTTGAAACAGCTAGGCAGCCATTATGGCGCACTGCCTGCACATGACGGTCTATGGGAGGCGGCCTATGAAACGCGAGGCGATGCGCTCGCGCGCTTGGCGATTGTACCGATGGTGCTTGAGGCGCGCGGTCTGGACGTCACGCCATCCATGATCGAGCGATTCGAAGGGCAGGGTGACGAAGCCACCGCGCGCGTCCTGAAACGCATTTACCACGATGAAATTTCGCATGTATTTGCCGGAACAAAATGGTTCGAACGGGGTTGCGACGAACGGCAATCCTTACCGAAACCTTACTGGAAAATGCTGGTAAACCGACACTTTAGAGGGGGCTTGAAGGCTCCATTTAACGACTCGGCGCGTTCGAGGGCCGGTTTAACGCGCGATTACTATCTGCAGGTTGCAATATTGTGACGGCTCCATCTACACCCACTTTACATAAGGGGTGGCGGGTAAACCGCCTTGGTTGGGTTTAGCAGTCTGCATCGCGTCAAGGCCGGTGTGGGTCGCACATAAGGGTTTTGACAGATATGGTTCGCAGCGCTTTGGCCTCTGGCCAATCACTGATGGGCAAGCTTGTATTCGCGGGAAGTGTCGCGTTCATGGCATCTGCCATGGCCACCCCGGCGAGCGCCGCTGCCGCAGCTGCCGCTGCCACATCGGACAATTTCCGCATTCCTGCCGAAGAGATTGAGTCCAACCGCACTGCGCTTGGTGTCTCCGATCCTGAGTTCCGTGCTCTGCACAGCAGCTGGGGTCGCGTTGGCGATGCGCCGAAAAAGGTCGAGATTGCCATTCCTTCGATCAACCCGGTTGAAGTGATGCGTTTTTCCAGCCATTTCGGCTATCGCACCGATCCGTTTCAGGGTCGCCGCAAGAATCATAAGGGGCTCGACATCCCCGGTCCCGTCGGCACGCCGATCTACGCCACTGCTGACGGCACCATTGGTCGTGCGCAGTGGGTTTCGGGTTACGGCAAATATATCGAAGTTGAGCATGGCAATGCTATCCAGACCCGCTATGGCCACCTTTCCGCAATGAATGTGGTCTCTGGCCAGCGCGTCAAGCAGGGCGATATCATTGGCTTTATGGGCTCGACCGGCCGTTCGACTGGCAGCCATTTGCACTATGAAGTACGCATCGCTGGTGAGCCGGTGAACCCCATGTCCTTCCTTGCCGCGATGCCGACGACACAACCTGTCGCAAATCCGTCAAACATGTTGATTGCCTCCAAGGAT
>CAZSJE010000155.1:0-5381 GCA_964606835.1 uncultured Sphingorhabdus sp.
CACTTTGGTCAGCCTGATCGCCCCCATGCTTCCGCACCTTGCCGAAGAGGCTTGGGCCGCGCTGGGCAACCAGGGCCTGATCGCCGGCCAGTCCTGGCCGGAACATGATCCCGCCTTGCTGGTTGACGATGAAGTGACCATTGCCGTGCAGGTTATGGGCAAGCTGCGCGATACGCTGAGTGCTGCCAAGGGTGCGCCCAAGGACGAGCTTGAGGCGCTTGCGCTTCGATCGGAGAAGGTGCAGCGTGCCATGGACGGTGCTGCGCCCAAAAAGGTGATTGTGGTGCCTGACAGGCTGGTGAATATTGTGATATGACACACCCAAACCCAAATTCCGTTCGGGCTCAGCTTGTCGAAGCCCTGTCCTGTTTTGCCGCTGTCGCTAAAAAAAGACGGCCCTTCGACAGGCTCAGGGCGAACGGGGTTGGGGTGTTTGCGGTGTTTGCTCTTTCGCTCTCCGGCTGCGGCCTCAAACCGCTCTATTCAGGCGGCTCGCAGGGCCAGGTGGCGGCGACATTGGGCGCAGTCGCGGTCGACCCCATCGAAGGCAAGAATGGTTGGCTGATGCGCAACGCGCTGAACGATCGGCTAGCGGCGGGCAGCAATGGCGGCGCGCGGTACCGGCTGACGGTCAGGCTTGATGACCAGATCGAAGGCTTCGGCATCCGCGCTGACGACACCGTGACGCGCGAACGGCGCACGTTGCGTGCGCGCTATCAATTGATTGATCTGGCAACCGGCAAGGCGGTTCTGGATGCCACCGCCGGATCGGACGCGGGTATCGATGTGGTATCGAGCGAATATGCGACCATCGCGGGCGAGAACACCGCGCTCGAAAACCTGACTCAGGAAGTTGCCGAGCAGATCGTCACGCGCATTTCGATCTTCGCCCAATCCAACCCGTGAGCGGCAAGTCCAAAGAGAGTGATTTCGTCGCCGCCATCACCGCTCGGCCCGACATCCGGCTGTTCTTCATCTTTGGTCAGGACGAATCGGCGGCCAGTGCGATGGCCTCGGCGATGGCTGCAAAACTTGGGACTGACGCGGAATGCGTCGATATCGACAGCGACAAGCTGCGCGGCGATCCCGCACTGCTCGCCGACGAAGCAGCTTCCACCTCGCTGTTCGGCGACACCCGCTATATCCGGCTGAATTTCCGGCGCGAGGAAGGTCTGGATGCCATCGAAAACCTGCTGGCGGCTGAGCAGGCGGGCAATCCGGTGATTGCGGTCGCGGGGAACCTGACCAAGGGCAGCAAGTTGCGCAAGCTGGTCGAGGGCTCTACGCGCGCGATGACCTATATCTGCTACCCGCCGAGCGAGGCGGAGGCGACAGATCATGTGCTGGGGCTGGCGCGCGAGGCGGGGCTGAAACTCGACCGCGCGCTCGCGGCGCAGATTGCGCGCTATACCGGGCAGGACCGGCGGCTGGCGGCGAGTGAAGTCGATAAACTTGCGCTCTATCACGACGCCAGCCCGGAACGGCCCGTACTGGTGGAGGCTGCGGCATTCACCGCGCTGGCGGCGGAAACCGGCGAGGAAGATGTCGGCGCGCTTATCAACCGCGTGATGGGCGGGGAGCTTCGCGCGCTGGGGCGGCAATTGACCGAGGCGCGGGCGATGGGCGTGGATTCGATCCGCATCGTGCGTGCACTGCAACGCCGCGCTGCATTGCTCGCGGGGTTGCGCGCCAAGGTCGATGCCGGGGCGCAACCCGGCGCGCTGATCCGCGCGACCAAGGCGATATTCTGGAAGGAACAGGGCGAGCATGAAAACCAGCTGAAACGCTGGAGCGCGGCGCGGTTGGCCGGGCTTATGGGGCATTTGCTCGATATCGAGCAGAAGGTCATGGCGCTGGGGGCTGAGCTGGGAGCGGTGTTGCTGGAAGAGGAACTGGCAAGGATTGCGCGCGCAGCTGCACGGGCAAAATAGCTATTCGTATTCGGCGGTGATCGGTATTCGGCCCCGAAATGTCCCCGCAACGCTGCCGCTGATCCGCAGGTCTCCGCCAAAGGAAAACTCCAACCGCCCAAAGGGGTCGAGCCGCGCTCCGGGACGAAGATTGGTCCGCAAGTTGCTGATTTCGATGGTCCCGCCTGCCGAACCCGACAATCGCACGGACAGCGGCATTTCGATCCTTACCGCCCGCCCCGGTTCGCCAGTAACCACCGCCGATCCGGCTAACGCCGAACCCCCCAGATCGACAATGTCGCCGTCGAAGCTTCGCATGCCGCTGTTGGGATCGATGCTGATTTGTCCCCCGCCGCTGCCAGCTGCAGCCGCGCGGCTGAAATCGAGCATTGTCCGGATTTCGACATTCAGGGGCGTTTCGGCATCCTGTGCAACCGACACGCTGCCAAGCCCTGCGAGCGACAGCCAGCAAGCAAATAAGATCATGGTTGCGGAGCGTAGCTTCGCCATCTTCCGAGCCATGGCGCAAACATGGTTGATTTTCGGTAAAGGCGCGCGGCTGTAACCTTGACGGCTCGTGGTACGAAGCACACATTGCGATGATGGAAAAAATGGAACTGACCGACGCCGAATGGCGTGAGCGGCTTTCGCCGGTACAATATCATGTGCTGCGCGAGGCCGGGACCGAACGCGCCTTCAGCGGGGCGTTGAATGTCGAAAAGCGCGATGGCGGTTTTCATTGTGGTGGATGCGGCACATTGCTGTTCACCTCTGGCGACAAATATGACAGCGGATCGGGCTGGCCCAGTTTTACCGCGCCCGCCTCGCCCGATGCCGTGACCGAGCATCATGATCATAGCCACGGCATGCACCGCATCGAAGTGCGCTGTGCCAAATGCGACGGCCATCTGGGCCATGTATTCCCCGACGGTCCGGGCGAAAATGGCCTGCGTTATTGCATCAACAGCGTCTCGCTGGATTTCGAGCCCGAATAATCGCGCCTATCGGTAACGCAGCGTTAATCCAGCTTGTCCGATTCCAGCCGAAACGGTAACAGGCGCGCAATGGCAAAAGCTGCTTATCCAAACGGGGAGGGCTCGCGTTACGCGCGCTGGTTTTTCCTGGCTCTCAAAATCGGTGTCGGTATTGCGCTGCTCGGCCTGCTGGTGGTCGGCATTTTCGTTGCCATAGCGCGTAACGAGATAAAGGGGTTTGAGGATCTCAAATCCTCGCCCAATGGCCAGATGATCCGCGTTCGCGCCGCCGACGGCACCGTCATCCAGACGCTGGGTCCCAGTTTCGGACGCTGGATTCCGGTCAGCGAACTTCCGCCAGAAATGCGCAATGCGATGGTCGCAGTCGAGGACCGGCGCTTTTACTATCACCCCGGCGTCGATCCCATCGGCATCGTTCGCTCATTTTATGTAAGGGCGACCAGCGGCAAATGGTCGCAGGGCGGATCGACGATAACGCAGCAATTGGCCCGCACGGTCTATCTGAACAACCGCCGCGAATTCGGGCGCAAGATGCGGGAAATCATCCTGGCCATGGCCATGGAGACGAAGTTTTCGAAGGATCAGATACTGGAGCTGTATCTGAACAAGGTTTATTTCGGCGGCGGCGCTTTCGGGGTAGATGCAGCCAGTCGGAAATTTTTCGATCATGGTGCCGAAAAGCTGACCCTTGGCGAATCCGCGATTATCGCCGGACTCGTTAAGGCCCCGTCGCACTATTCACCCACCGCCGACGCACAGGCCGCCATCGGGCGCGCAGGCGTGGTGCTGGAGGTTATGCAGGATGCGGGCATGATCACCGCTGAGCAGGCCGCGACCACCAAGCCCGGCAGGGTCAAGCTCGCTGCGCAAAAGCCGCAGGACAGCGTACGCTATTTCACCGACTGGGCGTTGCCGCAGCTCGACGGACTGATCGACGAGACCGAAAAGCCAATTGATGTCTGGACGACCATAGACCTGGGGATGCAGCGCGCCGCAACCGCCTCGATCATCGCCCATGTCCCGCGCGGGACACAGGGCGCGCTGGTAACGCTCGACCGCGACGGCGCTGTCCGTGCAATGGTCGGCGGCACCGATTATGCGACCAGCAACTATAACCGCGCGGTAACCGCAGTGCGCCAGCCGGGTTCGGCGTGGAAGGCATTCGTCTATCTGGCGGCGCTTGAGGCTGGGTACCGTCCCGAAGACAAGGTGGTCGATGAACCGGTCACGATCAATGGCTGGTCCCCCAAAAACAGTGGCGGCACCTATTCGGGTGAAATGACGCTGCGCACCGCTTTTGCTTATTCAAAAAACACCGTCGCCGCTAAGATAGGCGAAGAGGTTGGCACGAGCAGTATCGCCAACATGGCGCGGCGTTTCGGCATCACGACGCCGATCAGCACCGGTCCGGCAATGGTGCTGGGGTCATCGGAAACGCGCGTGATCGACATGACCCGCGCCTTTGCCAGCATCGCCGCGCGCGGGCGCAGCGTCACGCCCTATGCGATCAGCAAAGTGACCACCATCGATGGTGACATTATCTATCGGCACAAGGCGTCGGGCGGGACGCAATTGGTCGAACCTTATGTGGCTGCCGGGGTGATCAGCCTGATGCAGTCGGCGGTGACCGCAGGCTCTGGACGGGCTGCGCAGATCGGCAGGCCCGCCGCAGGCAAGACCGGCACGACCAGCAGCAACAAGGATGGCTGGTTTCTGGGCTTTTCCTCAGGTCTGACCACCGGTGTGTGGATGGGCCGCGACAATGCGCGCGCGGTCGGCAATTTGCAGGGTGGCAATGCGCCGGCCACCGCATGGGGTGCCTATATGCGCATTGCTACTGCCGGCCGCCCGGTCGAGGCATTCCCGACCGATGTCGTCTTCCCCGAACGGCTGGAGGATGAGGAGCGGATGCTGGGTGCCGATGGCGAAGAAATATTGGTCGACGAAAATGGCAATCCTATCGAAGGCGATCCTGAGTTCGCTCCCGGCACGGAAGAGGCAATAGAACCCGAACCAATCGATGAGGCTTGGGTTGATCGCGCTATGGGCCGCAGCAAGCAGGATGAGGCCGACGAGGGACGTGTAGCGGACGAAACGCTACCGCAATAGGCAGCTCAATCGGGCGAGGCACTTGATTTCCGGTCCCATTGGGTCCAAATGCTTAATCGGAACATTTCTATCCGATTAGGATTCGCGCGAATATGCGGCTTTCGAACATGGCAGATTATGCGGTTGTAGTGATGGGCGCGGCAGCGCGCCATTGCGGCGGCGCGCGTACGTCTGCCACGGAGTTGGCGAGCGAGACCGGTATTGCGCTGCCCACGGTGCAGAAACTGGTCAGCATATTGTCCAAGGGCGGCCTGCTGCGTTCGGTGCGCGGGGCAGGGGGCGGTATCCAGCTTTCGCGGCCCGCAGCGGCGATTACGCTCGCGGACATTGTCGAAGCGGTCGAAGGGCCGATTGCCCTGACCGGCTG
>CAZSJE010000156.1:0-5380 GCA_964606835.1 uncultured Sphingorhabdus sp.
TCCAGGTCGCCCCAGAACATCGGTCCGCCGCGATAGACCGGCCAGCCATAGCCGTAGATCCAGACGACATCGATATCGGAGGCGCGCTGCGCCTTGCCTTCCTCCAAAATCTTATAGCCTTCATTGACCATCGGGTAGAGCGTGCGTTCCACTATTTCCTGCTCGCTGATTTCGCGTTTGGGCAGGTTGGATGTCGCACGGAACTCCTCAATGATCGCAAGCGCCTCAGGTGACGGGGTGCCGACGCGCTTTTCGTCATAATCGTAAAAGCCCTTGCCATTCTTCTGCCCGAAACGGCCTGCTGCGCACAGCGCATCGCGAATCGTCTCCACTTTTGAAGGGTCACGGTGCCAGCCGATATCGAGTCCTGCCAAGTCGCTCATCTGGAACGGCCCCATGGGCATGCCGAAATCGGTATGCACCTTGTCGATCTGTGCCGGGGTGGCGCCTTCGAGCAGCAATTGCATCGCCGGTTGCTGGCGTGTGGACAGCATGCGGTTGCCGATGAAGCCATGACACACGCCTGCGACCACCGCGACCTTGCCGATTTTCTTGCCAATCGCCATTGCTGTCGCCAGCACATCGTCCGCCGTCTTGTCGCCGCGCACGACCTCCAGCAGCTTCATCACATTGGCGGGCGAGAAGAAATGCATGCCGAGCACATCCTGCGGACGGCTGGTTGCGGTGGCGATTTCGTTGACGTCGAGATAGCTGGTGTTGGAGGCCAGGATCGCGCCTGGTTTGCAGATCGCGTCCAGCTTGCCGAAAACCTCTTTCTTGACGTCCATGCTTTCATACACGGCCTCGATCACCAAATCGCAATCGGCCAGATCGTCGAGCGACAGCGAGGGTGTGAGCAGGCTCATCATTCCCTCAACCTGCTCGGTCGTGAACCGCCCCTTCGCCGCGCTCGCCTCGTAATTCTTGCGGATCACGCCAACGCCGCGGTCGAGATTTTCCTGCACCATTTCGACGATAGTCACGGGAATGCCTTTTTGCAGGAAGTTCATCGAAATCCCGCCGCCCATCGTGCCTGCGCCGATCACACCGACCTTTTTGATGTCGCGCAGCGCGATATCCTTCGCCAGCCCGTCGATCTTCGCTGCCTGCCGTTCGGCAAAGAACATATGCCGCTGCGCCGCCGACTGGCTGCCCATCATCAGCTTCATGAACTCTTCGCGCTCGATCTTCAGCCCTGCGTCGATGTCGGGGTTCGCAACCGCCGCCTCGATGCAGCGCAGATTGGCGTAAGGCGCCTCGAAGCCTTTCCATTTGCGGGCATTTTCGGCCTTCAGCTTCTCGATGATCGCCAGGTCACCAGTGACAGCCCGGTCACGCGTCGGGCGCGGGCCGCTGGCAATGCATTCGCGGGCAAAGGCAATTGCGTCGGCCCTCAGATTGTCCTCCGCCGCCAGCCGGTCGACCAAGCCGGTATCCAGTGCCTTGGCCGCCGAAATCGGTTCGCCCAGCGAGACCATGACCGCCGCTTGCTCAATTCCAACAACACGCGGCAGCCGCTGTGTGCCGCCGCCACCGGGCAGCAGGCCAAGTTTCACCTCAGGCACGCCCAGCTTGGCCGAAGGCACGGCGATGCGGTAATGGCAAACAAGCGCCGTCTCCAGTCCGCCGCCCAACGCCGTGCCATGGATCGCCGCAACAATCGGTTTCGGAGATTTCTCGAACGCGTCGAGCACATCGAGGAAATTGCGTCCCTGTGGCGGCTTGCCGAACTCGCTGATGTCCGCACCGGCAATGAAGGTCTGTCCGTCGCAGATCAGCAACACCGCCTTCACGTCATCATCGGCCAGCGCGGCATCCAGCCCTTCGCCCAACCCGTCGCGGACATGCCAGCTGAGCGCATTTACGGGTGGGTTGTTGACGGTCAGGACCAGGACATCGCCTTCACGCGACTGGGTTACGGATTGCATGTTTTGTCTCCTCAGGCGGCCAGTGCCGCGTACATCATCGTGCGGATTTCGCGGCGGATGGGATAGGTTGAACTTGGCATCAACTGGGTCATGAAGATCATGATCAGGTCCTCGACCGGATCGACCAGAAAAGCCGTCGAATACATCCCGCCCCAGTAAAATTCGCCTTTCGATCCCGGCAGCATAGTGGCCGCCGGGTCGATGTTGCAGGCGAAGCCCAGCCCGAAGCCAATGCCGGCATTTTCCGCCTCGCTGAACAGCGATTTCGAATGCTGCGTCAGATCGCCACCGCCAGGGAGATGGTTGGCGGTCATCAATTCAAGTGTCTTGGGACTGATGATCTGCACGCCATCAAGCGCCCCGCCGTTCAGCAGCATCCGGCAGAAACGGTGATAGTCGGCGACGGTCGAAGCAAGGCCGCCGCCGCCCGACTGGAACGAAAATCCCTTTGCCCAGCCACTGTCCACGCCAGGCGGATCGACCGGTTTCATTTTTTGAGCCGGATCGAAAACATAGGCGGGTGGCAGCCGGTGCGCCTCGCTTGCGGGCACCATGAATCCGGTGTCGGTCATGCCCAGCGGTTCAAAGATATGCTCGCGGAAATAGTCGCCAAGCGACTGGCCCGAAATCCGCTCGACCAGCACACCAAGCACATCGGTTGAAACCGAATAATTCCAGCTGCTGCCAGGATCGAATTCCAGCGGAATCGAAGCCAGATGGTCTATGAAGCTTTGCGAGTTATTCTTGCCCCAATGTTCGAGCTCGGTCCTGCGATAGGCCGCGTCGACAGGCGTACGCTCCTGAAAACTGTAGGTGAAGCCAGTGGTATGCCGCAGCACGTCAATGACGTTGAGCCGGCTCGTCGGCGGGCGGGTGACAAAAGGCTGGTTGCCGCCACCGCTCACGAACACGCCGAGGTTGGCGAACTCGGGGATATATTTGGCGACCGGCTCCGACAGCGCGACCTTGCCCTGCTCGACCAGCTGCATGAAGGCGATCGAGGTGATCGGCTTGGTCATGCTGGCGATGCGGAAGATAGCGTTCGCATCGACGCCCGACTCCCATTGGTAGGCCACCTCGTCGCCGCGCCCGATGAGCAGCGCCCCGAACGGCAGTTTGCCGCTGTCGAGATATTTCGTCTGGATATGCACGCCGATCCGGTTGAGCCGGTCGGGGAGGAAGCCGAGTTCCGTTGCGTTTGTAGTCATAAGCATCTCAGTGCGAAGTCTGGCCGAGGAGTTGCCGCGTTACCGGGTGCGAGCTGGTCAACCCGCCATCCACCGCAATGGCCTGCCCGTTGACATAGCTGGCCTGATCGCTGGCGAGGAACAGCGCGACATTGGCCAGTTCCTCGGGTTGCGCGGCGCGTTTCAGCGGGTTCAGCTGGCCGACCTTGTGCATCACATCCTTTTCACGGGCATAGTCGAAAGTCGGCTTGGTCATGCCGGTTTCGGTCAGGCCGGGGCAGATGGCGTTCACGCGCACACCCGACGTGGTCAGTTGCTGTGCTGCTGTTTTTGCCAGGTTAATCACGCCCGCCTTGGAGGCTGAATAGGCCAGCGGCCCTGCGCCCGAATTGATCCCGGCAACACTTGCAGTCAGCACAATCGCGCCACCGCGACCCTGATCCACCATTGCCTTGCCCGCATGCTTAACCATCAGCGCCGGTCCGATGAGGTTGACGCGGAAGGTCTCGGCGAGGCCATCGGGCGTGACATCGAAAATCCCGCCCATATCGCCGATGATGCCTGCATTGGCGAAGGCGATGTCGAGTGCGCCATAGGTCTCCAGCGCAGTCGCCACCAGCTTCGCAACATCGGCCTCGATCCCCGCGTCGATCTGCAGCGCAGTCACACCCTCGCCAACCAGCTTCGCAGTTTCATGCACCGCTTCGCTCTTGTCCCCGATGACGAGCTTTGCGCCTTCCGCCGCGAAGCGAATTGCCGAGGCACGGCCGATGCCCGACCCCGCGCCGGTTATGATTGCAACCTTGCCTGTCAACGCGCCCATCATGCGCCTCCTGTAATTGTTGCGCCGCCATCGCAAACGATGGTCTGGCCTGTGGTAAATGCCCCGGCCCTGCTGGCAAGGAAAACGACCGCTCCGGCAATTTCGGGAGGCTCGCCGATGCGTTTGAGCGCCGCAACCGCAGTAGAGCGACGCAATGTCTCCGGATCCTCCCACAGCGCCCGCGCCATATCGGTGCGCACCAGCCCCGGCGCGACACAATTCACGCGTACGCCCTGCGGCCCGAACTCGGTCGCGAAATTGCGCGCCATCTGCATGTCGGCGGCCTTTGAAATGCAATAGGCGCCGATGATCGGCGAACCTTTCAGTCCGCCGATCGACGAAATGATCGTGATCGACCCCTCGCCGCGCTCCAGCATTTCGGGGGCAACCATGTTGACCAGCCAGTGGTTGGACAGGATGTTGTTATCCATGATCTTGCGAAACTGGTCATCGGCAATGCCAAGGCCGGGGCCGTAATAAGGGTTGGACGCAGCGTTGCAGACCAGCGCGGTGATTTTGCCAAATGCCGCCCGCGTCTGGTTGACCAGATTCTGGAGATCGTCCTTTGACGAAATATTGGCCGGAACCGAAATTGCGGTTCCATCGCCGTGGCGCGCATTGATTTCGGCAGCAGTTGCATCACAGGCATCCTGCTTCCGGCTGGAAATGACAACCTTTGCACCCTGTTCCGCCATCGCCTCGGCGGTCGCTTTGCCAATTCCGCGCGAACTGCCAGTGATCAGGGCAACTTGCCCGGTCATGTCGAATAGCGACATAGTCTTCTCCTGCTTTTCAGGCCCCTGCCTTTACCGCAAAAGCCAGCGAAGCCTCAGCGAGCGGCCTGACCCTTTCGGACATCGCCTTTGCGTGCGCGCTGCTGGCGGTGCCATCAATCACCCTCTTTTTGATACCCTGGATGATCCCGGCAAGCCGGAAGAAGTTGTAGGCGAAGTACCAGTTGAGGTCGGGGATGCCATCGCGGTTGGTGGCTGCGCAGTAACGCTCGACTACTTCGTCCAGTTCGGGAATGCCCAGCGCTTTGCGATCGAGGTCCATCACGCCCGAACGCCCTGCATTCTCGGTCACCCACGCCATCGCCACATAGGAAAAATCGGCCAGCGGATCGCCCAGCGTAGAAAGTTCCCAATCCAGCACAGCGAGGCATTTGGTCCCGCCACGTTCGAAAATCGCATTGTCGATGCGGTAGTCGCCATGCACCACGCTGGTGCGCGTCTGTTCGGGCAAGGTCGCGGGCAGCCATTCGATCAGCCGCTCCATTTCGGGCATGACCTCGGTTTCGGACAGGCGGTACTGCTTGGTCCAGCGATCCACCTGACGGCCGAAATAATTGCCGGGTTTACCGAAATCGGAAAGGCCTGCCGCCTCAATGTCGGTGTTGTGCAGCCGCGCGAGCACATCGATCATCTCGAAATAAACCGCGC
>CAZSJE010000157.1:0-5366 GCA_964606835.1 uncultured Sphingorhabdus sp.
CGCATGTTCAGCTATCCCGAAATCGTCATTTGCGTGCCGTCGGGTTCCACCTCAGTCGAGCGCCGCGCGATCCGCGATGCGGCTTCGAATGCTGGTGCGAGCGCAGTGTACCTGATCGAGGAACCGATGGCAGCGGCAATCGGCGCCGATATGCCAGTGACCGAACCGATCGGTTCGATGGTCGTCGATATCGGCGGCGGCACCACTGAAGTCGCAGTGCTTTCGCTGCGCGGCCTAGCCTATACCACTTCGGTGCGTACCGGCGGCGACAAGATGGATGAAGCCATCGTCTCCTATGTCCGTCGACATCATAACCTGCTGATCGGTGAAGCGACTGCCGAGCGGATCAAGAAGGATTTCGGCACCGCGCGCGCGCCTGCCGATGGCATCGGCCACACGATCCATATCAAGGGCCGCGACCTGGTGAATGGTGTTCCCAAGGAAATCTCTATCAACCAGGGCCAGATTGCCGAAGCGCTGTCCGAGCCCATTGGCACGATCGTGGAGGGTGTTCGCATTGCGCTCGAAAACACCGCGCCCGAATTGGCCGCCGACATTGTCGACCAGGGCATCGTCCTGACCGGCGGCGGCGCGTTGATGCAGGGGCTGGACGAGCATCTGCGCGACGAGACCGGATTGCCGGTGACGGTCGCCGAAGACCCGTTGACCTGCGTCGCGGTCGGCACTGGGCGCGCGATGGAAGACCCGGTGTTCCGCGGCGTCCTCCTGACCGCCTAAGGCCAGGACGATGGCGCCGCCCATTCACCGGCGCCCGGGTTACTCCCGCAAGGCGCAGTATAGCCTGTTTGCAACCTATGTGCTGGCGATTGCCGGCGCGATTTTTGCTGCGCTGTTGCTGCTGATTTCGATTGCCGATCCAACGGGCTTTGCTGCGCTTCGCAGCGCAGCGAGCGAAACCACGGCGCCGATCGCTCGCTTTGTCGACAGCGCGCGGCGCAGCGTGATCGGAATGAGCGAAAATATGTCGGCCTATTTCGATGCGGGCTCGAAAAACAAGGCACTGACCGAGAAAGTCGCGCGCGACCGGACGAAGCTGATCGAGGCCGACGCGTTGCGGCTTGAAAATCGCCGCTTGCGCACTCTCCTCGACCTTGTCGAAAGCGAGGAAGCCAGCAAGGTCGCCATCGGTCGCCTAATTAGCAGCAGCGTGACGAGCAGCCGCCGGATCGCAACACTCTCCATCGGCAGCAATCAGGGCGTCGCCCCCGGCCAACCGGTGCGTGGCTCCAACGGCCTGATCGGGCGCATCATCGAGGCGGGGCCGAACACCGCGAAAGTGCTGCTAATATCGGATGCCGAAAACATCATTCCAGTATTGCGCGTCACTGACGGCCTTCCCGCACTCGCCAGCGGCATGGGCAATGGCCTGGTGATGATCCGCCCGATCGATCTGGGCGAAAATCCGTTCAAAAAGGGCGACATCATCGTCACGTCGGGCAATGGGGGGCTTTATCCGCCCAACGTGCCTTACGCAAAGGTGATCCGCAAAACCTCTGATGGCGCGATGGCAAGGCCCTTGGGCGCTCCAGGCAACAGCCCCTATGTTTTGGTTATGCGGCCCTATCAGGAGCCCGCGAAGAAGGCGCTCGATGCCGCGCTGCAAGAAGCGCCAGCGACGGCAGCCGAATGAAAAAGCAGATCCTCGCCACCGGTCGCAACCTGATCGGCCCAAGCCGCGAATATGAAAGCCGGATCGAACGCACCCAGTCGCCGCTGAAAATGCTGCTGGTGCCGATCCTGTCGGTGATGGCCGGATCGATGGTGACGGCGATGCCTTTGTTCAGCGATGGGCCAATGGTGCCGCCGCTGGGCTTCATGATGCTGCTGGCATGGCGGCTGATGCGCCCGGGCATCTGGCCCGCATGGGTCGGCCTGCCCTTTGGCCTGTTCGATGACCTATTCAGCGGCCAGCCCTTCGGCAGCGCCGCGCTGATCTGGTCGCTAACGATGCTCGCCATCGAAGTGATCGATTCGCGCGC
Organism: uncultured Sphingorhabdus sp.; assembly: GCA_964606835.1. Lineage (GTDB taxonomy): Bacteria > Pseudomonadota > Alphaproteobacteria > Sphingomonadales > Sphingomonadaceae > Sphingorhabdus_B. The sequence goes on from CAZSJE010000157.1 coordinate 2,001, forward strand.
GGTGTGGCGCGATCATCTGCAGGACTGGTTTTTGGGGGCCACCGCGATTATTTTGGCATTGCTGGGGGGCTTGGGCATCGCCGGACTTGCCCACCGCGCGCCGGAGGTTGACGTTATCGTGCCGCAAATGCTGATCTCGGTCCTGACCTTTCCGCTGGTTATCCGGCTGTGCGCGCGGCTCGACGGCTGGCGGCTGGCGACATGATCGAAAAACTGATCGGCCAGCGCGCGCCGACTTCCGGGCAATTGGAACTGAGCTTTAGCCGCCGCACGGCGCTGATCGGCGGGATCCAGGCCACTATCGGCGCGGTCGTTGCCGCGCGGATGGGCTATATCTCGATATTCGAGAATGAACGCTACAAGCTGCTGTCCGAGAGCAATCGGGTAAATTTGACGCTGATCCCGCCACGGCGCGGATGGTTCATCGATCGGGTGGGCAAGCCCATTGCCACCAACCGCGCCGATTTCCGGGTCGATATCATCCCCGACCGGCTGGTCGACAAGGATGCAACCGTGAAAACGCTGGCCGGGCTGCTGGCGCTCAATCAGGACGACGTCGACCGCATCACCCGCGAGATCGAGGAAGTGCAGGGTTTCCAGCCGGTCGAGGTCGCGTCCGGCCTCGATTATGAAAGTTTCGCTCGCGTCAGCGTCCGCCTGCCCGACCTGCCCGGCGTCAGCCCGCGTCAAGGCTATTCGCGTTTCTACCCCAGCGGTGCGGCAGTGGGGCATCTGCTCGGCTATGTCGGCGTGGTGTCGGCTGAGGAATATAAGGAAAGTAAAGACCCGTTGCTGATCACGCCGGGCTTCAAAGTCGGCAAGGATGCGCTTGAAAAGGCTTTCGAGGCGCGGCTACGCGGCAAGCCGGGGGCAAAACGCACTGAAGTCACCGCGCGCGGCAAGATCGTACGCGAATTGTCGACGCGCAACGATACGCCGGGGAAGCCGGTGCAGCTGACCATCGACATCGATCTGCACAATTATGCCGCGCGTCGTATGGGGGTGGAATCTGGATCGGTGGTCGTCATCGACTGCCTGACCGGCGACATCCTCGCGATGGTGTCGATGCCCTGCTTCGACCCCAACAGCTTTTCCGAAGGCATTGGCCGGATGGAATGGAAAATGCTGAGCGAGGACGACCGGGTTCCTTTACGCAACAAGACACTGCAGGGGCTTTATCCACCGGGATCGACACTGAAGCCGATGGCCGCGATTGCGCTCCAGCAACATGGCGTTGATCCGGAGGAGACCGTTTCCTGTGGCGGGGGCTACCGGCTGGGCAACCGTGTGTTCAAATGCCTGGGCCGACATGGCCCGATGAACATGCGCAGCGCGATCATGAAGAGCTGCAACACCTATTTCTATTCGATGGCCAACCGGGTCGGGTTCGACGCCATTGCCCCCGTCGCCCGCGAACTGGGGCTGGGCCAGCGCTTTGCCCTGCCCTTCCCCTCGCAAAGCTATGGCACCGTCCCGGACAGCGCGTGGAAGATGAAGAAATATGGCAAGGAATGGTCGCGTTCCGACTCGCTGAACGCGGTGATCGGCCAAGGCTATATGATTGCCAGCCCGTTCCAGCTTGCCGTCATGGCAGCGCGCATTGCCTCGGGGCGGAAGCTGGAGCCGGAAGTGCTGCTAAAGAAGCGCCAGCCGGGCGTAATCCTTCCCTATTCGGCAGAGCATATTCAGGTCGCGCGCGACGGCATGGATATGGTGGTCAACAGCGCGGGCACGGCCGTTGCCAGCCGCCTGCCGCTGGACAATGTCAAAATGGCGGGCAAGACGGGGACAGCTCAGGTCAAGGCCATCAAGGGAGGCTTTCGCGGCAAGGGCGGCGTGCGAAAATTTCGCGACCACGGCCTGTTCGTCTGCTTCGCCCCAGTTGAAAACCCGCGCTACGCCGCTTCGGTAGTGATCGAGCACGGCATGGGCGGGGCGCGCGCGGCAGCTCCCGTGGCAAAGGACGTCCTGACATTCCTCTATGACAGGGAAAAGGCCATGGCCGCGCTGGAGGCGTTCGAGGCAGGCTGGGGCGGTGATATCCAAGAGCGGATGGACCGGCAATATGCCGCTTTCCTCGCTTCTCAGGGGGCGCCGCCACCCGTTACAGTCGAACCATGACGTCGATTGTCCCAGCCCCGATTGCCGCACTGCCTTGGCGAGTACTGCTGATCCTGTTCGCGCTCGTTGCCTTTGGCACGACCGTGCTGTATTCGGCCGCCGGTGGCAGTTTCCAACCATGGGCGGGACAGCATATGGTCCGCTTCCTGGTGTTTTCCGCCATGGCCATCGTCATGTCGCGCATGCCACTTGATTTCTGGAAGTCGATCACCTTTCCGCTCTACGGCATTTTGATCATCCTGCTGATCGGGGTCGAAATTGTCGGCTTTGCCGGGGGCGGAAGCCAGCGCTGGATCAACCTTGGATTCATTGCGATCCAGCCGTCCGAGATCATGAAACCCGCCATTGTCCTTGCGGCAGCGTGGTTTTTCGACCGGCTGCCACCGGCCAAGATCAACGGTATCGATGCGCTGTGGCCCATCGCGGCGTTGTTAATCGTGCCGAGTTTCCTGGTCATCATCCAGCCTGATTTCGACGCGGCGCTTGCCTATATTTTCTGCGTTGTCGTCGTGGCTTTTCTCGCCGGGCTACCGACCATTTATTTCTGGGCCGGGGGCGCCGGGATCGCATTGCTTGCGCCTATCGTGTATTTCTTCGGCCTGCGTCCCTATCAGCAAAACCGCGTATTGATCTTCCTTAACCCCGAAAACGACCCACTGGGTGCAGGCTATCATATAACCCAGTCGAAGATCGCCATCGGATCGGGCGGCATTTTTGGGAAAGGCTTTGGCAATGGCACGCAGAGTCACCTCGACTACCTGCCAGAGGGACACACCGATTTCATCTTTGCAACGATGGCGGAGGAATGGGGGCTGATGGGTGGGCTGGTGATCCTGTTTCTCTACTATCTATTGATGCGCTGGGGCCTGACCGTGGCGATGCAAAGCCGCACGCGTTATGGACAGCTGGTCGCAGCGGGCCTTACGATGACGATTTTCTTTTACATCATGATCAACCTGCTGATGGTCGTCGGCTTTGCGCCCGTCGCAGGCCTGCCCCTGCCCTTCATTAGTCACGGGGGGTCGTCGATGCTAACGATGATGATCTGCATCGGCATCATCATGTCCATCGAACGCCATCCCGGAGCGCGCCGCGGCCAATTGAGCTAAACTATATTTCCCAGCCTTGACAAAAGCCGGGAATCAGAGCATTGGCGCGCCTCCAAACGGCGCAGCGCATCTGGCGCGCGTGCGAAATGGGGACGCTTAGCTCAGTTGGTAGAGCAGCTGACTCTTAATCAGCGGG
>CAZSJE010000158.1:0-5321 GCA_964606835.1 uncultured Sphingorhabdus sp.
CCACGCTTGAGGACGCCCATGCCCAAGTGCGCGCCATGGGGCTGGTAGGTGAGCCGGACTCGATGATCCGGCTGTACAACATCATCAACGATCCCGACATTCCGCAATCGGTACGCACGTTGATTTCCGATATCACGCTTGCCGCAACGCAGCGGCATATGGTCGAAACCGGTCTGCTTGAGCCGGGCGAGCCGCTGGTAATGCTATTCCACGGCGCTACGCAAGCGCGGGCGCGCGACCTGACCGAAAACGGCATCTCGATGGCGCGCAATCCGGGCGGCATCGGCGACGACTTTGGCGAGGGGCTGTATTTCACCCAGCATCTCGAAAGTGCGATGGTCTATGCAAACGGAAAAGGCGGGGTGAACACCGATGCCAACGGTGCCGTTATACCCTATGTCGTACGCGGTCGCGATCTGGGGACCCTGGTCGATATCGCTACCGGCGGAAGACACCGCGCGGCGTGGGAGGCCTTTGTCTCGGCCAACACGCATCTTTTCACCGAGCTGCGGCTCGATCTCGATTTCATGCGTCTGCCCTCGACGATGGAGGCCATGTTATCGCGCAAGCCAATTCCCTTTGACGCGATCATGGATGCCGATGGGCGGGGCATAGTGTTCAACGCCTTCTTGGAAAGCCTCGGCAGCCCGCATAACCGCCCCGACATCATTTTCGGCGATTTGGGTGGCCGTTTGACCAGTGGCATTCAGTTCGCCGATGGCATCACCAACCAAGCCGCAGTGCGCACCCAGCGACTGGCAGATGTGTTGAACGAGCAGCATGTGCGAAGGTCGGCAGTGGGCGTCCCGGACGAAGGCCTATCGATGGGCACGATCAAACTGCCCGGTGAGGAAAGCACCACGCCCGTTGTAAAAGCGGCAACGCCCGATCCCTTGCAGGTCCCCAAATCGATCGTCGCATCGCATCTGGAAAATGGCGGTGAAGCGGTTTTGCAGGGTATCATCGACAGCTATCCGAACAGCCGGATGAAGACCAAATTGCAGGAAACACTCGACCAAATTCCCGCAGAACATCGTCCGGCCATGTTAAGGGCAATATTGTCCGGCGACAGTCAGGCTGAATTGTTCGAGGCGGTAGCACCGATCCGCCGGGCAATGCGTGAGGCGGGTTGCAATATCGCGCAGATCGAATCGACCATGGCCCGCATTGCCTTCATGCGCGAAGTGGCAGGTCCGCGCATGCGCGAGACAATGGGACATTTCAGAACCTTGAGCGAAAGCGGCTTCGGGCTGATGAGCGATCCAGTTCTCGCCCGATACATTGTCGATTCGCCGTTCCTGCTGCACATGGCGATGACCCATCCGGCGAGATTGCGATCGCTGTTCGACAAGATGGTGACGGCACGGGGCAGCAACATGCCGTCGACGAAACGCTTCGAACAGTTGATCCGCCGTTCGCTGCGTTCGCCGCATTATCATGCCGAGCGGACTGCGCTTGCCCAAAGCTGGCCCGAAAAACTGGCAACAAGGCGCGCAACCCAGCCGCAACCCGATATCGTCCTCACCGGCGAACTGCTTGCCAAAATGCTGGGACATCCGCCGGGCGACCGGGTGGCGAGCGGGGATGCGCCCTATGGTCCGCGCTTGCCCGAAGTCGGCGATGCAAACCCGCCGCTTTCCGCCGAAGCGCCAATCCGGCCGGGAACGCGCGTGTTCCATCCCGACAAGGGCGAGGGTACGGTTCGCGAGGTGTTGAGCGGCGTTGCAAAGGTCAGCTTCGACAACGGAAAGACGGTCGACGGTCTGGAAACGATCAACCTGGCAGACGGAATGCTGCACCGGGCAATCGATACGCACACTGGCGAGTTGCAGCCCCTTGTTCCAATTCGCCAAGGCGCGGAGCTGACCGATGCGCTTGCCGAGGTCGACGCCATACGGACCAATCAAAAGCTGGTACCATTTGACCCGGACAAGGAGAGCACTGGAACGGTTGCTATCGCACGGATTGTCGAACAGCGCTTCGACGGCTTTAACAGCGGGATGGAAAAAGTCGACCATCCCATGACGCTCGCCGACCGGCAGGCGATGCTGGCAACGATGCAAAAGCTTGGCCTGCTGCCCGCCGGAACCGACCTTACGTCAAACCAGTTCCTGACCCATGCCGAGTTCAGCGCCTTATATCGTGCACAGCAAGTGTTGGGCGAATTTCCGCCGGTCGTCGAACTCTTTGTCGACCGCGAAACCTGCGCGTTCTGCATGAATAACCTCCATATCATCGCAGCGCATTTCGGGATAAGGGAGTTGCGGATATATTATCATGGTCAACCGGCCCCCGTACCCACGATTATCAAGGCAAAGCGATGAGCGATTGGAGCTTCCGTCCGGGCAAAAGCCGACTGGCACCGCCCAAGGATGTCAAAGAGCTGGAGCAACTCGTCGAGAAAGCCGATCCCGCCTATTGGAACGGTGCGACCGGGGTTTCCTGCTTCAGTCGCGAATATAGCAACGATTCGGTTCATTTATATGTGTCGCTCGCCGAAGACAGGACATGGCATCTGCGTTATCAGTTCGCCGACAACAGCTATGTCATCGCACACGACCCGAGCCGCAATCAAAGCCCGGCTGTGACATTGTGGATCGGCGGCAATGAGAGCCGCATCCCCGCCGAACAATTTGTCGACAGCGAAACAGCCCTTGCCATCATGCGGCAATTTGTTGCCACCGGGCTGCCGGACGATATGGCGGACTGGCGAGTTCCCGCCAGCGCATAAATTTTGCCGCGACCCGATCGCCAATTCTCCACCCGGTCACCACAAATTACCGCCACCCTAACCATTTGTTCACCGCCCCAATGTTACGACATCTGACATGCTCGCAAGAAAAACCTTCAGCAAACTCGGCAAGCGCGAGATGGCGCGGTTGCCGACCGGGCTTTCTGCGACTTTGGTCCGGCCAGAGGGCGCAGTGCGCTGTGTGCTGGAAAATATCTCCCGCAAGGGCTGCCGACTGATGATCGACGAACCGCCCAAGGTTGGCGCAACTGTGGCAGTGCGGGTCGACCGGATCGATGCGCTCGGCACCATCATCTGGGTGCGCGGCAAGCGTTGCGGCGTGGGTTTTGCAACGCCTGTCGCGGTCGAGGCACTCGAACGGGTGCGCTGGTCGGTCGAACATGAAGTCGACCATGAACGCGCCAAGATGTCCAAGGCCGCTGCCGTCTGGCGCTGAGCCACACATACCATGCAGAAGCGTGATTGCTGTCACGGCGAAGCGCCATAACTCCCGACAAAAGGCCAAGGCGACCCGGCTGTTGCGGAGATTCTCCCCGCACAGCCTTCCTGCCAGGGGCGGCACGGTCAAAACACACGCCATTTTGCCGTCCCGGCCTTTCTGGGGCCATCGCTATCTGGGCCGTTCGTTCAGCGCCGTGATCAGCTGCGCAATCGAGGCAAATTGCGCGATTGTCTGCCCCAGCAGCGCACGATCATCAGCCGGATCGAGCGTTGCGCTTTCAAACAGGTCGTCGGTCCTGATCGTCACCAGCAAATCGCCGCCATGGAACAGCGCGCACAGTTTCTCCCCCGCAAAACTCGTCTCCAGCTCCAGCAACCGCTCGCAATAGGCGGGGTGCACCAGATAGCGCCCCTCAACCTGGTCGCTGCCATAGACGTCGAACGCATCCTCAAAGCGCGGATCGACCATCTTGATCCGCTCCAGTTTCTGCCCGCCATAGCTTTTCGTGTCACCGAACAAAGTGAATTTGAACCCGTCGCGCCGCACCAGCGTGGTGCCCAGGAAATCGCGGGCAAAGTGCATTTGCAGCACGATCCCCTTGAACACCGTCACTGTCCGCCGGTTCTTCCCCGACCCGCGCTCTTCGGTCAGCTTCGCTTCATAAAGCAGCACATCGGTGCCCGCGACCGCGCCTTGCCAGCGATCCTGCAGATAGCGGTCGTCATAGCTGGGCAGCAGGTCATATTCGCAAGCCTGTTCGAATTCCGGCCCTGCGGTCGGGCTGACCCAATAATCAATGCCCAGCGCGCGGGCGAGCGCGCCGTTCATTTCCTGCTTCAGGCTGTTGACCATTGTCTGGCGGATATGGCTGGCCCATGCGAAAAAGCCCCCGCCCACAACCATCGCACCAAACATGCCAAATTCGAACTGCCAGCCGAACAACAGCACCAGCACCAGTATCGCGCCGCCGATGATCACGCCTGCAATCTGTGTGGAGCGCACCTTCTCGCGCGCCTTTTCGCGCTCCGCAATCTTGCCCTCCAGCCAGTCGGCCAGCCCACCCGCCATCAGCGTATCGACATCGGGCATGTTAATCATCGCTGGTCATCTCCCCCCAAGATGATAGATGTAACAGCCCATTGGCCAACGGGGGAGACGTAAAAGCCATGACGATGCTGATTTTGCTGATCGTAATCGCGGTCGCCGCGCTGATGATCGTGTTCATTTACAATCGCCTGGTGGGCCTCAGGCAGAATTGCCGGCAGGGCTGGGCCGATATCGACGCGCAATTGCGCCAGCGGCACGACCTGATCCCCAATCTGGTCAGCACGGTGCAGGGCTATGCCGCCCACGAAAAATCGACGCTCGACGCCGTGATCAGCGCGCGCAACAGCGCCGTGTCGGCGCGCGACCCGGCCTCGATGGCCGCGGCAGAGGGCGGCCTGACCAGCGCGCTCAAAGGCCTGTTCGCGCTTGCCGAAAGCTACCCCGACCTGAAGGCCAACCAGAATTTCCAGACGCTGCAGCACGAACTGGCCGATGTGGAAGACAAGCTCGCCGCCTCGCGCCGCGCCTACAACGCTGCGGCTGCCGATTACAACAGCGCGCGTGAGGCCTTCCCTGCGGTGCTGTTTGCCGGGGCGCTCGGTTTCAACGATCAGGGGTTCTGGGAATTGGGCGCGGAGGAAAGGCCCCAGATAGAGGCGGCACCGGAGGTGAAGTTTTAGGCCGACCGGTCGGGTCCGCTGAATGGCTGGCGGATATGGAGGTGCGCACGGAGCGAAAACTGGCCCCCCAAAGACGCGGACCGGCTCCGAAATTTGGGGGTTAAGTAAAGTGTCACCGTAATTTAAAGTGTCACCGTAATTCCTTGTAGACCACCGATGGCGCGGTGGCCTACAACCCAGTGTTAATTCAATTTGAAGCTGATCGATAATCCACCCGCAAAATCGGCGCTGTTGCTGTTGAGCCCTGTGGAACCAAAGAGTGAAACGCTGACTTTGCGATTCAATCGAAAGCTTGCCCAGCCGGTTACATCGCTCGTCGCTTTATTCCCTGCAAGCGATGACTGTTGCCAATCATAATCGACACCCAGCGTAACGGTATCGCCCGTCTGGATGCTGGCAC
>CAZSJE010000159.1:0-5276 GCA_964606835.1 uncultured Sphingorhabdus sp.
AATGGTGGCTTGGCCGAGAAGGTCGCGGTTAGCGTGTTCAGCGCATTCAAAATGCCCGATGGCATGCCGTTCGAGGATGGGGCGTCGTTGCTCATGACCTACGGCACCTCGGCCCATGCCTATCGGGACCGCGCGCATATCAAGGATGGCCAGAATGTGCTGGTGCTCGGTGGTGCCGGCGGCATCGGGATCAGCGCGATTGAGCTGGCCAAAGCATGGGGTTGTCGCGTCGTTGCGGGGGTTTCCAGTGAGGCCAAAGCCGCGATTGCGCGCGAAGCGGGAGCCGACGACGTGGTCGTCTATCCGCGCCAGCCATTTGACAAGGACCAGTCCAAGGCCGTCGCGGAGATGTTCAAGACCGCCGCTGGACCACAAGGCTATGACATAATCTATGACACCGTCGGCGGCGACTATAGCGAACCGGCAGTGCGCGCGATTGGCTGGGAGGGCAAGTTCCTGGTGGTCGGCTTCCCCGCCGGTATCGCCAAGTTGGCGCTCAATCTCACCTTGCTGAAAAGCTGCGATGTCTGCGGCGTATTTTGGGGCGCATTTGCCGCGCGCGATCCGAAAAAGAACCATGCCAATATCGCCGAGCTGTTTGACCTGTACAGCGCAGGCAAGATCAAGCCCCGCATTTCGGCCACCTACCCGCTGGAGCGCGGCGGCGAGGCCATCGCCATGCTTGGCAGCCGCGAGGCGACCGGCAAGCTGGTGGTGACGATTTGACCGTGCGCCTTGTGCCGACGCGGTCGCGGCACTACTTAGCCTGTAACAATCTGGGGATTCGAGCATGACCACCTTTGACGACCGCGAAAGCGCCTTTGAAAACAAGCATGCACATGATGAGGAAATGCTGTTCCGCATCACTGCGCGGCGCAACAAGCTGGTCGGGCTTTGGGCAGCGGAGCAGATGGGGCTGACCCCCGAAGAAGCCGACGCCTATGCTAAATCGGTGGTACAGGCGGATTTCGAGGAAGCGGGCGATGAGGATGTCGTGCGCAAGCTGCTGGGCGACCTGACCTCGGCCGGAATCGATACCGACGATGCCGCGATCCGCGCCGCGCTGGACGACAAGATGGTCGAGGCGCGCCGCCAGTTTATCGAGCAGGCCTGACCCGTCATGCCGATGGCGGCTGAAGAGATTGAAGGCATGATCAAGGCCGCCTTCCCGGACGCAGAGGTGGAGATCACCGACTTGCGCGGCGATGGCGACCATTATGCTGCGCGCGTTGTGTCCTCGGCCTTTGTCGGAATGCCGCGGGTGAAGCAGCATCAGGCGGTCTATGGTGCATTGGGCGGACGGATGGGCGGCGTGCTGCACGCGCTGCAATTGACCACCGCGACGCCGGATTAAGGAGTTTAGACATGAGTGCCCACGAGCGCATCGATGAACTGGTCAAGGCCAACGACGTCGTCCTTTTCATGAAAGGCACGCCGCTTTTCCCGCAATGCGGCTTTTCCAGCCGCGCGATTGCCATCCTCGACCATCTGGGCGTCGCCTATGAAAGCGTCGATGTGTTGCAGGACATGGAAATCCGGCAGGGCATCAAGGAATATTCGGACTGGCCCACCATCCCCCAACTATACGTAAAGGGCGAGTTTCTGGGCGGCAGCGACATCATGATGGAGATGTACGAGGCGGGCGAGCTGCAGGAGCTGGTTGAGGAAAAGGGGCTGGCGAAAGCCGGTTGAAGCCCGCAACGCTGAGCTTGCTGGCGACCTTAGAATTTGATGTAAAGACGGCGGGACCGAAGGACGGCAAGACGGTGTCTGGGCCTTTCGCAATGTCGTCCAGTCGTCTTTTCGTCCTGCCGTTTTTAGCAAAATTCGCTAAGCGCGCCGGATAACAGGCAGCATCAGGTGCAGCCACGCCAGCGCGAGCAGGTAGGAAATGGCAGCGAACAAAAATAGCGGGGTATAGCCATAGCCTGCGGTCAGCGCGGCACCCGCAACCCAGACGATTCCCGCCCCACCCATATTGCCCATGAATGCGCCAAAAGCAGTCACGCGGCCCACCTTTGCGCGCGGTACGACATCGGTAATGGTTGAAAAAAGCGACAGCGAAAAGCCCTGGTGCCCCGCCATCACCACACCCATCATGATCGCCACCGGCCAGAACGCCTCAAGCTGCAACACCAGCGGCAGCGGAAGGACGATGATTGCGGAGCCAAGCATCACACCCTTGCGCACGCGGTTGACGCTGACACCCTTTTCCAGCAGTCTTGTAGACAGCCATCCAGAGCCGAAGGCGCCCAGCGCTGAGCCTGCAAAGGCAAGACCCAGCGGAACGGCCAGTTCGGTTGTCGAAAGCCCAAATTCCTTACGGTAGAAATCCGCAAGCCAGAAATTGACAAACCACCAGGTCGCATCCGATAGCGCCTTGGCAATGACGATCGCCCATGTCCGGCGCTCGATCAGGATCGGACCATAGGGTGCGGCATCGTCGTTGAAATCCAGGCTTTCATCTTCCGCAGCGTCGTCAAACTTGACCCCGCGCGCAAACCAGAGCCATAGCGCCAGCGACAGGAAGCCGCCCAGACCGCCAAAGATCAACGCGCCACGCCAACCAAAGGCATCGGCAAGCAACGGAATGAAGAAGGGCAGCGATATCGTGCCGATGCTGGCAATCGCAGTCCCGATGCCAAAGGCCAGACTGCGTCGATCTGGCTCGAACAATGTCGCCACGGTCTTGATGTTCAGCGGGGTTTGCACGGCCTCGGTCGCGCCAAGGCCAATGCGCGCAGTAACGACATGCCATCCGGCAACCGCCCAGCCATGCGCCATCGCGGCAAAGCTCCATGCCGTCACACCGGCTATCATTGAACGGCGCACCCCCAGCCGGTCGACCAGCCACCCGGTGAACAGGAAAGAAAAGGCCGCCGCCATCTGCGTAATGAAACCGAGGAAGCCGAAATCCTCATCGGTCCAGCCGAAATCGGCGGACATATCAGGTTTCAGGATGGCGATGATCGGCCGGTCCATCGCGTTGAAGATGCCGGCAACGCATAACAGTCCAAACAGGGTCCAGCGCAGCGTTGGCGTGATCGGCTTCATGGTGCTCCCTCTCCCGCTTGACCCCGCCTCTTTTATGGGCTGGAACCTTTGACATAAAGGCTTATAGGCACGTCATATGACACCGCAAGACATAAACGCCAGCTATGTCGCCGACCTGTACGGCGAAGTGCTGCTTGCGGAGCAGGAAGCGGCAGCAAAACCAGCAAGGCCGACCCTGCGCGACTATCTGCCGGGAATCATGATCGTCGGCATAGGTGCAGCTGCTGCGACATGGTTTTCCGAACATTATGGCATGCCGGTGATATTGGCAGGCCTGCTGCTTGGCCTTGCGATGAATTTCGTTTCGGCCAACCCGAAGGTGCATGCCGGGCTGGACCTTGCCGCGACCAGCGGGCTGCGCTGGGGCATTGTGCTGCTAGGCACACAGGTGACCGCGATGCAGATCGGCGCGCTGGGGCCGCTGCCCTTTGCCGGGTTGGTTGCGGTCATGGCGCTGGTGATTGGGGCCGGCCTGCTCGGTGCGCGGCTTGGCGGGCAAAGCCATTATGCGGGCTGGCTCGGCGGCGGGGCGACCGCGATTTGCGGCGCGTCGGCGGCGCTCGCCATCTATGCGCTGATCGGCAAGAAGCGGCTCGATCATAATATGTTCACGCTGACCCTTGTGGGCGTGGCGCTCGCCAGTGCGATTGCCATGTCGACCTACCCGCTGATTGCCTCGGCGTTGCAATTCACCGACCGGCAGGCCGGTTTCCTGATGGGGGCCGCTGTGCACGATGTCGCGCAGGCGCTGGGCGGCGGATACAGTTTCAGCCAGGAAGCGGGTGAGACCGCGACCATCGTCAAGCTGTCGCGTGTCGCGCTGCTTGCTCCTGTGGTGGCGCTAATCGGGCTTGCCATTGGCAGCACCGACGGGCAGCCGAAAAGCCTCGCGGCAAAGTTGAAACTACCCTGGTTCATCCTTGGCTTTTTCGGGCTGCTGGTAATCAATTCGCTCATCGCACTACCGGAAGTGGCCCAGCATTGGGGCCTGATTGCCTCAAAAGCCCTCCTCCTTTTTGCCGTCACCGCAACCGCCATGCGCTCACGGCTGGAGGCGCTGCTCGATCATGGCTGGCAGGCGCTGCTGCCTGTCATCCTTGCAACCCTAACCGCTTTTGCCGGAGCGACTTTGGTAGCATGGGCCTTCCTGTAATGGCCGACGAAAGCAATTACGATCTCGCCATTATCGGCGGCGGGGTGAATGGCTGCGGGATTGCCCGCGATGCCGCCGGACGCGGGGCAAAGGTCATCCTGTTCGAACGCGGCGACCTCGCCAGCGGCACTTCTTCCAGCTCGACCAAGCTCATCCATGGCGGCCTGCGCTATCTGGAGCATTATGAGTTCGGGCTGGTGCGCGAAAGCCTGATGGAGCGCGAGCGTCTCTGGAAAATCGCCCCCCACATCATCTGGCCGCTGCGCTTTGTACTGCCTTACCGCCAGGGGCTGCGCCCGCGCTGGCTGATCCGGCTGGGGCTGTTTCTGTATGACCATATTGGCGGTCGAAAGCTGCTGCCTGCGACGCGCACGATCGACCTGCGGAATGACCCAGCAGGAGCGCCGTTGAAGCCGGGATTTTCGACGGCCTTTGAATATTCGGACGGCTGGGTCGATGACGCGCGGCTGGTCGTGCTGAACGCCCGCGATGCGGCGGATCATGGCGCGGCCATCCGCCCACGCTGCGAAGTGACCGGGCTGCGGCGCGAGGGCGGGCTTTGGCGTATCGATACGGCGGTTGGCGCTGTCATCGCAAAGGCCGTGGTCAACGCGGCTGGCCCCGGTGTGCTCGGCTTGCTCGAACGGGTCCAGGGGCATCGGCGCGACGCGCAGGAAGTCATCCGGCTGGTGCGCGGTTCACACATCGTGGTGAAGCGCATCTCGGCTGACCCGCGCGCCTATTTCTTCCAGAACCCCGATGGCCGCATCTTTTTCGCCATTCCCTATGAGGAGGATTTCACGCTTGTAGGGACCACCGACGCCGACCACCAGCCGGGCGATCCGGTGAAGGCGAGTGCGGAGGAGATCGCCTATCTCTGCGCCGGGGCCAGCGACTATTTCCGCAAGGCCATCACCCCCGCCGATGTCGTCTGGAGCTATGCCGGAGTCCGACCGCTGGTCGATGACGGCTCCGGACGGCCCGAAGCGGCGTCGCGCGGCTACCGCTTCGACGTCGATACCGACGAAGCGGGCAGTGCGCCCCTGCTGTCAGTTTTTGGCGGCAAGAT
>CAZSJE010000160.1:0-5274 GCA_964606835.1 uncultured Sphingorhabdus sp.
TTTGCACAGCCTCGGCCAGCACATGCGCATAGTCATGTCGGGCAAGTTCCAGCGCATCGGCTTCATCCTTGGCGGTGATCAGCGCCAGATTGGTGTCAGCCTCCAAGGGCCGCATGATATCGCGCACCTCGCCATCCACCCGCGCGGCCAACGCCGCCTTGGCAAGGCCGGGGCCGATGGCAGCGGCAATTTCCGCCGGTGTAGTCCCGCGCGCGACTTCACGGGCAGAGCCATCGGGAAGGGTGACGCGGATCATCTCGGACATTGGAAAAGCTTGCTTTCTGTTTTGATTGGGACGGCCCCCTTGCCAGCGCGAACATGGCGCCGCAAGTCGCCGTGCGCGAAAGACAAGGTCGCTTGACATCGCTACGAATCAAAAGTAAAGTTAGCTTGTCATATTAACAAGGAACCTTGATATGCTCGAATCCGCTGATGCCATCCCGGCCAAGCGACCCTTCCCATGGTTGTGGGGTTTGGCCTTTTTTGTGGGGACGTTCGGCACAGGCATTTTTGCGCGCATTGTCGACCTCGACCCATTTTGGAGCATGGCGATCATGGTGCCGCCAATGCTGCTGCTCATTCCTTATGTGAAAGCAGTGCAAAAGCATGTCCAGGCCACGCGCGGCAATGTTCCGCCTGCCATATTGGCCTACAACCGGCGCATGCTTATCTGGTCTTTCACCTATATGGCTGCGCTGTTTGCGGCGATCACCATTTTTCACCGCTTTGCGCCGACTGGCCCGCTGCTATGGGCCATTGCCGTCCTTCCCGCTTTGCCGATCCTCTATTTCGTCTGGGCGCTGGGCCGCTATCTCGTCGAGGAGACCGACGAATATATGCGATACAGACAGGTTGGCTTCGGGCTTTACGCGACGGGCGCGCTTCTCGTTCTCGCGACCTTCTGGGGCTTTCTTGAAACCTTTGGCGTTGCGCCGCATGTCCCCGGTTGGGCGGCTGTCCCCGTTTGGGCGATTTGCCTGGGGCTAAGTCAGATTGTCGCTGGCATCAAGCAGGGGACAGCAAAATGACCAACAAGCGCTTCAACATCTACCTATTTCTAATTGCCGCCGCATTTCTGGGTCTGGCCTATGCTGCCCATCTTAATGAAGCGATATTGCACCAGACGTCCGCTGTTGCCCGCACAGTCATCGGCTTTGTTGTGGCCAGTCCATTTGTCCTGAGCATTTTCGTTTTCATGCTGCGCATGAAGGCATTGAAGCATGATGAATATCAGGCCAATATGCTGCAGCAGCGCATGGTATATGCCACAATGGCGGCGATGTTTTACGCGCTGATAAAGGGCTTTACCGATCAATATGACGAGGCCCAGCATGCCCCTCTTTATATCTGGCCTGCCGTTTACTGGTATCTGACATTCTGGTTCAGTAGTTTGTTCGGTCCATACAAAGCATGAAAAACCGCCTGAAAGTCCTGCGTGCCGAGCGTGATTGGAGCCAGCAGGACCTGGCCGAAGCGCTTGCTGTTTCGCGCCAGTCGGTCAATGCGATTGAAACCGGCAAATATGATCCTTCGCTGCCGCTGGCATTCAGGATCGCTGATGTCTTTGACATGCCTATCGAAGAGATTTTCCTGCGCGACTGAACGCGCTTGACCGATATTCCCTCGATTGTATCACTGTCAGCCTGTTGTCCGGGGGATAGATTTTGAGCGATTATGACGAAACCGTTGGCGGACGGCGCGCCGCCAGTGCCTTTTCCTTCCATGGCAACTGGATCGATTTCATGAAAATCGCCGTGCCCAACATGCTGCTGACGCTGGTCACGCTGGGGATCTACCGTTTCTGGGCGACCACGCGCGAGCGCAACTATCTTTGGGGGCAGACCGAGTTTATCGATGAGCGGCTGGAATGGACCGGGACCGGCATGGAGCTGTTTATCGGCTTTATCATGGTGTTTTTCCTGATCGGCGTTCCCTTTGCTGTTCTGCAGCTGATCGCGCAGGGCTTCATCTTCCAGGGGCAGCCGGTGATTGCCGGGGTGCTGACGCTGGTGATGGTCATGCTGCTATTCTACCTGACCGGCGTCGCCTATTTCCGCGCGCTGCGCTACCGGTTGAGCCGCAGTTACTGGCGCGGCATTCGCGGCGGCAGCGATGATCCGGGCTTCCAATATGGCCTGTCCTATATCTGGAAGCATATCGTCGGCGCGCTGCCAATCTTCCTCCTTTACCCTTGGGCGAGCATCTCGCTGTGGAACGAGCGGTGGAGCAAAATGAGTTTCGGCCCCTATCGTTTCGAGTCAGCCGCGGACTGGACGCAGCTGATGAAGCGCTATTTGCTGTTTTACCTCGCGCCATTTCTTTTGTTTGTGATGGGGATTTACGCTGGCGTGCAGCAGGCGCGCGGCGGTGGCATGGGCGTGGGCAGTGCAGCCGCGCTGGGCGGGCTGGGCCTGCTGGTCATCATCGCGCTCTACATCATCCTGCCGATTGCGGCGCTAATGTATTATTCCAAATTCTTCCGCGTCGCCGTCGCCGGGCTGCGGCTGGGCGAACTGGAATTCGAGTTCAAGGCGCGCTCGCCCGACTGGATATTGTTCTTCCTGGCCAACTGGGCGATCTGGTTGCTGGCCGCAGGTCTGGCGGCAGTCCCCATCGGGATGATCATGGCCGGCAGCAGCTTCTCGCCCGAACTGTTCGAGCGGCGCGAGATGACCCCTGCGCTGATCGGCACGCTGGGGCTGTCCGCCCTGATCGGCGTCATCGCCCTTGGGCTCGTTGGTGCGCTGATCCGCTATCGCAGCTGGAAATTTTTCGTGACGCATATGGAGGCCTATGGCGAGGTCAATCTCGACCGGATGAGCCAGTCCGAAACCGTGGTGTCGGGGCATGGCGAAGGCCTGCTCGATGCATTTGATGTCGGGGCGATATGACCCAATTCTTCTCCGCCTGGCATTTTGACGGACGCACTGCTGTCCGCCGCAAGGTCGAGGTGCAGACGACCGGCGCCAACTTCTTCCTGCTCGAAACCGAGCGGCGGCACGGGCCCTTTGCCTTTGCCGATGTCCGCTATGCAGGCGAGCAGGGCGGGGCGCAGGTTTACAAGCTGGAGGGCGAGGACGGCTGGCGGTTGGGGCTGTCGGGGCCCGTGCCCGATGAGCTGCGCACGATGCTGCCCGCGACGCGCAAATATGGCGGGATTATCGACCGGCTGGGGCTTGGTCCGGCGAGCATCGTCTTCGCCGTGCTGAGCGTGATTACCGTGGCCGTGGTGGTGTGGAGCCCGCAATGGCTGGCCCCTTTGGTTCCGCAAAGCGTCGAGAAACAGCTCGGCAACGCGCTGGTCGGCGATTTTGGCGGGCGGTTTTGCGATACGCCCAAGGGCCGCGCGGCGCTTGCCAAGCTCACCAATTCGCTCGACAAGAACCCTAGGGAATTGCAGGTCGAAGTGGCCAATATCGACATGCTGAATGCGGTAGCACTTCCCGGCGGCAAGGTTGTGCTGTTCCAGGGGCTGCTCGACCAGGCGAAGTCGCCGGACGAAGTTGCAGGCGTCCTTGCGCATGAAATCGGCCATGTCCGCGAACGCCATGTGATGCAGGGGCTGCTGCGGCAGATGGGCTTGGCTGTGGTGCTGGGCGGCTTCGACGGCAGCGGTGGTGCTACGATCAACAATGTGCTGTCGACCACCTATACCCGCGGCGCGGAGGAAGAGGCGGACCGCCATTCGCTGCGCGCGCTGGCGGGGGCAAGCATCTCGCCTTTGCCCACGGCCGATTTCTTCGAGCGGCTGGCGCGGATGGATGGCAGCGCCGACATGGACCGGGACAGCAGCAACCGCGCGTTGGCAGGCTATATGTCGAGCCACCCGTTGTCCGACGATCGCAAGCAGCTGTTTCGCAATGCCCGCGTGAAGGGCAAGGCTTACAAGCCCGCGCTCAGCTATGCCGAATGGAACGAGCTGAAGACGATGTGCGCGCAGGACCGCGACGTGAAATCGGGCTGGGGTTTTGACATCGGGTAACGCGCTGCGCTAGGGCAACGCGATCTGTCACAACCGGAGCCATCCCATGTTCAAACGCCTGTTCGTCGATCATCCCAAAAGCGTCGATGAGAGCTATGCCGAGCATTTCATGGTTGCGGGCCGCTTTGGCGTGACGATGATCTGGGGCGGCTTGTGCGCGCTGGTGCACGCCATCATCCCCGGCTGGTGCATCACCACCGGCAGCGACACGATCAAGCGGTTGAACGACATCATGGTCATCCAGCGCCGCGCCAAGGGGCAGGAAGTGACGCAAATGCTGACTGTGGATTGGGTGATTTGAGCTTTGACTCAAATTTGAGTCTCACAAGATGACCTCGTTTTTTGACGGCCCGAACGGCAGCAAAATCGCCTATCAGTACATGCAGGGCAATGGCCCGCTAATCGTCTTCCTTCCGGGCTATATGTCCGACATGGCAGGCGGCAAGGCCACGGCTGTGTTCGACTGGGCCGTCGCCAATGGCCGGTCCTGCCTGCTGCTAGACTATTCGGGCTGCGGTGAAAGCCAAGGGGATTTTGCCGACGGCACGCTTAGCCGCTGGCGCGATGAGGTGTTGGCGCTGATCGAACATGTCGGGGCGGACAAGGTTGTGCTGGTCGGCTCGTCGATGGGCGGCTGGCTGATGCTGCTGGTTGGGTTGGCGCTTGGCGACCGGCTCGCCGGGTTGGTCGGCATCGCCCCGGCACCCGATTTCACCCGTTGGGGCTTCACCGATGCGCAAAAGGCAATGATCGCGTGCGACGGCGTGCTCTATCAGGATAACCCCTATGGGCCAGAGCCGACGCCAACTTGGCGCGGGCTGTATGACGATGGCGTGGCGCATGAATTGCTCGACGGCAAGATTGCCATCACCTGCCCGGTGCGGTTGCTGCATGGGCAGGCCGATGCCGATGTGCCCTGGAAGATTTCGCTGAAACTCGCCGAGGCGCTGCAATCCACCGATGTGCGGGTGGCTTTAATCAAGGATGGAGACCACCGGCTATCGAGGGACGCAGATATTGCCGTGTTGCTCGATACTGTAGCTGGGGTCGTTACAGTTTCATAAAAGCCACAAAGGGAAAAAGGGAAAGGGCGCGTAGCGCCCTAAATGACCCTGTAATGCCCTATGAAAAATTAAGGCGTAAAGTTGTATCGAATAAAGGGCTAACGCCCTTCTTTCTTTTTCCCTTTGTGGCTTTTATGAAACTGTAAAGGGGTCAATACCCCGCCGCCTGCCCGTCCTTGCGAAACTCGCTCGCGCCCCAATACACCCCCGTCACCGGATCGCGCCAGA
>CAZSJE010000161.1:0-5265 GCA_964606835.1 uncultured Sphingorhabdus sp.
TCGATGCTGTCGGCAGGGCAGGCGGCAAAGGCGTCGGCGGCGGGCAGGATGCGACGGCCGGCACGCGCTGCTGCCGTCATCGCCTTTTGCGCCGCTGCGAGCATATCGGGCGCATGCACCGCCAGCGCGCCCAGATAGGTATCCGCCCGGAACAGGAAAATGCCGCCATTCCAGCTATGGTTGCCTTCGGCCAGCATCGCGGCGGCACGCTCGGCATCGGGCTTTTCGACGAAGCGCTCGACCTTCTGCACACCCACCCCGATTTGCTCGCCCATGCGGATATAGCCATATCCGGTTTCGGGACCGGTCGGGGCAATACCATAGGTTGCCATCCAGCCATCCTGAACCAGCGGCAAAGCGGCCTGCGTTGCGGCGTGGAAGGCCGCCGGGTCTGCGATCACATGATCGCTGGGCATGACCAGCAGCACCGCATCCGGTTGGCTCGCGGCGAGTGCGGCCAGCGCAATAGCAGGAGCGGTATTGCGCGCGCAAGGTTCCAGGATCAATGTGGCGTCACTGACGCCAATGGCGTCAAGCTGCTCCTCGGCGATGGTTGCATGGGCCGCGCCGGTCACAATCATTGGCGCAGCGAAAAGCGCCGCGTCGCGCACGCGGTCGACGGTCAGCTGGAACATCGTTTTTTCGGCTGTCAGCGCTAGGAACTGTTTCGGTCGCTCCGGGGTGGACAGTGGCCACAACCGTGTGCCGCCGCCGCCTGACAATATGATCGGAACGATTGCCATAATGTGCTGGTCCTTTCGCAAATTTGCCGCCGCGCCATATGGCAAGCGGTTCGTTACGGCAAGCTACATCCGTGCAATCGCCGACACTGCTGCATGACGATATTATGACAATAAAACATGAACATGGCGGAGCACTGTAAAATTAATCGACACTTTACCTTTGCCCCCTAAAACCGCTGCATGTTCCGGCTGTTCAAGCACTACGTCCCTTACGCGGTTTTGTTTCTCGCACTGGTCGACTTCTGCCTGCTGATCGCGGCGGCGGAGACCGCCTGGGTGATCCGCGCCAACCAGATCGGCATGGATGTCGACTATATCGGCAACCGCGTCTGGCCGTTGGTCACCTTTGCCGCTGCAGTGCAGACGGCCGCGATGGCGGTTGGCGTGTACAGCCCGGAATCGCTGCAATCGCTGCGTTTTGCCATTGCCCGGCTGCTGGTCGCAGTGTCGCTGGGCGTCATTTTCATGGCGCTGATGGCCTTTGCGCTGCCCGGAATGACGCTTTGGCGGTCCAACTCGCTGTACGCAATGGGGCTGTCCTTCGTGTATCTCGCCATCGCACGCGCGCTGTTGGGCAGCGTCGTTGGCGGAGCGGCATTCAAACGGCGACTGCTGGTGCTGGGTGCCGGCAAAAGGGCGCAACGGATCAAGGACCTGGAGGCCAAACGCGGATCGGGCTTTGTCGTTGTCGGCTATATTTCGCTCGATGCAGCCAAAAAGGTCATTCCCGAAGCGATCGACCGCGCCGCCATCTACAATCTGGCCGACTATGTGGAGAAGCTGGCGACCAGCGAAGTGGTACTCGCGCTGGAAGAGCGCCGCAACGCCCTGCCACTCGAAGATTTGTTGCGGATCAAGACGACAGGTGTCCATGTTAATGAGATTTCGAGCTTTCTGGAGCGTGAGACCGGGCGCGTCGACCTCGATAGCGTCAATCCAAGCTGGCTGATTTTTTCCGACGGTTTTTCCGCCGGTCGCCGCCTGTCGAGCTTTGCCAAACGCGTGTTCGATGTGGTGGCAAGCGCGTTGCTTCTGCTGCTCACCATGCCGCTGATCCTGCTCTTTGCGATTCTCGTCAAACTGGAAAGCCGCGGACCTGCCTTCTACCGCCAGCAACGCGTCGGGCTTTATGGGCAGCCGTTCGATGTCTTCAAACTTCGCTCGATGCGCAACGATGCCGAGGTTGAGGGGAAAGCCGTTTGGGCATCGAAAGACGACCCGCGTGTGACCCGGATTGGCAAGTTCATTCGCCTCGTCCGGATCGACGAGCTGCCGCAGACCTGGTGCGTGCTGAAGGGGCAGATGAGCTTCGTCGGCCCGCGTCCAGAGCGACCCGAATTCGTCGCCGACCTTGAGCAGAAAATGCCATATTATGCCGAGCGGCATATGGTGAAGCCGGGCATCACCGGCTGGGCGCAGATCAACTATCCCTATGGCGCCTCGATCGACGATGCGCGGCACAAGCTGGAATATGATCTCTATTACGCCAAAAATTATACGCCGTTCCTCGACATCTTGATCCTTTTGCAGACGCTGCGCGTCGTGCTGTGGCCGGACGGAGCGCGTTGAGATGGAGCAGTTTTTCGCCACCATTGGCTATTGGGGACATGGTGCCGTAGCGTTTCTCTATGGTGTGCTCGCGATCTGGCTGTTCCAGCAATATGGCACCGGCATCCGTCAGCGCACGGTGCTGATCGGCGCGCTTGCGGCGACTGCGGGCTGGGGTTTGACGGTTTTCCTGAACGGCCCCGTAGGCTTTCCGGCGATGTTTGCCGAAACGCTGCGCAACCTTGCGTGGCTCGGATTTCTGTTCGCACTCCACCGCAGTGTGGAGGCGGCGAGCCAGCCGCGTACGATCACGCTTACTTATGGCGCGCTGCTGCTGGTTTTGGCGTTGCAAGCGGTATTTGATGGGGCGACGCTTTATGTCGCCAGCGAACCGGCTTTGGCCGCCGCAGCACGCATAGTCGAACAGTCTTCGCAGTTGCTGCGCATGATCTTTGCGGTCGGCGCAGTGGTGCTCGTCCACAATCTCTACACCGGTACCGCGCCCGAGGCGCGCTGGGGGGTCAGCCTGCCGATGGCGGCGCTGGCCTCGATGTGGATGTATGATCTCAATCTCTACACCATTGCCTATCTGACCGAAACGCGCGGGCTGGAACTGATCGCAACTCGTGGACCGGGAATGGCGCTGCTTGCGCCCGTGTTCGTGCTGGCGTCGCGGCGCAACAGCAACTGGCGGCTGAAACTGTCGCGTTCGGTGACGTTCCAGTCGGTGTCGCTGATTGCTATTGGTTTTTACCTGCTTGGCATGGTGCTGCTGGCCTCTGCCCTGCAATTGATTGGCGGCGCGCATGCGCCGTTGGCGCAAGTGACGTTGGTTTTCATCATGTCGATGGTCGCGCTGATGACGTTGCCGTCGGGCAAGTTTCGCGCCTGGTTGAAAGTGGTAATTGCCAAGAATTTCTTCCAGCATCGCTATGATTATCGCGCCGAATGGATGCGCTTTGCCGACACCATCGGCTTTCCCAGCCACGACGCCGATCCATTCCACGAACGCGTCATCAAATCGCTCGCCGATATTTTCGAAAGTCCGGCGGGCATGTTGCTGACCCGCAACGAGGAGGACCGGCTGGTGTTGCAGGCCCGCTGGAACTGGCCGACCGCTGATGTGCCGACCTTTGCGGGCAATTCGCACACCATTCCATTCTTTGAATCGAGCGGCCACATATTGCTGATGGATGCGGCCCGTGCTGGCACCGACGAGCGCGTCGATCCCCGCGCCGTGCCCCAATGGCTGTATGACGAAAGCCGCGCCTGGGCGGTCGTGCCGCTGGTGCATTTCGGGCGGCTGACCGGCATGGCCGTGCTTGCCTGCCCACCGATCCAGCGAGAGCTGGACTGGGAAGACCTCGACATGATGCGTGTCGTCGGGCGGCAGCTGGCAAGTTACCTGGCGGAAGCGACCAGCCAGCAGGCGCTGGCCGAAGGCCGCCAGTTCGAACAGTTCAACCGCCGCTTTGCCTTTGTCATGCACGACATCAAAAATCTGGTCAGCCAGCTGTCGATCCTGTCGCGCAATGCCGAAAAGCACGGGACCAATCCTGATTTCCAGGCCGACATGGTCGAGACGTTGAAAAGCTCGGTCGACAAGATGAACGACCTGCTCAAGCGCCTCTCGCAGCACAGCCAGACGCGCAATGCGCAGATCGAACCCATCGACGTCGAAAAGACCGTGCAAAACGTTATTCATGGCAAGCGGCTGATCTACCCCATTGAAACCGACCTGACGCCCGACATGTTCGCGCATGGCGATGCGGGACGGATCGAGACGATCCTCAACCATCTGGTGCAGAATGCCATTGAGGCAACGGGCGACGGATCGCCGGTGAGGATCGCCACCAACCGGCAAGGCAACCAGATCGCAATTCGCGTTGCCGACAATGGTTGCGGGATGAACGAGGCTTTTGTGGCCAACCAGCTGTTCAAGCCGTTCGAATCGACCAAGGAAGGCGGCTTTGGCATCGGTGCCTATGAAGCGCGCGCCTTGGCGCAATCCATGGGTGGCACGCTGCGTGTCGACAGCCGGGTTGGGAAGGGAACGCGGATGACGCTGCTGCTTCCAGCGGCATCGCCTCAGCCTTTGAACGAAGACAATGAAATGGACAGGGCAGCGTGACATGACCGAGCAGAAACGCAAATTGCTGATCGTCGAGGACGACCTTGGGCTGCAACGCCAACTGAAATGGTCCTATGAGGATTTCGAGGTGCATTGCGCCTCCAACCGCGCCGAGGCGATTGCCATGATGCGCGCCGAGGAGCCCGATGTGGTGACGCTCGACCTGGGCCTGCCGCCCGATCCCGATGGCACCAGCGAGGGCTTTGCGACGCTTGATGAAATGCTGCGGCTGAAGCCTGATACCAAGATCATCGTTGCCTCCGGCCATAATGCGAAGGAAAGCGCGCTGCAGGCGATTTCCGCAGGGGCGTGGGATTTTTACCAGAAACCCGTCGATATCGATGAGCTCCACCTGATCGTTAAACGTGCTTTCCATGTCCGCGACCTGGAGGTTGCCAACCAGAAATTGCAAGCACCCGACAGCGATGGCGAATTGCTATTCGGATCGCTGGTAACGGGTTCGCCCGAAATGCTGAAAGCAGCGCGAACGGTCGAGCGCGTCGCAGGGACCAATGTCTCGGTGATGCTGTTGGGGGCCAGCGGGACGGGGAAAGAATTGCTGGCGCGCGGACTGCATGATGCAAGCGGGCGCAAGGGCAAGCCGTTCGTTGCGATCAACTGCGGCGCGATCCCCGAAAACCTGCTCGAATCCGAACTGTTCGGCCATGAAAAAGGTGCGTTTACCGGTGCGATCAAGACCATCGAGGGCAAGATCGAACTGGCCAATGGCGGCACGCTCTTCCTCGACGAAGTCGGCGATATCCCGATGCCGTTGCAGGTGAAGCTGCTGCGCTTCCTGCAGGAGCGGGTGATCGAGCGGATCGGGGGGCGCAAGCCGATCCC
>CAZSJE010000162.1:0-5248 GCA_964606835.1 uncultured Sphingorhabdus sp.
CGCATTGCTGACGGCAACCATCCGGTAAAGCTGGAGGAAGGCGACACCGTCATTTTCTCGTCCAAGCAGATTCCCGGCAATGAAATCGCCATTGGCCGGATCATGAACCAGCTGGCACGGCGCAATATCCTGACCGTGACTGAGAAGCAGGCGCACGTGCATGTGTCGGGTCACCCCGGGCGGCCCGAACTCGCGGCGCTGTACGACTGGATCCGCCCGCAAATCCTGGTCCCTGTGCATGGTGAACGGCGCCATATGGCAGAGCAGGCGCGCTTTGGTCTGTCCGAAGGCATTCCGCAGGCAATCGTGCAATCGAACGGCGATGTCATCCGCCTCGCGCCCAACGGCCCGGAGAAACTGGGCGAAGAACGCACCGGGCGGTTGATTCTCGATGGCGATGTGATCATTGCGGCCGACGGCGAAACGATCAATCAGCGCCGTCGCCTGTCCTGGTACGGCCTGATCAGCGTCGCGATTGCGCTCGACGGCAATGACAGCCTGCTCGGCGATCCGGTCTTCCGCATGCACGGCATCCCTGTGGAGGATGAGCGCGAAGACTTCCTCGACGAGATCAGCGCGGCAACCGAAAGGGCCGTCAAAAGCTGGAAAGGCGATATGGACAAGCTGCGCGAGGATGTCCGCCTCGCCGTCCGCCGCGTCGCCACAAGCTGGACGGGCAAGAAGCCCATTGTCGACGTCATGATCGTGGAGACAGCATGAACTGGACGTCCATCATCGCCATCTATGTGCTGTTCTGGGTGCTTTCGGCCTTCATCGTCCTGCCGTTCGGCGTCAAAACGCATGACGAGCTGGGCATGGCAAAGGTGGCGGGGCAAGCAGACAGCGCGCCAGGGAATTTCAGGCCCTGGCGGGTGATCCTTTACACCACAGCGCTGTCAGCGGCGCTGTTTGCGCTATATTATGCCAATTACGTCAATGGCTGGATCGACCGCCACAGCTTCGATTTCCTGATTGCAGGGCCTGAGGGCTAGTGCCCGTGACATTACCCCGATCCGTTCGTGCTGAGACGCCTCTTCGCATTCGCTCAGCCCTCCTCAGGGCGAACGGGACTAGTTGAACTAACTGTAATCAGGCCTAACCGCGCAGCCGGTCGATGGCCTGTGCCAGCGCCACATAAAGCTTGCCGACATCCGACGACAGCAAGGTCACGCCGATGGCATTGCCGTCGCGCGTGGAAAGCAGCACGCGCATCATCGATTCAAAATCGTGGATGTAGCGGTTTACATGATCGCGGAATTCGGCGTCCTCGTCATATTGGGTGGCGATAATCCGTGCCTCGCCGCTGTCGAGCAGCCGCACGGCACGGCGCGTAAAGACGCCGCGGTCGCCCTTCAGATAGGCCGCCCAGGCTGTATCAGTGACCTCATTCGAGAGAATCTTGGCGACATCGATAGCGGCCGAATTGAGCGATTCGGTAAGCAGCGCAATACGCCGCGCAAAGGCCTCCTCATCGATCCCCGCAAATTGCTCGCGTGCGACCGCCGCGCGCTGCTCCAAGTTAGTGGTGAGATCACTGACCGAACGCAATTGCGCCGAAACGCGTTCGGTGGCTTCTTCGGAAAGCCTGAGGTTGCGGTCGATGGCTTCGTTTACCGCGCTTCCCAGCCCCGCAAGCTGCGCGTCGATAGCGCCGGCCAGCAAAGCGCGGTTCTGTTCGGTCAGTCGGTCTGCAATCCCCGACAGCTCGCTTTCCAGCACTGCCTTGCTGCTCTCAGCAGTTTCCCGCGCGCTTTCGGCCACGCGTTGCAGAGAGACGGTCAACTGCCGGTCGGCCATGTCGGAGACATCCGCAATCAGGCTTTGCGTTGCAGAAAGCGATTGCACCAGTGCCTCGACTTCGTCCTTGCGTGAGGAGAGCGACGCGTCGCTATCGCGGGTCAGCCGGTCGATTGCGGCCCGTTGCGATTGAATCAGCGCATCCAGTTCGCCGAAACGCGCGGCAAGCGCAGTGGATTGCGCTTCGAGTTGGCGCCCTTCAGCATTCAACGCGGCCACAGCTCCGCTGCTTTCGACAAAGCGCGATTTCAACCGGTCCATTGCGCTAGGCAGGTCGCTGTCTATCGACTGCATCAGCTTTTCCGCATCGGCCAGCATTGTGCGCGCGCGTTCCTCATTGCCTGACAGGTTGACTGTCAGTTCACCGCTGCTTTCGGACAGCGCATTGATCGCAAAGGCCAGCTTGGCGATCCGGTCGGTCGCATTGCTATCGATGGCTCCCAGCTTTGCTTCACAACCGTCGAGTAGTTCGCGCAATTGCCCGGCGAGCGTCTCAAACTGGCTCCGCGCTTTTTCGTCGGCATCGGCTATTTGCGCATGGGCGTCTTGCAACGCCCCATTGAGCCGCGCAACCGTGGCGCCGATATGCTCGTCCTGCGCGCTTGAAGCCACCTTGATCGCATCGATTGTAGCCTGCAACTGCGCCAATTGATCTGACAGCCGCAGCGCGCCGGTTTCGGTCAGGGCATCGACATTCTCCACAGACTGGCCAATGCGTAGTTCTACTTCGGCGATGCCCGCCTGCAGTCTGGCCAGCAATTCAGCCGCCCGTGTCTCGCTTTGCGTAACACTGATTTCCAAAGCGGAACTCGCCTGACCCGCCGCATTTTCGATGATCTTTGTTGAGGCCTGTAATTTACTGTCGAGGTCTGCTGCGCTTGCAGATGTTGTGGCTGCAGCCTCTACCATCGCCTTCAGCGCCGCGATCAAGCCCTGCACTTGGTCGTTCGCTGCAAGACCGGCATGGCCGATCTGGTTGGTGGCATCCTTCGCCGCGCTCGTTACCACCGGCAAATGCTTGCGGAGCAGGTCCAGATTGGTGATCGCCGCCGAACTGGCCTGTTCGAGCATTTGGCTCTTGCTTTCGGAATCGGCAAGGGCAACCGATAACTGCTCACCTGCTTCTGTCAGCCGCTGTGCCGATGTGCGTCCGACCGATTCAATCTCGCGCGCATTTTCGGCAAGGAAGGAGCGGGCAAGGGCGATTTCGCCGTTCATTGTCCGCATCCGGTTTTCCAACGCTTCGCTTTCGGCCCGCAGCAACGCCGCGACATCGCCGAACCGGTTTGCCTCGCGCGTACTCAGCCGCATGGCAAGCAGCCAGCCGAGCGCGATCAGGCACGACGGCACAGCCCATAGGGCAATCAGTTCGACAATTCGGGCAGGCGCCGCGGGCTGCAGCAGTTCAGCCTGATTGGCCCACCCCCAAAATCCGGTCCAGCCGAGAAAGGCAGTTATCAGGGCCGTTGCAAGGGCAACGACACCCCAGTTCCTGTTGTTTTCCGTAGCTTCCAGGTCGTTCCACTGCTCCGCATAATCGTCGCTGAATGCGCCAATTTCTGCAGGCGCATCCTCGATCAACGCCATTTCAGCCTCTGGCACGGCCTCAGCCGGTGCTGTTTCCACAAGGTCAAGCACATCATCTGCCACCTCTGAAGACGGCATGTTTCGGCTTATTTCCACGATTTTTGAACGCCCCACCATGGATGCCATTTACCATATTTTGGCAAAAGAGAAACGCAAAGTTAATCAGACGTGATTAGATTGCGATGAATGTCGATTGACCTGGGTGCCTTGAACATAGCGCTGCACGCCGCAGCGGGCGACGATGCTGCGCTGATTGCCGAGCTTCGCCAGGCCTTTGTGGAAAGCGCACATCGCCAGATCGACCTGATGGGACGGTCGCGTTGCGACGCCAATTGGCACTATAGCTGCCTGCGGTTGAAGGGCCTTGCTGCCAGTTTTGAAGCGGCAGAGCTGCTAGGGCTGGCCGAACAGGCCGCTAAAGGCGCGCCGGGCGATCCGGTGGTCCTCCGCCAGCTGACCGCTGCATTAGCGGCTATCCGCGACGCCAAACTCGACTAAGGTTGCGGCGATGGCCGGAAATCGAACCAACCAGCGCCCGATGCTGTTGCGGATGGCGCGTACCCGTGATGCGCGCGATTGGCTCGCCGCCTATCCGAAATCGGGGCAAGGACCAGTTACGCTGTTCCTGATCGGCATTCGCGACTTAAAGCAGATCAACGAGCGCTTTGGACGCAATGTCGGCGACGCCGCGATCCGCCATGCTGGCCACCGGATCGTGCGGTTTGCGATCGCGCATGGCACGCTTACCCTGATCGTGGCACGGCTTTCGGGACGGGAATTCATGCTGGTGCTCGATGGCGAGCGCAGCGACGCGTCCTCCGAAGCGATTGCCGCCGCGCTGCTCGATTCACTGTCGGGCGATCTTGGCGAAGGTGACGAAGTGATCCACATCAGCGCGCGCATTGGTATCGCACAGGCGACTCCCGGCGAGCGCGGCGAAGAGCTGCATTTTCGGGCAAGCAACGCGCTGGCTAAGGCCTATGGGCGTCAGGGAAAACGCTTCCAGCTGGCCGAACGTCAGGAAATCTCGCATTACCGGTTACAGGCGGATTTGGACGGCGGGCTACGCGACGCCATCGAAGGTGACCAGATCGCCATCCTGTTCCAGCCACAGTTCGAGGTTACCTCGGGCCATCTGGTCGGCGCGGAGGCGTTGGCACGCTGGCAGCACCCCAAACTGGGCGAAGTCGGCGCTGGTGAGCTGTTTGCGACCGCTGATCGCTGCGATTTGCGGCATGAGTTGTCGCAACTGATCCAGCGCAAAGCCATTGGCGTTGGCGCAGGATGGCAGGGGGCGCTGGGCGATTTGCGCCTGGCGGTCAATCTTGGGGCGGAGGAACTGGGCGAGGGCTATGCGGACCGATTGCTGGCTTTGCTGGCCGATTCAGGCTTTGCCGCTGACCGACTGACGCTCGAATTGACCGAGGAAAGCTTGGTCCGCGATGTGGATTTGGCTGCAGTCCAGCTCGAACGGTTGCGTACGAAAGATGTGCGCGTGGCCGTGGACGATTTCGGCACCGGTTACTCCAGCCTGGCCTATCTGAAAGCGTTGCCCATCGATTATTTGAAGCTCGACAAGGGGATGACCCCCGATATCGCAGGCAGCGGCAAGGACAGAATCGTGCTGCGCGCGATCATTGCCATGGGGAAGGCGCTAGGGCTGAAAATCATCGCCGAGGGTGTTGAGAGCGAGAATGAACTGGAGATGCTGCGCGCCGAGGGTTGCGACTATTTCCAGGGCTTTTTGCGCTCAAAGCCTTTGGGGGCCGAGGAATTTGAACGGTTTGCACTGTTGGCCAATTAGGCCGCACCCTTCCGCGCTAACCCGGCCAGCCCCTTTGACAGTTGCAAGCAGCCGTTGAGT
>CAZSJE010000163.1:0-5089 GCA_964606835.1 uncultured Sphingorhabdus sp.
CCCGATGCCGAGGCGCGCATGGCCAAGGCGCTTACTACGCCGGTTGCAGCGGCGAAAAATGTGCGCCTGGCGCAGGGCAATATCGGTTTCGACAAGCTGCCCAAGTTGGGCGCTCCCGGCAAGGTTGTTTCCAGCCAAAAATATGAGCGTTTCGACATGGAAATGCTCGAATTTTCAAACGGCGTGCGTGCGCTTCTGTGGCCCAACGCGGCGGAAAGCGGGCAGGTGCGCGTACTGGCACGCTTCGGGCGCGGTTATCAGGCAGTGCCGCCGGGGCAGGGCGGGCTGCTCTGGTCGGGGCCGATGGTGCTGGGCGAAAACGGGATTGGAAAGCTCAACCGCACCCAGCTCGACCAGCTGATGAACGGACGGCGGCTGGAGCTGACTTTCGGTGTCGATAATGACGCCTTCGAATGGACCGCAACCACCCGGACGCAGGACCTGGCAGATCAGCTGACTTTGATCGCGACCAAGTTGGATGCCCCTGGCTGGCAGGCGGCACCGGTCGAACGCGCCAAGGCGCTGGCGGTTTCGGACTATGACAGTTTTGAAATGTCGGCGATGGCAATGATGCAGCGCGACCTGCAATATCTCACCACGGGCAGGGATGGGCGGTGGAAGACGCCAACACCGGCGGAGGTCAGGACGCTGACGCCCAAGACCTTCCGCGCATTTTGGGAACCGATACTGGCAAGTGGACCGGTCGAGCTGTTCCTCTTCGGCGATTTCAAGCGCGACGATGCGGTGACGGCGCTGGGCAAAAGCTTTGGCGCGATCAAGAAGCGGGCGCCTGCGCCGATTGCTGCGGGGGCGGACAGCACCAGTTTCCCTGCCGGGGCGGCAATGCCGGTCAGGCTGACGCATAAAGGGCCAAAGGACCAGAGCGCAGCGGTGATTGCCTGGCCCACGGGCGGTGGGCTGGACCGGATCAGCGAAGGTCGCGAGCTTGAGATATTGGCGGCGGTCTTCCGCGACCGTTTGTTCGAAAAATTCCGGTCGGAGCAGGCCGCAAGCTACAGCCCCGACATGCAGAACAACTGGCCCGACGAATTCAAAAATGGCGGTTACCTGATGGCCTATGCGCAGGTGCAGCCCAAGGACGTCGAGCGTTTTTACGCCTTTGCACAAGAGGTGGCTGCGGACCTGAAGAAGAACCCCGTCAGCGCCGATGAACTGCAGCGCGCGGTCGAACCGCTGAAGCAATATGTCGAACGTGCTTCGTCGGGCAATCTGTTCTGGATGAACCAGCTGGAAGGCGCGACCTATGCGCCGCAGCGTTTCTCCGCGTTGGGGCGGCTATATAGCGACTATGCCCGCGTTACACCCGCTCGGCTGATGGAACTGGCGCAGCGCTACTTCCGCGACGACAAGGCTTGGAAGCTGGTGGTTGAGCCGGCGAGCTGATCCTACCCGGAACGGGGAGGGGGCCATCCGAAGGATGGCGGAGGGGCACGGCCCTATTCTTCCGGAGCTTTCGAGGTCACGCGACTACTGCCGTGCACCTCCACCAGCTTCGCTGGTCCCCCTCACCCGAGGGGGGAGGATTACCCCGGATACCGCTCAAACTCCGGCAAGGCGTGCACCTCCGCCATCCAGCCCACCCGCTCTGCGGTCTGGATATGGCATTGCACGGCGATGACATCGGGATTGTCGAGCGTTGCCAGCTGGATATCGACGATCCCCGGCAGATGCTCGGCATTGCGGAAATAGAGACCGGTGCCGCATGTCGGGCAAAAGCTGCGCATCGATGCGCCGCTGCTGTTGAAGGTCTTCGCCACGCCTTGCGTCACGCGGAATTCGTCTTCGCCAAAGGCCGCCCAAGCAACCGCAGGAGCGCCGGCTGATTTTCGGCAATCGGTGCAATGGCACAGCACGACATGCTGCGGCTCGCCGCTCACTTCATAACGCACTGCGCCGCAATGGCATCCGCCTTGATGTTGTCCCATGTCGACTCTCCTTCCGCTGCCAATTTAGCAGCAGAAAGAGAACAATCAAAGAACATATTTCGACAGGTCGGCGTCCTTCGCAATGCCCGACAATTGCTTGTCGACATAGGCGGCATCGATCTTCAGCGTTTCACCCTTGCGGTCCTCGGCGTCAAAGCTGATGTCTTCCAGCAACTTCTCCATGACTGTCTGCAAGCGCCGCGCGCCGATATTTTCGACGCTGTTGTTCACATCGACGGCCAGCCGTGCCAGCGCGTCGATGGCGTCTTCGGTGAAATCGAGCGATACCTCTTCGGTCGCCAACAAGGCGCGATATTGTTCGGGCAGGTTTGCCTTGGTCTGCGACAGGATGCGGACGAAATCCTCATGCTCCAGCGCGCGCAACTCGACGCGGATCGGCAGGCGGCCCTGCAATTCGGGCAGCATGTCGCTGGGCTTCGACACATGGAACGCGCCCGACGCAATGAACAGCACATGGTCGGTCTTCATCGGGCCATATTTGGTGGCAACGGTCGTGCCTTCGATCAGCGGCAGCAGGTCGCGCTGCACGCCTTCGCGGCTCACTGAGCCACCACGCACATCGGACACGGCGATCTTGTCGATTTCGTCGAGGAAAACGATCCCGTTCGCCTCGGCGTCAGCGACAGCCGTGCGCGCAACATCGTCCTGGTCGAGCCGTTTTTCGACCTCTTCATCGACCAGTTTCGCCCAGGCGTCAGGCACCTTCATCTTGCGGCGCTTGGTCTTGCCATTGCCGAAAGCCTTGCCCATCATTTCGGACAGGTTGATCATCGACGCGCCGCCCATGCCAGGGATTTCCATCGGCATGTTGGGCGCGTCAGCGACCTCGATCTCAATCTCGACATCGTCCATATGCCGGTCGCGGATGCGCTGGCGGAATGCTTCGCGCGTGGCCTCCGACGCGGTGTCGCCTGCCAGCGGCTTCAAGATGCGCTCCATCGCTTCTTTCTCTGCGGCCTCACGCACCAGCTCGCGGCGGCGCTCCTTTTCGAGCCGGATCGCTTCCTCGACCAGGTCGCGGGCGATCTGTTCTACATCGCGGCCTACATAGCCTACCTCCGTGAATTTGGTCGCTTCCACTTTGATGAAGGGCGCATCGGCCAGCTTGGCCAATCGCCTGCTGATCTCGGTCTTGCCGCAGCCGGTAGGACCGATCATCAAAATGTTCTTGGGCGTAACTTCATCGCGCAGTTCGGGCGACAGACGCTGGCGCCGCCAGCGATTACGGAGCGCTACGGCAACGGCGCGTTTTGCGTCGTTCTGGCCGATTATATGTTCATCAAGGGCGGAGACGATGGCTTTGGGAGTAAGGTTCTGATTCATCACCGCCTAAATGGTGGATGGCTTGGGCGATTCAAGTGGTTTGGCTGTCGGGGCTTTGTTATGCCGCCGTCATGCCTTTGCCATCGCTGCTGATCATCGACGATTTCCTGACCGACCCGCATCTGGCGCGCTCGGCAGCACTCGGCCTGGACTATGATCCGCGGCAAAAGGATGGAAATTATCCCGGCACGCTGTCGACACATCCCTTGCCGATTGCGGGGCTGGATGAGGCGGTTTCGGGAATAATCGGCAGCAGGGTTAAGCCCCAGTCCGCGACCAGCCATGGCCATTGCCGCTTGACGCTGGCAGGCGACAAGGGGCAGTCGGGGGTCCATATCGACCCCTGTTTCTATTCAGGGATCCTTTACCTCAGCCTGCCCGAACATTGCCGGGGCGGAACCGATTTTTTCCGGCACAAACGGACAGGCCTCGACCGCGTTCCCGCCACACAGGCCGAAATGGTTGCGGTGGGCTATGCCGATCCCAACCGCCTGATTGAGGAAGTCGTCAATGCCGATACGCTAAAGCCATCGCGCTGGGAAAAGCTGTTCACTGTGCCGATGCGCTTCAACCGGCTGATTTTGTTTAGCCCCTGGCTGTTTCACAATTCGGCGCGGGGCTTTGGTAACAGCGCCGAAAGCGGCAGGCTTGTACACCTGATGTTTTTTGCCTCGGCGGCGGGTTAGGCGGCGCTATCCAGCGTCTCTACGGTCAACTGGTCGTTGGTATAGACGCAAATCTCCGCAGCGATCTTCATTGCGTGGCGCGCCAGTTTCTCGGCGTCCTTCTCATAATCCACCAGCGCACGGGCGGCCGATAGCGCATAGTTTCCGCCGGAGCCGATTGCGGCAATCCCGTCATTGGGTTCCAGCACATCGCCATTGCCCGTCAGGATCAGAGTAACATCCTTGTCGGCGACGATCATCAACGCCTCCAGATTGCGCAGATATTTGTCGGTGCGCCAATCCTTGGCAAGATCGACTGCCGCGCGCATCAACTGGCCGCGATGCTGCTCCAGCTTCTTTTCCAGCCGCTCGAACAGGGTGAACGCATCCGCCGTAGCCCCGGCAAAGCCGCCGATGACGCTACCGTCGTGGAGGGCGCGGACTTTTTTGGCATTGGGTTTCATCACGGTCTGACCCATCGAGACCTGCCCGTCGCCCGCAATGACGACTTTGCCGCCCTTGCGCACTGACAGGATCGTCGTGCCGTACCATGTATGGGGATTGCTATGTGCTTGATTGTCCATGCGGCGCGATATGGGGCGCGGGGCAGGGGAGTGCAAGGATCGCGTCGAAACGACTTGTTTTCAAGCAAGGAAGCTGAAATGGGCGTCGCCAAAGGAGACGGCAATGGCAAAATTCCTGATCATCGAGGCGCGATTTTACGACCATTTGAACGATATGCTGGTCGCGGGGGCTTCGGCAACGCTCAAAGCGGCGGGACATCAGGTTGAGGTGCTGACGGTACCTGGAGCTCTGGAAATCCCCGGAGCCATCGCGCTCGCATCCGAAAGCGACCAGTATGACGGCTATGTCGCCATTGGCGTGGTGATCCGGGGCGAAACCTATCATTTCGAGATTGTCGCGGGCGAAAGCGCACGCGGGATCATGGCGCTGACCATGGATGGGCTCGCCATCGGCAACGGCATATTGACGGTCGAAAATGAGGAACAGGCGCTTGTCCGTGCTGACCCGCAGCAGAAGGACAAGGGTGGTGAGGCGGCAAAGGCGGCCATTGCATTGCTGGCATTGCGCAATCGTTTCGGGGCTTGATTTTTGGCCATCTTTTCGCCGATT
>CAZSJE010000164.1:0-5006 GCA_964606835.1 uncultured Sphingorhabdus sp.
CTCGACAAGGCGGAGACTGCTGCCAAGCATGGCGACGAACAGGTCCATATCTGGCGGCGCAGCTTCGATATTCCGCCGCCGCCGCTGGACGCGGACTCGCCCTATGACCTTTCAAAGGACCCGCGCTATGCCGGGATCGCGATCCCCAATACCGAGAGCCTGAAGGACACGATCGCGCGGGTGCTGCCTTATTATGAAAGCGCGATTGCGCCTGAACTGAAGGCGGGCAAGACCGTATTGATCTCCGCGCATGGCAATTCGCTCCGCGCGCTGGTCAAGCATCTTTCGGGAATTTCCGATGCGGATATTACGGGCCTTGAAATTCCCACCGGACAGCCGATTGTCTATGAACTGGATAAGGCGCTGGCGGCTACCGATCGCTACTATCTGTCTGAACGCTAAGCCCGATATTTCGAACGTTTGTGAGCATACATCGCGGCGTCGGCTGCGGCGAGTATGTCTGCCGCACGTCCGTTGCTGGCAATGATGCAGCTGCCGACCGATACCCCGATTTTCAGCGTCGGCCCGGCGGTCTTGATCGGCAGCGCAGCAAATGCCTCGCGCATCGATGCGGTCTTTATTTCAAGTTGATCGGGGGTGATCGTGTCTAGCAGCACGGTAAACTCGTCACCGCCGACACGCGACACAATGTCAGATTTGCGCACCGCGCCCAGCAGGGCCGAGGCGACACCGCGCAGCACATCGTCGCCAATGGCGTGCCCCTGAATGTCGTTTACGGCTTTCATCCGGTCGACATCGAGGAACAGCAGGCCAAAGGTCGTGCCATAACGATGCGCGCGCCAGCACCAGCGTTCCAGCGTGTCGTGAAAATGGCGCTGATTGAATACCGGGGTCAGCGTGTCGGTCGCCACCAACCGCTCCAGCTCGGTGACCCGCGCGCGCAGTTTCGCATTTTCGCGCTCAAGCAACGACAGGGCATCGACCGCCCCCTCAGGCGTGCCATTGGCCGCTGCCGGGATTGAATTTGGCGACATGGAAGGCTCCCGAACTTATTTTTGCGACCCGGTGCCTTTATGAATTTGTCCCTTCAAGCCCATTTTTGAAGCACTTGCAATAATTTACGGATGTCGGCCTGCGCAAGATCGACGATTGCGCCGCGCCGCCGCCAGCGCTAGACAGCGTCGCTCTTACAAGGGCAAAATCGAGGATATGGTGAGCGAAACCGCACCGCTTGTCGGCATCATCATGGGCAGCCGATCGGATTGGGAGACGATGCGCGAAGCCTCGGCCATCCTTGCCGCGCTCGATGTCGCGCATGAATGCAAGGTGGTATCGGCGCACCGCACGCCGGATCGGCTTTACGATTATGCCAAGGGCGCTGCAGGGCGCGGCCTGAAATGCATCATTGCAGGCGCAGGCGGTGCGGCGCATTTGCCGGGCATGGCAGCAGCGATGACGCGGCTGCCCGTGCTGGGCGTTCCGGTGCAGTCGAAGGCGCTGGATGGCATGGATAGCTTGCTTTCGATTGTGCAGATGCCTGCGGGCATTCCGGTCGGCACGCTGGCGATTGGCAAGGCTGGGGCGACCAATGCGGCGCTGCTCGCTGCCGCCATGCTGGCGAATGAGGATGCGGGGCTGGCCGACCGGTTGGAGGCTTGGCGTGCGAAGCAGACTGCAAGCGTTGGCGAGACCCCTGAATGAAACCGCTGCCGCCGGGATCGACCATTGGTATATTGGGGGGCGGGCAGCTGGGCCGGATGCTGGCGATTGCGGCGGCGCAAATGGGCTATCGCTGCCACATCTATGCGCCGGAAGAGTATTCGGTGGCAGCAGAGGTTGCCGCTGCCTTCACCTGCAAACCCTATTTCGACACCAACGCCTTGCGCGCCTTTGCCGAAGGCTGCGACGTGGTGACTTATGAATTTGAAAATGTCCCGGTTGCACCGTTGCGCGCGATTGAGGACATGATCCCGATCCGCCCCGGCATCCAGGCGCTGGAGGTCGCGCAAAACAGGGTCGAGGAGAAACTGTTTGCCGCGCGGCTAGGCGGCACGACCGCCCCATATGAGATTGCCGGAGAGCGGCAAGAGGCGGCCTCGGCGCTGGCAAAGCTCGGCTGTCCGGCGATCATAAAAACCATCCGCATGGGCTATGACGGCAAGGGCCAAGTGCGCATCGACAGCCCGGAGGAGCTTTCGCAGGGCTGGCACGACATCGGACGGCAAGCGGCCATCGTCGAAAAGATGATCGCTTTCGACGCCGAATTCTCGGTGATCCTGGTGCGCAATACCAGCGGCGACGTGCGCTATTGGGACAGTCCACGCAACCGGCACGAGGGCGGAATCCTGAGCCGGTCGAGCCTTCCCGCCGGACCGCTGATCGAAAGCCAGATGGGGGCGGCGCGCAAGCTCGCCGCAGATATCGCCGAGAATCTGGAATATGTCGGCGTGCTGACCATCGAATTTTTCGCAGGCACCGATGGACCGATCTTCAACGAAATGGCCCCGCGCGTGCACAATAGCGGGCACTGGACCATCGAGGGAGCCGCCACCAGCCAGTTCGAAAACCACATTCGGGCGATTTGCGAAGTGCCGCTGGGCGATACCAAAACCGTCTGCGACCGGGTTGAAATGGCGAACCTGATCGGCGACGATGTGCTGCGTTGGCAGGAACTGTTCGGCGACGATGATGCAAATGTGCACCTCTACGGCAAGGGCGCGCCGTCGCCGGGACGCAAAATGGGGCATGTCACCCGCTTGTATAGATAGTCGGCTTAGGGCATCGGGGTTGCCATGAATCACCCCGAAATCATCATGGTACTGGCCCGCGCGGCGAATGGCGTGATCGGCGTCGATGGCAAGCTGCCTTGGCACATCCCCGCCGACCTGCGCCACTTCAAGCAACTGACCAAGGACCGGTCGATGATCATGGGGCGGAAGACCTTCGACAGCCTGCCGGGGTTGCTGGAGGGGCGGCGGCATATCGTGCTGACCCGCGATACCGATTGGGCGGAGGAAGGGGCGGAGGTCGCGCACTCGCCGGAGGAGGCGCTGAAGCTCGCCAATGCGCCACATGTCTGCGTGATCGGCGGGGCGGAGATTTACCGGCTGTTCCTGGGGTTGGCCGACCGGATCGAGCTGACCGAGGTCGCGCTGGAGCCCGAAGGCGACATTGTGATGGAAGCATTCGACAAAAAGGCGTGGAAGGAAATCGCGCGCGAGAAGCATATGGCCGAAAACGGCCAGCCCGCCTTTGCCTTTGTCACGCTGGTGCGGAAATAAGGGGGAGCGCAATGCGCAAAGGACTTTGGGGCGTGATGGCGCTGCTGCTGGTTGCAGCGGTCGGATTTTTCGGTTTTGCGCCCGGTTATGTCGAAGCCAGCATGAACAAAATCGATGGCAAGCCGCTGCCCAAGGTGAGCGCAGAGGCCGTCGCGTTGCACAAGACGCTGACCATCGTCGACCTGCATTCGGACACGCTAATGTGGAAACGCAATGTGCTCGACGCATCAGATCGCGGGCATATGGACTTGCCGCGCTTGCAGGCGGGCAATGTCGCGCTGCAGGTTTTCTCTAGCGTGTCGAAAACGCCGAAAGGTCAGAATTACGACGCCAACGGCGCGGATAGCGATAACATCACGCTGCTGACAGTGGCGCAGATGCAGCCGGTGCGGACCTGGGGCTCGCTGCTGGAACGGTCGCTTTGGCATGCGACGAAGTTGGATCGAGCGGTCAAAGCAAATCGGGATCTATTGAAAGTTTCCAGCTCCTTAGGTGTCGGTAACCTCGAAATGCATCGTCAGGAAAAGGACCGGAAGCTGGTCGGCGCGATGCTCTCCATCGAAGGCCTGCAAAACCTCGAAGGCAAGGCCGAAAATCTCGACAAGCTCTATGCCGCAGGCTTCCGTATGGCGGGGCTTACTCATTTCTTTGACAATGAGCTGGCGGGGTCGATGCACGGCATCAAGAAAGGCGGGCTCACCCCCTTTGGCCGCGACATCATTGCGCGCATGGAGGCGAAGGGCATGATTGTCGACATCGCCCATTGCAGCCATGCCTGTGTCGCTGACATATTGAAGATCGCGCGGCGTCCGGTCGTCTCCAGCCATGGCGGCGTGCAGGCGACCTGCAAAGTCAATCGCAACCTGACCGATGAGGAGATTAAGGGCGTTGCTGCGACCGGTGGCGTGATCGGCATCGGCTATTGGGATGCGGCGGTGTGCGATACCTCGCCCAAAGCCATTGTCGCAGCGATGAAGCATGTCCGCGATCTGGTGGGGATCGAGCATGTTGCGCTTGGCAGCGATTATGATGGCGCGACCACGGTGCGGTTCGATACCGCTAACCTCGTGCAGGTGACGCAGGCTTTGATGGATGCAGGCTTTACGCCCGACGAAATCCGTGCGGTGATGGGCGGCAATGCTATCCGCGTATTGCGCGCCGGGTTGGTACCTTTGACTCCGCCTTCGGCATGACCATCCCGCGCCTTTCTGCCCGCCAACCCATGCCTGATGCCTTGCGTGGCGCTGTGGCAGCGCTGGGTAATTTCGACGGTTTTCACCTCGGCCATCAAGCCGTCGCGGGTGAGGCCATCCGCCAATCCAAGGCAGCGGGCAAGCCTGCAATCATTGCCACTTTCGACCCGCACCCAGTGCGCCACTTCGCGCCGGATGCACCGCCATTCCGGCTGACCACGCTCGACCAGCGGCAGCGCCTGTTCGAGGCGGCAGGGGCGGATGCGATGCTGGTGTTTGAATTCGATGCCGAACTGGCAGGCACGACGGCGCAGGATTTTGTCGAACAGATTTTGGTAGAACGGCTGGGGCTTTCGGGCGTGGTGACGGGGGAAGACTTCACCTTTGGCAAGGCGCGCGGCGGGAACATGGCGGTGCTGAAAGAGCTGGGCGAGCCACTGGGTCTTTCCAGTACTGCCGTTGGCCCGGTAACCGATGCGGGCGGGGTCATCTCCTCCAGCCGTATCCGCGATGCGCTAAAAGAAGGCGATTGCGATACAGCGACGCGGCTGCTCACAAGGCCTTTCGCCAT
>CAZSJE010000165.1:0-4994 GCA_964606835.1 uncultured Sphingorhabdus sp.
CCAGTCAAGCGGGCGGCGTCGCCATCGGCACCGGCGCACAGGCACTTGGCCCGAGCGGGGCCAACCCGATCTTCGCCACAGTTGCCGTTGGTTTCAACACCGTGGCGCAGGACAATGCTGTGGCCATCGGCAATAGCGCGCAGGCCCGCTTTGGCGGGGTTTCCAGTCAGCCTAATATTGGCATCAATTCTGCAGTGGCCATTGGGGGCAATGCGGTTTCGATGGGTTCGAATACCGTTGCCATCGGTACTACAGCGCGTGCGGGGACGGGCTTTGCCATAAACACTCCGGGTGCTCCGGTCAGCCCTGGCAACAACATCACCGTTGTTGGTGGCCGCGCCGAAGCCAATCAGAATGATGCAACGGCGATCGGCGCCGATTCTGAGATTACGGCCGAGCGTGGCACCGCACTTGGCAGTAATACAGAGGTTTTGCAGGCAGGTGGCATCGCCATTGGCTTTGGCGCAAGCGCCCAGGGACCAAGCGCAGTGAACCCCATTTTTGCGTCCATCGCGATGGGCCATAATGCGCTTGCTGTTGATAACGCCGTTGCCATTGGCAACAACGCCATTGCGCGCTTTGGCGGAACGGCCAACCCGCCTGCGACTGGCGTTAACTCCAGCACCGTGGTCGGTGCCAATGCTGTTTCGGTCGGCGCAAACAATGTCGCCATCGGCACAACGGCGCGCGCAGGCACCGGCTTTGGGTTCGGCTCGCCCGGCGATCCGGTCAATGCGGGTGGCAACCAGACCGCGATCGGGGGCCGTGCGGAAACCAACGCCGTTGGCGGGACCGCCGTGGGCGCATTTAGCAGAGTGTCGGGCGAGGGCGGCGTCGGTCTTGGCCAGAACACGCAGGTAACGGCGACCGACGGTATCGCCATCGGCAACGGCAGAACCGCCACACAGGCCGGCGCGGTGGTGATCGGCAGCGGCACGACCAATACCGACTCCGCCAATGGTGTTGCCATCGGCACTAATGCGCAGGCGACGGGTGGCAGTGCGGTCGCGATCGGCCTCGGCCAAACCGCAACCGGTAACGGCGCGGTTGCCATTGGCGATCCAAATACCGCCACCGGCACAGGAGCGGTTGCGGTCGGCGCCAATAATACGGCAACCGGCGATGGTGCAGTTGCGATCGGCAACAATACGGTTGCAAATGGTACCGGCAATGTCGCTATCGGCAATGGCGCCCAGGCGAACGGTGCGGGCAGCGTCGCCATCGGCAATGGCTCGATCGCCAACGATCCCAACACCGTCTCCTTCGGCGTTGCCGGGGGTGAGCGGCGCTTGACCAATGTCGCGGCTGGTGTTGCGCCGACCGATGCTGCCACGGTGGGTCAGGTGAATGCAGCCGTTGCCGGGGCAACCGGTGCCGCAGCAGCAGCGCAGGGCACGGCCAATACGGCTCTGGCCAATGCTGCCACGGCGCAAGGGACAGCCAACACGGCGCTGGCCAATGCTGCTACAGCGCAAGGCACGGCCAATACGGCGCTTGCCAATGCCAACAATGCGCTGGCGCAGAATGTTGTGCAGGACACCCGGCTGACCGCCGTCGAAGCCGTCAACGCGACGCAGAACACGGCAATCGCGACGGCGCAGACGACGGCAAATACTGCGCTGTCCACCGCCAATGGCGCAGTCGCCGTCAATGCCACACAGGACACGCAGATTGCCGCGATCCAGGTGCTTAACAATACCCAGAACAGCCGCCTGACCGCGCTGGAAACGTTGAGCTTTGGGGCCATCCCCGCGCTGCAGTCGCTGACCAACCTGCACACGGCACAGATCAGCGAGTTGTTCCAGATCACCGATAGGGACCGGCGCGATTCCAGGCGGGGGACGGCAACCGCGCTTGCGCTGACCACGCCATCGATGCCGTCCAACATTGGTGGCGTCAGCTATGCGTTGAATGCCGCAACCTTCCGTGGCGAACAGGCGGTCGGGCTGTCCTTTGCCTATCGCACCAACAGCGAAAACCCGTTCGCGGTAACCGGCGGCGTCTCCTATGCAGGCGGCGACAGCGTCGGTGCGCGTGTGGGGATTGCAGGCGAGTTCTAACCACTAAGGGCGGCTGTCAGGATCAGTCTCCCACAGCCAGTCCAGGGCAGGCCGGGGTGTCAAAACCCCGGCCTGTTTTTATGGCGCTTTCCAGGTCACACTGCCTTTGTAACGCCCGGTGGTCGGCTGGCCGCCGCCATCCTTTGCAGGCGAAAAGCGCGCGCGTTTCAGGAAGGCGTTGCA
This sequence comes from uncultured Sphingorhabdus sp., assembly GCA_964606835.1. GTDB lineage: Bacteria > Pseudomonadota > Alphaproteobacteria > Sphingomonadales > Sphingomonadaceae > Sphingorhabdus_B. Next base: position 2,244 of record CAZSJE010000165.1, read on the forward strand.
GGCTGTCTCGTCGAGCGTCTTGTGGCCAGACGAAACCGTCGTTGTGCACGATATCGGCTTGCCATCGGGGCCGACCATCAGGTCGAAGCGCGTCGTGCCTTCCTTGTCATGCTGGCTTGGCGGATAGTCCTTGTCCGAAATGATCGCACCGGGATTTTTGAGCGCAGCGGTCGACAGCAGCGGGATGACCGGCTCTGCAGGGGCCGTGCATCGCGCCATGCCTGATACCAATATCTCGACCGCGCCGGGCGTGCGGCAGGCGAAAAGGTCGAGCGCGGAATCGGGCAGCATTTGCGCCTGACCCTGTCCACGTGCGCCGATACGTTCGCGGGTCCACCCCTGGTCGCGCAAGCACTGGCCGGGATTGCCCTTGGGTTCAGTGCAAAAGGCGATTTCGATAGGGTAATCGCAAGCGTTTGTCAGCCGGTAGCCGCCATTGCCATCCTCTTGCGTGGCGACGCAGCGGTCGGCGGCAAGGCTGGGCGGGTCTTGCGCGATGCCCGCATCGGGCAGCGCAAGGGCCATTGCAGCGCCTGGCAGAAAGAACAAAATTCGCGGGCTCATGCGATCAAGGCTAGCGACGCCGCGCTACGCTGTCCATGCACGACGCAGATTTCCGCCGAATCTCCACAGGCTTTTGTCCCATTTACCTTTCCCCTGTTACATCTCGCCGCTACGGCAGCGGCATGGCATCAGCAGCCCCCGAACCGATCAAATGCGACCTGGCGATTGTCGGCGGCGGTCTTGCCGGTGGACTGATCGCGCTTGCGCTTGCCAAACAGCGGCCAGAGCTAAAGATCGTGCTGATCGAGCAGGCCGACCATTTCGGCGGCAATCATATCTGGAGCTATTTCGCCAGCGATATCGCGCCCGAGCATCGCTGGCTGACTGCGCCGCTGGTTACCTATGGCTGGTCGGGCTATGATGTGCATTTCCCCGAACATAGCCGCACGCTCGACAACATCTATTACAGCGTAGAGTCGGAACGGCTCGACTGGCTGCTGCGCCACAGCCTGCCTGCCGAGGCGCTGATTACGGGAAAGGAAGTAAAGGCGGTTTCACCGCGCTTGGTGGTGCTGGAGGGCGCGCAGCGGATCAATGCGACTGGGGTGATAGACGCGCGCGGGCCTGGCGACCTGCACCATCTGGATTGCGGCTGGCAGAAATTCACCGGGCAGCTGATGCAATTGTCGGAGCCGCACAGCCTGACGCGTCCCATCGTCATGGATGCCACCGTGGAGCAGCATGACGGCTACCGGTTCGTTTATGTCCTGCCCTTCGGTCTCGACAAGCTGTTTATCGAGGACACCTATTATAGCGACAGGCCCGACCACGATCCGCGGCGGTTGCGGCAACGGCTTGCCGAATATGCCGACAGTCAGGGGTGGAAGGTTGAGCGTGTCGTCCGCGAGGAAAATGGCGTGCTGCCGGTGGTGATGGGTGGTGATCTGGACGAATATTGGGCGAGCGGCAGCGGGCGTACCGCCAAGGCTGGCGCGCGCGGTGCCTTTTTCCACCCAATCACCAGCTACTCGCTGCCAGAGGCGGTGCGGCTGGCGGCTTATGTCGCTGGCCTGCCCGATTTCGATGGCGACAAGCTCAACATGCTTTTGAAGCAGCGTGCCGAAAAGCTGTGGCAGGACGGAAAATTCTATAGGCTTCTCAATCGGATGATGTTCCGTGCCGCCAACCCGAATGAGCGTTACAAGATATTCCAGCGCCACTACCGGCTTAAGCCCGGATTGCTCGAACGCTTCTACGCGGGGACTACCACCCCCGGCGACAAGGCGCGGCTCTTGACCGGAAAACCGCCCGTGCCGGTGGGCAAGGCGATCAAGGCGATGCGCCCCCGCAAGAAGGTCAGGATTCAAGGCAAGGCATGAAAAAAGCAATTGTAATTGGCGCTGGCTTTGGCGGGCTGGCACTTGCCATTCGGCTGCAGTCGGCTGGCGTGGCGACGACGATCATCGAAGCGCGGGACAAGCCGGGCGGGCGCGGCTATTATTGGGAGCGGCAGGGGTTCGTCTTTGACGCTGGCCCGACAGTGGTCACCGATCCGCCCTGTCTGCAGGAATTGTGGGAGCTGTCGGGCAGCGACATGGCAGCCGATGTGACGCTCGATCCAGTCATGCCATTCTACCGGCTCAATTGGCCCGATGGCACCAATTTCGATTATTCGAACGACGAAGCGGCGCTCAATGCGGAAATCGCCAAGCTTAATCCGGCGGATGTCGCTGGCTATGCGCGCTTCCTGGAATATTCGAAGGGCACCTATGAGGAAGGCTATGTAAAGCTCGGCTCGGCGGCCTTCCTTGACTTTGCCAGCATGATCAAGGCGGCGCCTGCGCTGATGAAATATCAGGCGTGGCGGTCGGTTTATTCGATTGTGTCGAGCTATGTGCAAGATGAGCGGCTCCGGCAGGCGCTGTCGTTTCACACGCTGCTGGTGGGCGGCAACCCGATGTCGACCAGTGCAATCTATGCGCTGATCCACACCATCGAGAAGGACGGCGGCGTCTGGTTCGCGCGTGGCGGCACCAACCGGCTGGTGGCGGGCATGGTCGCGCTGTTCGAGCGGCTGGGCGGAGTGTTGCGGCTGGACGATCCGGTCGAGCGGATTACTACCGACGGCAATCGCGCGACGGGCGTGGTCACCAAATCGGGCTGGCAGGGCGTGGCCGACATGGTCGCGTCCAACGGCGACATGATGCACAATTATGCTGCGCTGTTAAAAGATCATCCACGCGGGGC
>CAZSJE010000166.1:0-4987 GCA_964606835.1 uncultured Sphingorhabdus sp.
GGCAGCAAGGCGCATCCGACGCAAAAGCCCGAGGCGCTGCTGTATCGCATATTGCTGGCCTGCACCAATCCGGGCGACATTGTGCTCGATCCCTTTTTCGGAACCGGTACCACCGGCGCAGTCGCCAAGCGGCTGCAACGCCGCTGGATCGGCTGCGAACGCGACGCGACCTACTGCAAAGTTGCGGAGGAACGCATCCAGATGGCGCTGCCGCTCGATGAAAGCTCGCTGGAAACCATGCAGTCGCCCAAGTCGCAACCGCGCGTGTCCTTCGGCCAGCTGGTCGAAAATGGCTATATCCGCGCCGGATCACAGATCACCGACAAGAAGCGCCGGTTCGGGGCGATCATCCGAGCCGACGGGTCGCTTAAATGGGGCGACAAATATGGCTCGATCCACAAAATCGGTGCGCTCGTGCAAAATGCGCCAAGCTGCAATGGCTGGACCTTCTGGTATTACCAAACGCGCACCGGCGAGATGAAATCGATCGACGATCTGCGCCAGACCTATCTCCTCGCCAATGAGCCATAACGTCCGCCACTATTTGCGGCCCATCCATTTCATCGAGAGCCCGCAACAGCATGACGGCCAAACCGCGCGGCTTGCGGCGACGATGCTGTGGTTTTCTGCGGTGGAACTGGTCGTCAAAGATCGCGCGGTCATCACGCGGTCGATCGTTCCGGTTAGCGAATCCGACACGCTACCTGAAGCAGCCAAGCCGATTTTCGCGCGATTGACCGCGGCACGCCCGACGCTGCAACTTGGCAACCGCACCATTCGCCTCGACCAGCCGCAGGTGATGGGCATATTGAACGTCACCCCCGATAGTTTCTCCGACGGCGGCAAGCATGGCAACGATCCCGACGCCATTGCCGCTGCGGGTGTTGCCATGGCAGCAGCCGGCGCCTCGATCATCGATGTTGGCGGCGAATCCACCCGGCCCGGCGCAAAGCCAGTCTGGGAAGGCGATGAAATTGCGCGGGTAGAGCCCGTCATAGCGCGGCTTGCCGCTTCGGGCACGGCAGTGTCCTGCGACACGCGCAAGGCAACGGTCATGCAGGCGGCATTGCGCGCAGGGGCGGGGATGATCAACGATATCTCCGCCCTGCTCTATGACGACCAAGCGATGGCGGTGGCGCTTGCCTCCGACTGCCCCATCGTCCTGATGCATGCGCCCAGCGCGTCGAGCGATCCCCATAAGGGCGCGAATTACGCAGATGTGTTGCTTGATGTTTATGACTGGCTGGAGGCGCGGCTTGCTGCGGTCGAGGCCGCTGGCGTCGCGCGCGAGCGGTTGCTCGTCGATCCGGGCATTGGCTTTGGCAAGTCACTGACCGACAATCTGGTGCTGATCAACAATCTGTCGCTGTTCCACGGCTTGGGTTGTCCAATCCTGTTCGGAGCAAGCCGAAAACGGATGATCGGGGCGTTGTCGAACGAAGCAGAGGCCGACGCTCGGCTGGGCGGATCGCTGTTCCTCGCGATGAAAGCGGTCGAACAGGGCGCCCAGATTGTCCGCGTGCACGATGTGCCCGAAACGGTGCAGGCGATTCAGGTCTGGCGCGGCATGCGTGATGCGGCATTGACTGCCATGGCCTGACGACAATCGACTCGTCCTGCCACTGACTCTCCTTGTCGCGCGTTCCCGGCCCGCTAGCAGAAACGTTCATTTTTCGCTCATCTGCGGCTGTCATTGCGGGGCCAACCAAGATCGGACCGAGCATGGAGATTTTCGGCCAGTATAACTACCGCGATGCCGGCTCGACCAAGATGCAGCTCGATCTGCTGCCTGCCGATCTGCGCGCGGAAAGCAAGCAGTCGATCATTTCGCTCGGCCTGCGTATCCCGCTGGGCGGGGGCGAGTAAGCTAAAAGGCTGCATTGACCGCAGCCGCCAAGCCATCAATGCTGCGCTCCTTGGTTTAAGGAGCGCAGCATGACTGCCAAATATATCACTGCCTATATCGCCACTGGCATTTCCTTTGCGCTGATCGACGCCGTTTGGCTCCGCACCATGTACGAACGGCTGTACAAGCCGGAAATTGGCGAGCTGATGATGAAGGATGGGTTCCGCCTCGGCCCGGCGGTGGTCTTTTACCTGCTATACATCTTGGGCATGATGATTTTCGCAGTCGGCCCTGCATTGCAAAGCGGTAAATGGCAGACGGCGCTGCTCTGGGGCGCGCTGTTGGGCTTCTTTTGTTACATGACTTACGATCTGACCAACCATGCGACGATGAAGGTGTGGAGCACCAAGGTGACGGTGCTTGACATATTGTGGGGGACGTTCCTGACCGGCTCCGCTTCGCTGGCAGGGTGGTGGATTACGACGCTGATTTTCGGGAAGAACTAAAAATTCGTCATCCCGAACTTGTTTCGGGATAACAAGCGACGGTCATTTCGTTATCCCGGAACGAAGTCACCAAAGGTGAAACAAGTTCGGGATGACGAAACACTGGCCTAGGCAGCGCTGCTTTCGATCCCCAGATCGGCGAGCTTGCGGTACAGCGTCGACCGTCCAATCCCCAGCCTCCGCGCTACTTCGGTCATGCGCCCGCGATAATGGCCGATAGCAAGGCGGATGACGTCGGCTTCTATCTCTTCAAGCGGGCGCAGATTGCCGTCATTTTCATAGAGCGCGACGCCCGCACCTTCATGCGTGGTCACCGTGCTGCTGTTGCCTGTACCTACGGCTGTTGCAATTTGCGGGAATTCATCGGGCGTCAGAGCGTCACGATCGCAGAGCACGGCAGCGCGGAACAGCGCGCTCTGCAGCTGGCGGACGTTGCCCGACCAATTATAGGCGCGCAGCAACGAAAGCGCCTCTTCGGTAATACCCAAGCTGCGCAGACCCGGCTGGGTCGCCATGCGTGCCAGGAAATGGCGGGCAAGGGCAGGGATGTCGCTGGTGCGCTCGCGCAAAGGCGGGATACGCAGCTGGACGACATTGACGCGGTAATAGAGGTCCTCGCGGAATGCGCCGCTTTCCAGCTTGGCTGCAAGGTCGCTATTACTTGCCGACAGCACCCGCACATCGATGCGATAGCTGTGCGGGCTACCAAGGGGCTGAATTTCATTCTCGGTGAGCAGGCGCACGAGGCGTACCTGCGTTTCGCTTGGCAACTGGTCGATTTCGTCGAGGAAAACGGTGCCATTTTCTGCCTGCTGGATAATCCCCACGCGCCGGTCGAATGCGCCTGCAAAGGCGTCCTTCTCATGCCCGAACAGCACCGAATCGAGCAGATTGGGTGCTATCGCCCCGCAATTGACCTTAAGATAGGGTTGTTTGGAGCGTGGGCTGGCAGCCTGGATCGCATCGGCGACCACTTCCTTGCCCACGCCACCTTCGCCTTCGATCAGCACCGGGGCCCGGCTGCGCGCCGCCTTGGCAGCGATGGCAAGCGCGCTGCGGAAGGCTGGTGCGCTGCCGATAATTTCGTCGAAACCCAGCGGGTGGGCAATTTTCTCGGTCAGCGGCTGCAGCTCACCGAAATCCTTGGCATGTTCGGCGGCGATGCTGAGCGCGGCGATCAGCCGCTCGGCAGCGACCGGCTTGATGATATAATCGGCAGCGCCCGCTCGCATCGCCTCGATCGCACTATCGTTCGATCCCACAGCCGTCAGCAGCAAAACAGGGAGCGCCGGGCGGCGCGCCTTCAATTCTGCAATCAGAGCGGCACTGTCGGCTCCGGGAACCCATTGATCGATCAGGATGGCGTCCAGCATCATCCCGTCTTGTGTGCCAAGCATCGCAATTGCGGTTTCTGCATCGCGCGCGAAAATCGTGCGCCAACCAGCCCTGCTGGCAATGGCGGCCACCAGTCGGCACTGCGCCGGCTCGTCATCGACAAGCATGAGAGATCGGAGAGCTTTTTCGGCCATTGCCCGCCTCCGTAACCGCAACGGGTAAAGATGCGATTAAGCACGTGGATCAAATTCTATCGCCGGGGCGCTTGAGCATTGACGGGCATCGGGTTATGGCCGCGACAGGGAAAAATCCATTGGAGGCAAAAGTGGCTGAGAAACAGGACATGCGCGAAGCGACCGAAAGCTATGATCGCTTTTTGTGGCTGTTCAAATGGGGCACGATCCTGGCAGGTCTGACGACTTTGCTCGTCGTTCTGATCATCGCCTGACGTGGTCAAAGTTGCTGTCCTGAAGGAAATCGCCGCTGGCGAGACCCGTGTTGCTGCGTCGGCGGAAACGGTGAAGAAATTCATCGGGTTGGGGGCAAGCGTTGCTGTGGAGAAGGGTGCGGGGCTTTCCGCCTCGGTTTCCGATGCCGAATATGAAGCTGCGGGCGCCAGCATTGGTGCGCAGTCCGCTGTTGTCAAAGACGCTGATATTGTGCTGGGCGTGCAGGGCCCCGATCCCAAGGCGCTGAAAGGAATTGCCAAGGGTGCCTGGATTGTGGCCGGGCTGGATCCCTTTGGTCAGCGCAAGCGCGTCGACGAATATGCCAAGCTGGGCGTCGAGGCGCTGGCAATGGAATTCATGCCGCGCATTACGCGCGCGCAGTCGATGGACATATTGTCCTCGCAATCAAATCTTGCCGGTTACAAGGCGGTGATTGACAGTGCGGCTGCCTTTGGTCGCGCCTTTCCGATGATGATGACCGCAGCAGGCACGATCACAGCCGCCAAGGCCTTCATCATGGGTGTGGGTGTCGCTGGCCTTCAGGCTATTGCCACCGCGCGCCGTTTGGGCGCGGTCGTATCTGCTACCGATGTGCGCTCTGCAACCAAAGAGCAGATCGAAAGCCTCGGTGCCAAGCCAATTTTCGTTGAAAATGTCGCGGGCATCGAAGGCGAGGGTGCAGGCGGCTATGCCACAGAAATGTCAGAAGAATATCAGCAGGCACAGGCCGAGCTGGTATCGAGCCACATTGCCAAGCAGGATATTGTGATTACCACTGCGCTGATCCCCGGACGCGCCGCGCCGCGCCTGATCAGCGATGCACAGATTGCCAGCATGAAGCCCGGCAGCGT
>CAZSJE010000167.1:0-4985 GCA_964606835.1 uncultured Sphingorhabdus sp.
CCCACCGTGTCCTTTCCAATGACGCTGTCATTGGGGGGCGGCTCTATGGCAATACGGGGCAACATCGCAGCCGCCGAATAAAGCGCGTCGAGCGACAGGTTGACGCCCGGACCAATGCTACCGCCCAGATAGGCACCATCGGCACCGACATGGTCGTAAGTAGTGGCTGTACCGAAACTGACGACGATCTTGTCGCCCGGCGCTAGGGCGTGCGCGGCGATGGCATTGACGGCGCGGTCTGCACCCAGCGCGCGTGGTTCGTCTACCTTGAGTGCAATGCCCCATTCGATCGGCGCACGACCGGCGATCAGCGCGGTGGTGCCAAAATATTTCTCCGCCAGCATCTGCAAATTGTGCAGCGCGCGGGGGACCACTGTGGCGATAACCACTGTCTTCACATCATTGCGCGTGTAGCCGTTGATTTCCAGAAGCTGGTTCAGCCAGACGGCATACTCATCCGCCGTGCGACGCGTATCGGTCGCAATGCGCCAGCGTTGCACGATCTCGCCCGCCGCATCGACCAGCGCGAATTTGACATTGGTGTTGCCGTTATCGATGGCGAGCAGCATTTGCTAAATCCGTCAAATCAGGAAGATATCGGCGGCGTGAATGGCACGAATTTCGCCATCCGCCAAGCGCAGCCTGAGCGCGCCGTCTTCGTCCAGCCCGGCATATAGGCCTTCGAGGTGCTCGCCGGTGGGCATGTTTACCGAAAGCGCCGCGCCTTGCCGGTGGGCATGCGCCTGCCAGCCCTTCAGGATTGGCCCTAGCCCGCCGATACGCCAGCGGCTGATCCATTTTGCCAGCTCCTCTGCCAGTATCTCGACCACCGCTTGTGAATGCGGCGGGTTGGCACCGCGCACGGCAAGATCAGTCACCGGGCGGTCAAGCCCCACCGGATGGTAGCGTAGGTTGATACCAACCCCGATCACCACCGCGTCACCGGTCCGTTCGAGCAAAATGCCGCAAATCTTGGCACCATCTGCGGTCAGGAGGTCGTTCGGCCATTTGATCTGGATCGAAACCTCCGGTGCAATCTGCCGCACGGTCTCGAAGACCGCCAGCGACGTCACGAAGCCAAGCGAGGAGGCCGACGGATCGCCCTGCCCCAAGCGGACGATGGTGCTGGCGTAGAGATTGCCATTGGCACTGTCCCAACTGCGTCCCATGCGGCCGCGACCGGCGTCCTGTTTGTCGGCGCGCAGCCAAAGCCCCTCTGGCGCACCAGCGGCGGCGCGGGCGATAAGGTCGGCGTTCGTGGAGCCGGTGACGGCAACTTCTTCGAAAATCGCGCTCAGAACAGCGCCTTTGCCGCTTGCAGGGTCATGACCGACAGGAAGGGTATCGCCAGATAGCCAATCGGCGACACCGCCAGCGCCATCGCGCCACCTGCCCAGGGCAGGACCTTGTCATCGGCCTCGACAATCTCCGTGCTGGCAGGCTCGTCGAAATACATCACCTTGATGACTTTCAGATAGTAAAAGGCCCCAATCACTGATGCGGCAATGCCGATCACCGCCAACGGCAAAAGCCCCGCAGCGACCGCCGCCTGGAATACGACGAGCTTGCCCCAGAAGCCGAACAGCGGCGGGATGCCGGCAAGGCTGAACATGAAGATCGCCAGCGTTGCCGCGAGCAAAGGCCGCGACTTGGACAATCCGGCAACATCCGCCATGCCCTCCTTGATCGTCCCGTCGCTTCCCTTCAGCTGCATCAGGCAAATAAAGCCGCCCAATGTCATTGGCACATAGATTGCGAGATAGGTCAGCATCGCGGCGACACCAGCTTCGCTGCCCGCAGCCAAGCCGATCAGGATGAAACCGATATTATTGATCGAGCTATAGGCGAGCAAGCGCTTCAGATTTTGCTGCCCGATCGCGCCAACGGCACCGATGATGATCGACATCAACGAGACCACGATGAGGATCTGCTGCCATGCCGCCATCTGGTTGCCGAAGGCTTCGATGGTGATGCGGATCAGCAACGCGCTGGCTGCCACCTTGGGCGCGCTGGCGAAGAAGGCCGTAACGGGCGTCGGCGCGCCTTCGTACACGTCGGGCGTCCACATATGGAAAGGTGCGGCGCTGATCTTGAACGCCAGTCCGGCAAGCACAAAGATCAAGCCCAGCAGCATCCCCATGGGGATTTCGCCCGACATCGCCTTGCCAATAGCCTCAAATCCGGTCGATCCGGTGAAGCCGTAAAGCAACGACATGCCGAACAGCAATATGCCGCTCGCCAATGCACCTAGGACAAAATATTTCAGCCCCGCCTCCGCCGAACGCTCGTCATTGCGCGCAAAGCTTGCCAGCACATAGGCGGCAAGGCTGTTGAGTTCCAGGCCGATATAGAGCGTGATCAGGTCGTTTGCCGAGACCATCACGCTCATCCCCGTAACGGCAAGCAGTATCAGGATCGGGAATTCCGCCCGCAGCGCGCCTGCCTTTTGCAGCGTTCCTGGCGCAATCAGCAACGAAATGGCCGCCGCAACATAGATCAGCAATTTGGAAAACTGCGCGAAACTGTCGGCAGTGTAGAGCCCGTCAAAGGCGAGGTTCAACGAGGGATCGCGCGATACGGCTGCGTTCCAAAGGTCGACAGAGGCGATGCTTGCAAAGGCAAGCACAACGATCGCCGCCCATGACAACAGCCGCCCCCAATCGCTGCGCCACGCAGCGAACAGCAACAGGCCAAGGCTGGAGAAACTGAGCGTCAGCTCCGGCGTGATCAGCGAGAAAGAGTGGTTCAGGCCCATCAGTGCTGGGCCTCCCCGGCCTTCTTCTCGTGGCTCCCGCCTTCATGCTTCACGCGATATCTGGCGGTGCTTTTGTCATTTTCGATTATCTTGCTGTCCCCCTTGGGCGCAGCCCGCTCAACGCGTTCGACGATATTGGCCACGTCGCGGCGGATCGGGGCAAGGAAGCTTTCCGGATAGACGCCCATCCACAGCACGGCCGCAGCGATTGGAGCGAGCAGCCAAAGCTCGCGGCCATCCAGGTCGCTCATTGCGGCGGCATCGGCATTCTTCTGCTCACCAAAGGCGATGCGGCGGTAGAGGTAGAGCATATAGCCTGCGCCGAGGATGATGCCGGTGGTAGCGATCAGCGTGGCCCAGGTCGAAACCTTGTAAGCGCCCGCAAGCGAGAGGAACTCACCCACGAAACCGCTGGTCCCCGGCAAGCCAACGCTCGCCATCGTGAACAGCATGAACAGCAAGGCATATTTGGGCATGTTGACGCTAAGCCCGCCATAGCGGCTGATCTCACGCGTATGCAGCCGGTCGTAGATCACGCCCACGCAGAGGAACAGCGCGCCTGAAACCAGCCCGTGGCTGAGCATCACGATGATCGCGCCCTCGATGCCTTGCTGGTTGAAAGTGAACAGGCCGACAGTCACAATCGCCATATGCGCGACGGACGAATAGGCGATCAGCTTCTTCATATCGTCCTGCACCAGCGCTACCAACGAGGTATAGACCACCGCCACCATCGACAGGCCAAAGATCAGCCAGATGAACTCCGCCGACGCCTCCGGGAACATTGGCAGCGAGAAACGCAGGAAGCCGTAACCGCCCATTTTCAGCAGCACACCCGCCAGGATGACCGAACCCGCCGTAGGCGCCTGCACGTGCGCGTCGGGCAGCCAGGTGTGTACCGGCCACATTGGCATCTTGACCGCAAAGCTCGCAAAGAACGCCAGCCACAGCCACGTCTGTGCCTCGACAGGGAAATCGTGATTGAGCAGCGTCGGGATGTCGGCAGTGCCCGCCTGCTGGATCATCCACAGCATCGCGATCAGCATCACCACCGATCCGAGCAGTGTGTAGAGGAAAAATTTGTACGACGCGTAAATCCGGTCCTTCCCGCCCCAGATGCCAATGATGAAATACATCGGGATCAGCCCGGCCTCGAACAATATGTAGAACAGCAGCAAATCCTGCGCGGCGAACACGCCGAGCATCAGCGTTTCCATGAACAGGAAGCTCGCCATATATAGCCCGACGCGGTCGGTAATCGCGTTCCAGCTCGCCCCGATACAGATCGGCATTAGGAACACCGACAGCATGATCAGCATCAGCGAAATGCCGTCAATCCCGAGCTTCCAGGCAATCGGTCCAAATAGCGCAACATTCTCAGTAAACTGCCACTGCGCGCCCGCGGGATCGTAACTCGCCCACAGCCAGATGCCGAGCAACAGCGTGAACAGTGTGCTCGTCAGCGCGATGATCCGCGCCATCTGTGCATTGACGAAAAGGCAGGCAAGCGCGCCAAGCATCGGCACGGCGAGCATCACCGAAAGAATGGGAAAATCGCCCGCGTTCATTTTGCTGCCACCATCATCCAGCTAATCATGCCGACAAGGCCGAGCAGCATCACCAATGCGTAAGTATAGAGATATCCGGACTGCATCCGCACCGCGAGACGGCTGGTCATCGCCACTGCTGCGGCCGAGCCGTTGGGGCCGAAGCGGTCGATGATGCCGACATCGCCCTGTTTCCAGAACAACCGCCCGAACCAGAAGGCCGGCTTCACGAAGATACGGTCGTACAGCTCGTCGAAATACCATTTGTTGAAGAAGAAATTGTAGAGCGGACGGAAATGGCCCGCAAGTGCCTGCGCCGATCCGGGTTTGCGGATATACATCATCCATGCGGTGAGCAGGCCGGTGAGCATCGCCACGGTCGAGGCCAGTTTCACCCACAGCGGCACGTCATGCATGGCATGGATCAGATGCTCGTTGAAATAGAGCGTCGATGCCGCCCAAAAGGCTTTGCCGCCCTCTTCGACATAGATGAAATCATGCTTGAAGACATAGCCCGCTGCAATCGCGCCCAGCGTCAGCACACCCAGCGGCACCAGCATCGTCCAGGGGCTTTCATGCGGATGATAGCCGCCTGTGGTGTCCGCGCCCGCCTGTTCGGGGGTTTTGTGGACGCTGTGCTGGATATGCTCGCTTTCGATCCAGCGCGGTTTGCCGAAGAAGGT
>CAZSJE010000168.1:0-4978 GCA_964606835.1 uncultured Sphingorhabdus sp.
CTGGTCGATAAGGCGGTAAACTAAGGCGATACGCCGGGTTGACATCAAGGGGGGCGATACCGACAAAGGTATTGCCCCCTTTTTGATTGGAGTCCCCATGCGCAAACTGCTTCTCGCCCTTCCGCTTTTCGCCGCCGTCCCGCTGCTTGCCCAAGGTGCACCTACCGTCCCCGGCGCGATGGATGTCAGCCGCGTCACCGCTGGCAATTATGCGACCGATCCCGGCCATACGCTGATCGGCTGGCGCGTCAGCCATTTCGGCTTCAACGATTATTTCGGCATTTTCGGAGACGTGACGGGTACCCTGTCGCTCGATCCGGCCAACCCGAATGCAGCTAAAGTCGACATCACCATCCCGGTCAGCAAGGTGACCACCGCCAGCGCGGGCCTGACCGGCCATCTGTTGCGTGCAGGGAAGGACGGCGGCAAGCCGGATTTCTTTGGCCCCACCCCTGCGGACGCAAAGTTCGTCTCGACCAAGGTTGAAGCAACTGGCACCACCGCGAAGATCACTGGCGACCTGACATTGAACGGCGTGACCAAGCCGGTTGTGCTCGAAACCAAATTTTCGGGCGCAGGCAACAATCCGTTCAACAAGAAAGCGACTGTCGGCTTTCATGCGACCACCACAATCAAGCGCAGCGAATTCGGGATTGGCTATGGGATTCCGGTGATTTCCGACGAGGTTGCGCTCGACATCAGCGTGGCGTTTGAGAAGCAGGGCTAGACGCTACCACCCCTTGCGATAGGCGGCATCCAACGCCGCCTTCGCATCCCGATATTCGGCCTCCAGCCGGTCGACCATCTCGGCGACCGACAGCACATCTTTGACCGCGCCGATACCCTGCCCCGATCCCCAAATATCTTTCCATGCCTTCGCCTCGGTATTGCCACCCGAGCCGAAGTTCATTGTCGAGATGTCGCCTTTGGGCAGATTGTCGGGGTCCATCCCCGCCGCGCGGATCGAGGGGGCGAGGTAGTTTCCATGGACGCCAGTGAACAGGTCGGAATAGACGATGTCGGACGCCTGCCCCTCGACAATACCCTGCTTGTAGCCCTCAACTGCATTGGCTTCCTTGGTTGCGATGAAGGCGCTGCCGATATAGCCGAGGTCCGCCCCCATTGCCTGTGCTGCCAGCACCGATGCGCCATGCGCAATCGAGCCGGACAGTGCCACCGGCCCGTCGAACCATTCGCGGATTTCACGCACCAGCGCAAAGGGCGACGTCACTCCCGCATGGCCGCCAGCCCCTGCTGCGACAGGGATCAGCCCATCCGCGCCCTTTTCAATGGCTTTGCGGGCAAAGCGATCGTTGATCACATCATGCAGGGTAATCCCGCCCCAGCCGTGCACCGCCTGGTTGAGCTCCTCCCGTGCACCCAGCGAGGTGATGGTAATCGGCACCTGCCATTTCGCGCAGATGGCCAAGTCCTCCTCAAGCCGGTTGTTCGATTTATGCACGATCTGGTTGACCGCGTATGGTGCAGCCGGGCGATCCGGATTGTCGCGATTATGCGCCGCGAGTTCCTCAGTGATGCGGTGCAGCCACTCGTCCAGCATGCTGGCCGGACGTGCATTCAGCGAGGGGAATGAGCCGACAATCCCCGCCTTGCACTGCGCTATGACAAGGTCGGGCCCCGACACCAGAAACAAGGGCGAACCGATGACGGGAATACGCAGGGTGTCGAAAATCGGGGGGAGAGCCATGGACGAATCCTCACTTAGTTGCGCGGTTGAAGAGGGTTAGCCACAGGCGAAAGCCGCTGTCAAACTGGGGTTTTTCGCAGCATCGGATGCCGTAGCGTCATCCGGCAAATTGCAGGATCAGGGTTTCGGGCGCAGTTGTGCTGCAGTTAAGAGAAGGGACGGTCGGCGCGGAAGCGCAGGGCAGTTTCCGGCCTTGGCGGCTGGATTGATGGTGGGACGGGCCAAGGGCTTTTATCGCATCCACCGCCTCTTGATGTTTCCGGCCAGTCAGCGATGCGGGTCAAAAGGCTCCGGAGAACCCCGCATGCTGCCACCCCGGTCAAGGGGCGGGACGATTGCGGCTTTCGCGAGCAACCGCCACTTCGGAAACGCTGGCTTGCGCTAGGTTGGTCTTAAAGGCCCATAACCCCGTAAACCGCCCTTCCGCGCCGACCGTTGCTGCTGGCTGACCCACCTGCATCGGTTGCACCTCTTTCGAAGGTGCCGCCTTTGCATTTCTGCCATCCGGCGCAGCGTTCCACCAGACCCGACCCGCGTTCCAGACCGCAGCCTTGCCTGACGGCGAATCGGATAACCCATCTGGTTATTTGTAGGACAGCGATTTTTCGATATGCGGCCAGAAAATTAGCTAACATATTGAACATAAATGTGTAAATATTAGGAAAATTCCTTTTTGGTCACGCGGCGCTCATCACATTCCGTTCGCTGCGCTCAAAATCGCCCTTACGCTAGCGGTCGCGACGTCGCGGCTGATGCCAATGCCAAACAGCACGGGTCCATCGCCGACCCGGCATTCAACATAGGCCGCCGCGCGCGCGTCGGTGCCGTGGCCTATCGCATGTTCGCTATAGTCGATAATGTCGAGCGGCCCGCCAAGTGCGGGCTCGAGCGCATTGGCAAGGCTTGAGATCAAGCCGTTGCCTTTGCCGCTGATCGATTGTTCGACGCCGTCGATCCGGATTTTGCCCGCAAAGATGCGCTCGTCCTGCTGGCGCTGGCTCTGGCTTTCCTGAAAATCGATCAGGCGAAAACGCCCCTCGCCTTTCAAATGATAGCGAGCCTCAAACGCCTCCCAGATGTCGGCGCTCATCAGCTCGCGGCCTGTGCTGTCAGACAGTTCCTGCACCGTGACCGAAAAATTGGCTTGCATCCGCTTGGGGAGCTTTAGCCCATAATCCTGTTCGAGTACCCAGGCGACACCGCCCTTGCCGCTTTGCGAATTGACGCGGATAACTGCTTCATAGGATCGGCCCAGATCAGCAGGATCGATGGGGAGGTAGGGAACCTCCCAAAACTCGTCATTACGCTTAGCCTGATGCGCAAAGCCCTTTTTGATCGCGTCCTGATGGCTTCCCGAAAAGGCTGTGAACACCAGCTCGCCCGCATAGGGGTGGCGCGGATGAACGGGCAGCTGGTTGCAATATTCGACCGTCTGGATGACCTCGTCAATGTCGCTGAAATCGAGGCCGGGGTTCAACCCTTGCGTATACATGTTGAGCGCCACCGTCACCAAATCGACATTTCCGGTCCGCTCGCCATTGCCGAACAGGCAGCCTTCGACCCGGTCGGCACCCGCGAGCAGCCCTAATTCGGTCGCCGCAATGCCGGTGCCGCGGTCGTTGTGCGTGTGCAGGCTGATCGCCACGCAATCGCGATTGGGAATGGCCCGAGCGAAATATTCGATCTGGTCGGCATAGATGTTCGGCATTGCTGCCTCGACCGTTGCAGGCAGGTTGAAGATGATCGGCTTATCCCGCGTGGGTTGCAGCACCTCCATCACCGCCGCGCACACCTCGACGCTGAAATCCAGTTCGGCTGTGGAGAAAGTCTCGGGCGAATATTCGAAATGCCAGTCGGTTTGCGGATATTTTGCCGCCTGTTCGGCGAGGATTTGCGCCCCTTCAACGGCAATGGCCTTCACACCCGTCTTGTCCAGCCCGAAGACAATGTTGCGCCAGGCAGGCGACACGGCGTTGTACAGGTGCACAATGGCCTTTTTCGCCCCGGCCATCGCTTCGAAGGTCTTTTCGATCAGGTCGCGGCGCGATTGGGTGAGGCCCTGGATGATCACATCGTCAGGAATGCGGTTGCTGTCGACCAGCGCCCGGATGAAATCGAAATCGGTCGCGCCGGACGACGGGAAACCAACTTCGATTTCCTTGACTCCAACTTTAACGAGCAGGTCGAAAAAGCGATTCTTTTTCTCCGCCCCCATCGGGTCGATCAGCGCCTGGTTGCCATCGCGCAGATCGGTCGATAGCCAGCGCGGAGCCCTGTCGATGCTGCGATTGGGCCATTGCCGGTCGGGCAAATGAACCTGTGGAAAGGCGCGGTATTTTCGGGATGGATCGGAAAGCATCATGGCTGGTTCGCTTTGTCGCTGCAGGGCGGAAAGTCCCTTTGGTTTTCGGATGTTCTGGCAAAACCCTTAGGCGGAAGGGCAGGCAGATGCCCGCACCGCATCGCGCGCCTAAGGGCGCGTAAGTCGAAGTAGCAGCGAGAGAGCGAAAGACGCCTTCTTCATGAAAGCGCCTTTTCACAGTTTACCGACAGGGTAAAGCCGAAAACGGTCCTAATTGGCGCTTTGCAACGCATAAATTATCGGCGTGGTGAGCAGTGGCGCGATCTGCAGTGCGTCCTTGAACAAACGCCGCGCCTTTGAATCGCCAACGATGACGACGTCATTGGCAAATACTTCGGGATCCTCATAATTACCGCGCCGAATTGCTTCCAGATTGTAAAGCGCCGCATAGTCCTGGCCATTGACCGTCCGGAAAAGAACGACGTCATCGAGTTTTGCAAATTCAGCGGCACCCTTGGCCGTTGCCACCGCACGCATCAGCGTCATCTTGCCGATCACAGGATAGAGGCCGGGCTCCCTGACCTGGCCGTCCACGGTGATCACCTGGCTGACGGTTTCTTTCAGGTTCACTGTCACCTGCGGATCGCGCACAAAGCGTGTGCGCAGCCGGGTCTCAAGCTCGTCCTCAATCTCTGCAGGGGTGCGACCGGCCGCCTCGATGATTCCGGCCAGCGGGAAGGAAATCCGACCGCTTGCGTCGGTCTGAACTTCCTTTTTGCTCAGTTCGTCGATGCCGAATACGTCGATTGTCAGTGTATCGAACGGTCCAATCAGATAAGGGCGCGATTCGGCCATCAAGTCGGCCCGGTCGGGCGGCGGCAACTCGGTTCCGGCCAGCACCTGCATATTGGCAGCTCCGCCAATAGCCTTTGGCCCGGCGCATCCGGCCAGAGTGCCCACGGCAGCGA
>CAZSJE010000169.1:0-4959 GCA_964606835.1 uncultured Sphingorhabdus sp.
CCCGAAGGCGAAATGGTGAAGATGCTCGAACGGCTGGGGCTGGCCTTTGGCGCGGACACCAATGCCTCGACCGGTTACACCATGACCGACTACCGGCTCGACTTGCCAAGGCACGACCCGGCGCTGATTGAGCGTGCCTTGTTTCTGATGCGCGAGACTGCAAGCGAATTGACCTTCGATCCCGCAGCAGTGGACCGTGAACGCGGCGTTGTGATTGCGGAAATGCGGCAAAGCGAGAATTACCAGTATCAGCGCACGCGCGCCCTGCTGGGCATGCTGTATCCCGGCACCTATTATTCGACCCGCTATCCGATCGGTACGAAGGATGTGCTGGAAAATGCCAGTGCGGAGCAGATGAAGGCGCTGTACCGCAAATGGTATGTGCCCGATCGCGCGCGGATCGTGGTCGTGGGTCCGGTAGATCCAGTAGCCATTGAGCGCGAGATTGTGCGCAAGTTTGGCGACTGGAAGGGCAGCGGCGCTGCGCTGGGCGATATCGACCGCTGCTCTGTCGATACGGCCCGTCCAGGTGAAGCCGGCATATTCATCCATCCGCAAATCAACGAAGGAGTGCTGATCGAACGGATCGTGCCTGACCGCAAGCGGCCCGACAATTTCGAGACCAACTTGCTGGCGATGAAGATGAACATAGCCGCTGCTATTATCTCAGACCGATTGACGCGAAAGTCGCGTGCCGAGGACATCCCCTTCCTGGGCGGTGGCACCGAGTTCCAGGCGGGCTTTTGCGACGGCTATGCGCGCGTCCTGATCAACATCCGCGGCAAGGATGGTAGCTGGCGGCAGCTGATGCCAATTGCCGAACAGGCAGTGCGGCAGGCGGTCGAGCATGGCTTTACCGAGGCTGAAGTGGCCGAGCAGCTGAAGCGGTTCGACAAAACCTACGCCAACAATCTGAAAAGCGAAGCGACCAATCCAAGCGGCTATTACGCCAATGTGCTGACACGGCTTGATGACGATGTCGTTAACAGTGCGGAGCAGCAATTGCTGATCTGGCGGCAGGCGCGCCCTTTTCTGACGGTTGCGGCAATAGGGTCCGAATTTGCCAAATGGTATGGGCAGCTCGACGATCCGATGATCTTCCTGTCGACCCGTGCAGGCGAGGGGCTGGACAAGGCGGAGCTGGCCAAAGCTTATGGCGAAAGTCGCGCATTGGCGGTTGCGGCACCGGCGATACGGACAGCGCAGGAATGGGCCTACACCGATTTCGGTCCGCCGGGGAAAGTCGTTTTCGATGCGCGTATCGCCGATCTGGGCATCCGCACGATCCGCTTTGAAAATGGCGTTTTGCTAAACCTGAAAAAGACTGATTTTGAGGCGGACCGCATTCGCTATTCGATGCGGATCGATGGCGGGTTCCTGCATTTTGGCAAGTCCGCGCCGCATTTGGCGGCATTCATGAACAGCACCTTCACCAGCGGTGGCCTTGGCAAATATGATTTTGACGATTTGCGCAGCCTGCTTGCCGGTTCGACGGCGCAACCTGGAATTTATGTCGGTGACGACCATTTTGGGGCGTCTGCATCATTGGCCAGCGACGCGCTGGAGCAGCAAATGCAGCTGACCGCCGCCTATCTGACCGATCCCGGCAAGCGCGAAGAGGCGGTGCGGCTTTACAGGCGCGGCTTGCCCGAATGGTTTTCCCGTCGCGATGCAACCCCGCAGGCAGCGTTGAATTCGAAAATCGGCGGCATCATGACCGACAACGACCCGCGTTTTTCGCTTTTGTCGCAAGCGCTATTGGAAAGCGCCGATTTTCCCGCGCTCGATGCGGCGCTGGGCGATGCGCTTGCCCGCAACCGGCTGGAAATTGGCCTTGCCGGGGCCATTGACGAGGATGAAGCCATTGCGATTGTCGCGCGCACATTCGGCGCGCTGCCCAAGAGGAGCAGCGAGGCCGCCGATGACGCCGAAGCGCGCAAAAATACATGGTCCTCCGCCATCGGCGTACACGAAATTTCGCACCGCGGAGAGCCCAACCAGCTTTCCTGGCAGCGTATCTGGACGACCGCTGACGATAGCGATCAGCGGTTGAAACTGTCACTGGAGCTGTTCGCATCAATGGCGCAAATCCGCCTTATCGATGAGCTGCGCGAACGCTTGGGCAAAACCTATGGGGCGTTTGCCCGATCATCGATGTCGGACACCTATACCGGTCGCGGTACCTTTACGATCGCGACCGAGGGCGATCCCAAGGACCTGGCGGAGATCGAAGCGGCGGTCGATTCGGTCATGGCCGAACTGCTTTCCGCGCCGCCAAGCGCCGACCTGTTCGAGCGCGCGCGAAAGCCGTCGCTTGCCTCCTATGCCGATTGGCGGAAATCCAACACGACCTGGTGGTGGCTCACTTCTATCGCGCAGAGCCAGCCCTACCGGCTGCAACGCTACCGCGATGACGAGAAAATCTATCGGTCGCTAACTGCCGAGGAAGTCTGGCAAACGGCAAAGCGGATGCTGGAGGGCAAGCCCAATTTCACCTTTCGGGCTTTGCCCTCGAAACCGGCATCTTAATCTCGCAGTTTGAACCCGCAAACGATGCCGAGCACAAAAGACAGGAACAGGCCAAGCTGGAGCGCTTCGTGCGCGCTTTGCGACCAGCCGAATAACGCATAGCCAAAGCCGAACAGGCCAACGAACATTGCTGCTGCCAAACCTACCATTTCGTGGCTCCTTGGTCGCACAGGCGCATCGCCCAGTTATAATTGACCATGGCTATCCCAAAGAGGCCCAATGGCAGGTTTGCAAACAGGGTTAATTTGGGCTTACCAGATGTGCGTTCCGGGATCGGGCTTGTATCGCGCTATCCTCGCTTTATAGGGGCGGCATTCCCTTCCCAGCAAAGGTGCCGCCATGAAATCCCGTATCTTCGTCACCCTGAAAAACGGCGTGCTCGATCCGCAGGGGCGGGCCATCCATCATGCGCTCGAGGGACTGGGCTTTGCAGGCGTCAACGATGTGCGCGCCGGGCGGCTGATCGAAATAGAACATGACGAAGGCGTCAGCCGCGAAGCCCTGGAAGAAATGAGCCGAAAGCTGCTGGCCAATATGGTGATTGAGAATTTCGAAATTGAGAGCCAGTCGTGAAGGCTGCGGTCATCCAGTTTCCCGGCAGCAATTGCGACCGCGACATGGCGGTTGCTTGCCGCGAAATCATGGGGGCGGAGACCAGCCTGATCTGGCACCGCGAGAGCGAGCTACCGCAGGGGCTGGACCTGATCGCCATTCCCGGTGGCTTTTCCTATGGCGACTATCTGCGTTCCGGAGCAATGGCGGCGCGTTCCCCGGTGATGCAGGCGGTGGTGGCGGCAGCTGGGCGGGGCGTGCCGGTGCTTGGGGTGTGCAACGGCTTTCAGATTTTGACCGAGGCGGGGTTGCTGCCCGGCGCGCTGATGCGCAATGCAGGCATCCGTTTCGTCTGCCGCGAGGTGAAGCTGCGCGTCGAAAACAGCCAGTCGATCTTCACCGCACGCTATGATGCGGGTGAGGAAATAACCATTCCAGTAGCGCATCATGACGGCAATTATTTTGCCGACGATGCAACGCTCGACCGGCTGGAGGGCGAGGGGCGCGTTGCCTTTCGCTATGCCGAGCAGGTCAACGGTTCGGCGCGCGACATTGCCGGCATATTGAACGACGCGGGCAATGTGCTGGGCATGATGCCGCACCCCGAACGCATGATCGAACCCATGCAGGGCGGATCAGACGGTCGGCGTCTCTTTGAGGGGCTGGTCCGCGAGCTCGTCTGACGGCTCGGCTGGCGGTTTGGGCTTAGGTTGCAGCCAGCGTCCAACCAGCAACAGCACCGTTGGCCAGAACATCGTGTTCCAGATATCGTGCCAATGCGCAGTGTCCGGCTGTAGTACGCCTACCTGCCCTTCGTTGCGAAGGTCAGCATATTCGGCTGCCAATGCCAGCACCAGCGCGGCCAGCCACGCCGCCATCCAGCCGCCGCGCCAGCGCCAGGCCAGCCGCACTGCAATGAACATCGCCATGCCTGCATAAATATGCAGCGCGTCCTTTGCGAGGCCAGTCAGCTCGAGCAAATAGAGTTTCAACGCCGCAAAATCGGCGAATTCATAGCCCAACATGTGGCTTACAGCCTTGTCCGGAATGGCGAGAAGTCGGTTTTGTCGTCGTAGATTTCGATCCCTTCGCGCCGCTTGATCGCCGTCACAATCGCAATCGTGACCGGCAGCAGCAGGATTTCCCATCCCGTCTTGATCGCCCATTGTGACAGTACCGTTTTAAACAGCTCGTTCGTCGGCCAGCCGTCAAGACCGTAAAAGGCGATAGGATAGAAAATCAGGCTGTCGAGCCCCTGGCCCACTACCGTACTTGCGACAAAGCGCAGGCCCATGCGCTTGCCATTGTCGGCAACCTTCATTTTCGCAAGCACGAAGCTGTTGGCAAACTCTCCCGCCCAAAATGCGATCATCGATGCGGCGACGATGCGCCAGCTATTGCCGAACACCTCGATATAGGCCGCTTGGCCGTTCCATCCCGGCGCGGGCGGCAATGCTACCACCACCCATGCCATGAACGCCATGAAGATCAGCGCGGCAAAACCGGTCCAGATCACCCGGCGCGCGCGGGCATAGCCATAAACCTCGGTCAGCATGTCGCCGATAATGTAACTCAGCGGAAAGAACAGCACGCCCGCACCGAACGGCCATTCGCCGATAATGGGCAGTTCGACCACCGATCGTTTGCTGGCCCCGATGATGTTCGACAGTAGCAGGATGGCAACAAAGGCAGCCATGACAAAATCATAATAACGGAACTGCCGCGTCGCGGCGTCGGTGGCGCTTTGGGCTTGGATGGTTTCGCTCATGCGCGCTCTTCTAACGCGCTTTGCCATTCGCGCAATCCGCGCTATTGCGCCCATGGCGCGCGCCCGTAGCTCATCTGGATAGAGCGCGAGACTTCTAATCTTGAGGCAGC
>CAZSJE010000170.1:0-3046 GCA_964606835.1 uncultured Sphingorhabdus sp.
TCATAGACGACTTCCTCGATCTCGATCACCGTTGCCGCATGCAGCGCAGAGAGCGGCGCGAGGGCGAGCAGGGCAAGGGCGGCGACACGCTTCATGGTGCCGCATTGCCCGCGCGCGGCTTGCGAAGCGGTAAGCGGCAAGGGTTAATGTAAGATTTTGTATATTTTGGGCAGGCAAGAATTGCCTAGGCATTTGCGCGCAGTGGACATGGTGAGCGTCGGGCGCAAGATCGCGGCATCGGATGTGGGGGGTGCCTGTGGTCGCCATTATTTCAACCGTTGCCTATCTGGGGCTGGAGGCACGCGCTGTGGAGGTGCAGTGCCAGATTGCGCCGGGGCTGCCGAAATTTATTATCGTAGGCCTACCGGACAAAGCCGTCGCCGAGAGCCGCGAGCGCGTGCATGCAGCGATTGCTGCGCTTGGCCTGTCATTGCCTCCCAAGCGAATCACGGTGAACCTGTCGCCTGCCGATTTGCCCAAGGAAGGTTCGCATTACGACTTGCCCATTGCCCTTGCTTTGCTGTCCGCCATGGGCCTCGCCGATGCAGAGGCATTGGCGCAATATCTGGTGGTGGGGGAGCTGGCGCTCGACGGCCGGATCGCTGCGACGCCTGGCGTGTTGCTGGCTGCTTTGCATGCCTCGTCGCGGCAATTGGGCCTGATCTGCCCGGCTTCGCAAGGACCGGAGGCGGCTTGGGCGGGGGAGATCGATGTGGTAGCGGCACCCGACCTGCTGGGGTTGCTCAATCATTTGAAAGGGCAAGGCGTGTTCGCGCCGCCCAAGCCGGGGATTGTCGAAAAGACGGTCGGCGGCCCCGATCTGAAACAGGTGAAGGGGCAAGAGACGGCAAAGCGTGCCTTAGAGATAGCGGCAGCAGGCGGGCATAACCTATTGATGATCGGACCTCCGGGTGCGGGCAAGTCGCTGCTTGCCGCTTGCCTGCCGGGAATATTGCCCGAATTGACCCCGACCGAAGCACTGGAGGTTTCGATGGTCGCATCGGTCGCGGGAACGTTGGAGGGCGGGCGGATGTCGCGGACCCGACCCTTTAGGTCGCCGCACCATAGCGCCTCGATGCCTGCCTTGGTCGGCGGGGGATTGAAGGTGCGACCGGGTGAAGTCAGTCTTGCCCATTTGGGCGTGCTGTTCCTTGATGAACTGCCGGAATTTCAACGCTCTGTGCTGGATAGTTTACGCCAGCCCTTGGAAACCGGCGTGGTAAGCGTGGCTCGCGCGAACAGCCATGTGACTTTCCCCGCGCGGGTGCAACTGGTGGCGGCGATGAACCCCTGTCGCTGTGGGCATTTGGGAGACGCAGCGCTTGCCTGTTCGCGTGCCCCGCGCTGTGCGGCTGATTATCAGACCAAAATATCGGGGCCGCTGCTCGACCGCATCGACCTGCATGTTGAGGTCGAAAGCGTCAGCGCCGCTGATCTCGTGCTACCACCGCCCGCCGAGGGTTCGGACGAGGTGGCCGCTCGCGTGCTGGCAGCGCGCGAGACACAGACCACACGACTGGCGGATAGCCCGATGCGCACCAATGCAGAACTGGATGGCGACGCGCTGGAAATGCATGCAACGCCCGACGAGGCAGGGCAAAGGCTGCTTGCTCAGGCAGCAGAGGCTATGCGGCTTTCGGCGCGAGGATATACGCGCATATTGCGGGTTGCCCGCACCATTGCTGATTTGGCCGGAAGCGATGGGGTCGGTCGGATCCATATTGCCGAAGCCTTGTCCTACCGGCGGCAGGCTCCACGCAACTAGGTCCTGACCCCAGGGCCGATCGTAGCTAATTCGTGCCTAATGAACGGGTAACCAAGTGCCGTCAGCGTTCGTCCACCTCATGCCGTCAAAAGCCGATTTGCAGGCGGGCCAACACCCCGGCTTCGCCTGCGCCCGATATCATGAGGACATTAGACCAGATGCATTTGCCGCTATACGTCCTCCGCCGCGACGTCGCCGAAGCCCAAGCGCTGATCGCCGATTTCGGACGGGACGCAGGCTGCGAAGCCGCCGAGCGCGCAGAAGCGAGTCGCAATCTGGGCAACCACCTGCAATTCTGCCGCTGGCGGCAGATTGAGCGGTTGGTGATCATGCTCAATCTGGAAACATCGATCGGGACGATTCACTGACACACCTCTCGTCATCCCGAACTTGTTTGACCTCTGGTCATTTCATTCCGGGACGACGGACAAGGTCGGTGCGTGATGCTGAACCAAGTTCAGCATGACGATGTTTTTTGATTTCCTAATTCCATTCGGCGGCATTCGCCCTTAACGGAGGGGCGATGTGGCAACTCCTGCAATTCCCCCTCTGTCCCTTTTCGCGAAAGGTCCGGCTGCAGCTGGGCGAAAAGGGCGTTGCCTATAGTTTAAAGCGCGAAAACCCGTGGGAGCACCGCGAGGAATTCCTGCTGATGAACCCAGCGGCGCGCACACCGGTGATGAAGGATGAGGCGCGGGGCCTGAGCCTGTGCGATTCGGTGGCGATCAGCGAATATGTCGAGGAGGTCAGCGACAAGGTGCCGCTGATCAGCGGATCGTCAGCCTATCGCGCCGAAATCCGCCGTCTTGTCGCCTGGTTCGACCAGCAATTTTATGGCGATGTGACTGCACCATTGCTCCATGAAAAAATGAAAAAGCGCCTGGTCCACCGCCAGTCGCCGGATAGTAAGGTTTTGCGTGAGGCGATGCGGCTGGCGAACGGCCATCTCGACTATATCGACTATCTGGTCGATCACCGACCGTGGATGGCGGGCAACACGATGAGTTTGGCCGATATGGCGGCTGCCGCGCATATTTCGGTTGCTGACTATTTATGGGGAATCGACTGGACCGGGCATGATGAAGCCAAGGGCTGGTATTCGAAATTCAAGAGCCGCCCCAGCTTCCGCCCGCTGCTGTCGGAGCGGATGGAGGGCATCACGCCACCGCCGCATTATGAGCTGGTGGATTTTTGAAATAGCGCTTGCGCTTTTTTCGCCATGCTGTGACATTCCTCACAGGTCGTAACAAAAAATAACCGCCAACAATCTGCGCGAAACCG
>CAZSJE010000170.1:3146-4948 GCA_964606835.1 uncultured Sphingorhabdus sp.
CTATCGGGCTGCGCCGAGCATCGTCTTGTCGTCCAGCGGCCCAATCCGGGCATGCCAGCAACTACCGTCGAAAGCGCTGCCATAGGCTGGGGTGCGTCGCAGAAGCGCAATGTGGCCGAATGCGATTCGAACATCATCGACGAAGTGCGGGTGAAGCAGAACCTTGGCCAAGCGCTGGTCAGCGTGATCACGCTGGGCTTCTACATGCCGACGACGATCGAATATGTTTGCGGCAATGTGCCGTCCGAAGTCGGCAGCACTGAACGCTAGAAGGGGAGACACGCCATGCCCGCCGATCCCTTTGTGACCGAGCAGAACAATGTCAAATGGGTCAATCATCATGAGAATGTGAAGGTCGGCATTGCCAAGCGCCTGACCGTCAAGAACGAAACCCCGACCCAGCCGAGCATGGCCGGTATGCGGGCCACGGCAGCGCGGATTCAGGCGATTATCAACCGTGCGCTGGCGGCCAATGTGCGCCTGCGCGCCTGCGGGTCGCGCTGGTCCTTCTCCGACATTCCGGTGGTCGAGAAGGGCTGGATATTGGAGACCAGCCAGATCGACTGGCGTTTCAATGTTGCGATCAGCGACCTCGATCCGGCCTATGCGGGGTCGGTCGAGGAGCTGTTTCTGGCGCAGGCCGGTGCAAAAATCTCCAAAATCAACGAGGCGCTGGAGACGGTGCAGCGCAAGCGCGCGCTGCGCACTTCGGGGGCAAGCAACGGGCAGACCATTGGCGGTGCGCTTGGCACCGGTATTCACGGCTCGGCCATCGATGTCGGCGGGCTGGAAAGCCAGGTCGCGGGAATCCAGCTGCTGACCGCAACGCAAAATCTGTGGATCGAACGCGTCAGTGCGCCGGTGATGAATGCTGCCTTTGCGGCAAAGCTTGGCGCGACTTTGGTCCGCGACGATGCGCAGTTCGAGGCGGCGATTGTCAGCCTGGGCGCGCTTGGCATCGTTCATTCGGCGCTGCTCAAGACCACGGGGCGTTACCTGCTCAACAGCTCGCTGTCGCACATTCCGGTGGGGCAGATAGCAACGGCGATGAACACGCTGAACTTTGCCGGTTCGGGTATCCCTGATGAAACCAGGCGGCCCTATTTCTTCCAGACGATCATGGACCCGCGGCGCAACGACATTGTCTATGCAACAGTGCGCTACAAGGAGGCCTGCCCGCCCGATTATGTCCCCAATTACAATATCCTGCCGGCAAGCGAACCCGGAACTAACGTTCCCCGGATGATCGCGACCGCCGTGAAAACCATCCCCGGCCTGCGCGACCTGATCGTCAGCAAGCTGATGGCCATCGAGCTGCGCGTCCGCGCCGATACGCCCGATGAATGGTGCACGCCGGGGGAGGAATATACCTTCACCAGCGCGCGCGAAGGCGTGGCCAGCTGCGGCTTTGCGCTGCCCATCGCACAGGTTACCCGCGCGCTCGACATCGCCCGCGCCGCCTTCCTCGAACATAAAAGCGCACCGGTCGTCTTCACCTGCCGCTACGCGCAGAAATCGCCCGGTATATTGTCCTTCATCCGTTATGACCCGACCTGCATTTTCGACATTGATGGCGTGGACACCCCCGCGACGCACAAGCTGATCAAGCTGGTTGCCCAGCGCTTTGACGAGGCAGGGATGCCCTATACGATGCACTGGGGGAAGACGAACCACCTGACCAAGGCGCGGGTGCGGGGTGCCTTTGGCGGGGCGGTCGACCGGTGGAATGCGACGCGGCGGGTGCTGCTGCCCAATGCGGCGGAGCGGAAGATGTTTTCCTCGCCGTTTCTGGATGGGCTGGG
>CAZSJE010000171.1:0-4906 GCA_964606835.1 uncultured Sphingorhabdus sp.
TGCATCCGCTCCGCCCCTTGCACCCAATAGCCGAGATAGACATAGGCCAGCCCTGCGGCGCGCGCGCGCATGATGTGGTCCATGATGATGAAGTTACCGAGACCGGGGCGGCCTTCCGCCTCTGCATCGTAGAAACTATAGACCATCGACAGCCCGTCGCCCTGTTGATCGGTGATGCACGCGCCCACCAGCTCGCCGGGTCGGCCATAGTGCGAGGGCAGGCGGTATTCTACCACATGGCTGTGCACGGGGGTCTGTTCGACCATGTCGGCATAATCGAGGTCGTCCATCCCCACCATGCCGCCGGTCGGGTGACGCTGCGACAAATAGCGCTGCAACAGCGCATATTGCTCACCCGTCGACCAGGGGCGGCACGCGCGCACTTCCAGGTCGGCATTGCGTTTCAGGATTTTGCGCTGCGTGGCGTTGGGCTGGAAACCCCTGGTCTGGATGCGCACCGCGACGCAGGCCTTGCAGTCGATGCAGCTGGGCCGATAGGCGACATTCTGGCTGCGCCTGAAACCGATGCGCCCCAAAGCTTCGTTGAGTTCAGTCGCGTGCGCGCCGCTCAATTCGGTGAACACCTTGCGCTCGGTCCGCCCCGGCAAATAGGGGCAGGGGCTGGGGTTGGTCACGAAAAAACGTGGAAAGCGAACGGGTGCGGTCATTGGTCCCCAGAAGGTGATATACTGGCCTGAACAGACCGCAGACTATGCCGCGTTCAGCACGTGCTGAAAAGCGAATTTACCACAATGGTCAGTTCAGTTCGACCCGCTCGACCTTGTAGCCCGTCGCCTTGAGGCCATCAACAAGCCCCTGCAGTTGCCCAGCATCGCGCGCTTCGCATTCGATATCAGTGATCAGGCCCTTGGCGGGCAGCGTGGTGAAGATGCGTTGGTGGTAAATTTCGATGATGTTGACATTATGCTCGTTGAACAGCTTCATCACCTTGTAGAGCGCGCCGGGGCGATCCTGCAGGGTTATCCGCAGCCGCGCCAGCCGTCCCGACCGGGCAAGATCGCGCAGCAACACATTGGCCAGCAGCCGCGTGTCGATGTTGCCGCCGCACAGCACCACGCCCACATTCTTGCCGCGAAACAGCTCTGGCTGCGCCATGATTGCGGCAAGGCCTGCCGCACCCGCGCCCTCGACAACGGTTTTCTCAATCTGGAGGAGCAGACTGACCGCACTTTCCAGCTGCGGCTCGGACACCAGCACAATGTCATCGACCAGTCCGCGAATGATTTGTGAGGTAAACTCTCCCGGCACCTTGACCGCGATGCCCTCGGCCAGCGTATCGCCTTCGCAGGGCATCTGCTTGCCGTTCAACAGCGCGTACATGCTGGGGTAAAGTTCCGCCTGCACACCGATCAAGCCGATGTCGGGGCGCAAACCGCGCGCGGCGGTACCCATGCCCGACAGCAATCCGCCGCCACCGATAGGAACCACCAGGCAATCCAGCTCGGGCACAGCCTCCAGCATTTCGAGCGCTACCGTCCCCTGCCCGGCGGCGACATGCGGATCGTCGAACGGGTGGACAAAGGTCAGCCCCAATTCCTTTTCGAGCAGCCGCGCATGCTTATAGGCGTCGTCGAACTTCTCGCCCTCCAGCACCACCTTGCCGCCGACCGCCTCCGTCTGCATCACCTTCACCGTCGGCGTGGTCTTGGGCATCACAATCGTGACCGGCGCGCCCAGACGTGTGCCGTGATAGCTCAAGCCTTGCGCATGGTTGCCTGCCGACGCGGCGATAACCCCACGCTGCAGCTTTTCGGGCGGCAGTTGCAGCAGCGCGTTCAGCGCGCCGCGTTCCTTATAGGCCGCCGTGAATTGCAGGTTCTCAAACTTCAGGTAGATATTCGCGCCGGTCAACTGCGATAGCGTCTGGCTATGCAGCGTCGGCGTAGCGACAATGGCATCGCGGATACGGCCATGCGCGGCGCGGACATGATCGAGCGTCAACAGTTCCTGGGGCGATTGGTCGGCCATTGCGGGTGCGCCCTAACGCATCTGTTCAAGCATGAAAACAAACATTAGGACAGGGCTATGGCAAGAATAGCTTTTATCGGGCTGGGGATCATGGGCGGCCCTATTGCGCGGCACCTGGCGAAGGCCGGGCATGACATGACCGTATTCAACCGCTCGCGCGCCAAGGGTGAGGCCTGGGTTGCAGCGCACGGCGGGACGCTGGCCGCATCACCCGCCGAGGCCGCCAAAGACGCCGAAGTCGTGATCAGCTGCGTTGGTACCGACGACGATCTGGCGAGCGTAACGCTGGGCCGCGATGGGGCCTTTGCCGCAATGGCGAAGGGCGCGTTGTTTATCGACCATACCACTGTCTCGGCGCGAATTGCCAGGCAATTGGGGGTCGAGGCCAAGGGTCGCGGATTGCTTTGTGTAGATGCACCGATGACCGGCGGGCAGGCAGGCGCGGAGAATGGCACGCTGGCGCTGATGTGCGGCGGCAGCGCGGCTGCAGTAGACGCAGCGCGTCCGATCGTGGAGGCCTATAGCAAGCGGATCGTCCATGTCGGTGGTCCCGGCGATGGCCAGACCGCCAAAATGGCCAACCAGATTTGCATTGCTGGGGTGCTCCAAGGGCTGTCCGAGGCCATGCATTTCGCACAATGCGCCGAGCTCGATCTCGACAAGGTGTTCGAGGCGATTTCGGGCGGAGCTGCGCAAAGCTGGCAGATGGACAATCGCTGGCATACGATGGCGAAAGGCGAGTTCGATTTCGGTTTCGCTGTCGACTGGATGCGCAAGGATTTGGGCCTTGCGGTCGACGAGGCGCGCGCCAATGGCGCATCGATCCCGATCGCGGCGATGACCGACCAGTTTTATTCGGACATTCAAAATATGGGTGGCGGCCGGCAGGATACGAGCGCGCTGGTGCGGAGGTTGCCGAAACGATGAAGAAATTTGCAATGCTAGCAGCGGCGCTTCTGCTATCCACCGCCGCGCTGGCCGACGGGCTGGTGGAAAACGTCAATGGCATCACCCTCGACCGGGAGGGCAAGGTCGTCCGTTTCACCGGGCTGCTGATCGACCGCGAGGGCAAGGTTTCAAAGCTTGTCATGCGCGGCGACAAGCTGCCAAAGGAGTTCGATTTCCGCGTCGATGGCCGTGGCAAGACGATGCTGCCGGGGCTGATCGATGCGCATGGCCATGTGATGGGGCTGGGTTTCCAGGCCTTGACCCTGGATCTGTCCGCCACCAATTCACTCGCCGACGCGCAGGAAGCAATCCGTGCCTATGCCGCCAAAAATCCAGACCGCCGCTGGATTATTGGGCGTGGCTGGAACCAGGAAAAATGGGGCCTTGGCCGTTTTCCGACAGCTGCCGATATCGACGCTGTCATCGCCGACCGACCGGTGTGGCTGGAGCGGGTCGATGGCCATGCGGGTTGGGCGAACAGCCGCGCGATGGAAATTGCCGGGGTAACTGCTGCCAGCAAAGCCCCGACAGGCGGGCGGATCGAAATGGCGGGTGGAAAGCCAAGCGGTATTTTCATCGACGCCGCCTCGGAACTGGTCGGCAAGCACGTGCCACCGCCGTTGCCCCGCGACCGCGATGCGGCACTGGGCGAAGCGCAAGCGGCTTTGCTTAAACTCGGCATAACTGGCATCGCCGATATGGGGACGAGCATCGAGGACTGGCAGACCTTTCGCCGCGCGGGCGACGAGGGGTGGTTGAACGTCCGGATTTTCGGCTATGCAGCGGGTATCGAAAATATGGTCGCCATTGCCGGCTCGCGGCCGACGCCCTGGCTGTATGACGATAAGCTCCGCATGGGCGGGGTGAAGCTGTATCTCGACGGTGCGCTGGGCAGCCGCGGGGCGTGGCTCAAAAAACCCTATGCCGATGCGCCGGGGCAAACCGGCCTGCAATTCCACCCAAGCGCCGAAGTACGCAACATGATGGTGCGCGCGTCGATGGACGGATTCCAGACCGCGGTCCACGCCATCGGCGATGCGGCCAACGCCGATGCCATCGGCGCGGTGGAGGATCTGGCCGAAACCTATCCCGGCGACCGGCGCTGGAGGATCGAGCATGTGCAGGTGGTCGACCCTGCCGACCTGCCGCGACTGGCGAAAAACGGCATCATCTCCTCGATGCAGCCAGTGCACCAGACGTCGGATCGCATAATGGCCGAGGCGAGGCTGGGGCCGGAGCGGCTGGCGGGGGCCTATGCCTGGAACTCGATTCTGAAGGCGGGCGGGAAACTGGCATTCGGTTCGGACGTCCCGGTGGAATCGGCCAATCCCTTTGCGGGGCTATCGGTCGCGATCAGCCGCGAGGATGAAAAGGGGCAGCCCTTTGGCGGCTGGCGGCCGGAGGAACGCGTATCCCGCGAACAGGCTCTTGCAGGCTTTACCACAGGGGCCGCTTATGCCTCCTTTGCCGAAGCGAAGGTCGGCATGCTCGCCCCCGGCTATCGCGCCGATTTCGTGCTGGTCGACACCGACCCGCTGCTGGCCTCCCCCAGCCAGATCCGCGCGACCATAGTGCATGAAACATGGGTTGGCGGCTACCCTGCCTATCAGCGGGGGAAGAAGCCGGAAGAGATCGAAGCACCCGGACAGGAGGGCCGTTAGCGGCGCAACCGCGCGTTAACATGTTGCACTGCAACATAAAATTGTGTTGCATT
This sequence comes from uncultured Sphingorhabdus sp., assembly GCA_964606835.1. Taxonomy (GTDB): domain Bacteria; phylum Pseudomonadota; class Alphaproteobacteria; order Sphingomonadales; family Sphingomonadaceae; genus Sphingorhabdus_B. The sequence continues at coordinate 4,652 of CAZSJE010000171.1, forward strand.
TTTGCCGCGAACCACCAGAAAATTGCAAAATAGGTTGCAAAGGCGTGACCTAAATCGCGTTTTGGCATAGCCATGCCCTCGCTAATAAAAATCACCGGAGAAGAGCATGTCTGTACGAAGCCCCCTTCGCAAATCCATCTTGACACTTTCCACTGCAACCATCGCGCTGGCATTGCCCTCGCTGGCAATGGCGCAGGATGCCGACGAAACGGTAGAAGACACTGCGGACACGACCGAAGATGTCGGCATTGTCGT
>CAZSJE010000172.1:0-2930 GCA_964606835.1 uncultured Sphingorhabdus sp.
GAGTGGTGCTGGCGGAAGCGCTGGCTCAGCGCTGATCCTTATGGACCACGCCGTCTTTCATCACGAAGCGCACTGATTTGAGCACCGTCACATCCCTGATCGGATCGCCCGACACCGCAATGATATCGGCGGCTTTGCCCGGTTCCAGCGAACCAATCTCCTTTTCCACCCCAAGCAAGGTCGCGGCATTCATCGTTGCCGCCTCGATCGCTGCGGCGGCGGGCATGCCGTGCTTGACCATCAGCTCGAATTCATCGGCGTTGCGGCCATGCTTCGAAACGCCGGCGTCGGTGCCAAAGGCTATTTTGACGCCTGCCGGATAGGCCTTCTCCAGGCTCTTGCCCGTCACCTCGATCCGCCATTTGACCTTCTCCAGCACATCAGGCGGATAGGCATTGGGATTGGCCGCGAGCCTTTCCAGATAGCCATTTACCGTCGACAGCGTCGGCACATAATAGGCACCTGCCTGCTTGAACAATTTGATGCTGGCATCGTCGAGCATGGTGCCATGCTCGATCGAATCTGCGCCTGCTGCGAGCGCCGCGTTGACGCCGTCATTGCCATGCGCATGGACGGCGACCTTTTTTCCATAGAGATGGGCGGTATCGACCAGTGCTTTCACTTCGTCATCGAAAATCTGCCGCCCCAACCCCGCGCCAATGCGGCTGTTGACCCCGCCGGTTGTCGCGATCTTGATCACGTCCACCCCGCGCCGGATTTGCTTGCGGATGGCCAGGCGGCAGCTTTCGGTGCCGTCGCACAAATTGTCCGAACTGATGCTGCCATGCAGGTCTTCGCTGATGCCGTTATGCGCATCCATATGGCCACTTGTCGTCGAGATGGAGCGGCCCGCATCGATGATCCGCGGTCCCGGCAGTTCGCCCGCCGCAATCACATCGCGCAACGCCAGCGTCGCCCCGGTGCCGTCGCCAAGATTGCGCACGGTCGTAAAGCCCGCCATCAACGTTTTCTTGGCATTGGCAGCAGCGCGGTAGGCGACCTCTGCCTCGCTGTTGGTAATCGATTCAACCAGCGCAGCATTGCCGCCCGCATCCGAATCGAGATGGACATGGCTGTCGATCAGGCCAGGCAGAACGAACTTGTCGCTCAGATCGACCTTTGTTGCTCCTGCGGGTCCATCCACGATCCCCGGCAGGATTTCGGCAATCCGGCCGTTGCGGACGACGATGGTGGAGGGGCCTTTCGGCGCACTGCCGGGCCTGTCGAGCAGCTGGCCCGCCTGGATGACGGTTACCTGATCCTGCGCAAAGGCTGGCGCGACAGCGAGGGCTGCACCTGCCAATAGGATAGCTGCTATTCTCATTTTCCCGATTCCTCCATTGATGGCATGACGTTTAACGTCACACGCAGAGGAAGCGAGCCGAAAAATAGAGGTGGCAGGAAACTGAAATGGTGGGCGATACAAGGATTGAACTTGTGACCCCACCCGTGTGAAGGGTGTGCTCTACCGCTGAGCTAATCGCCCCCATGTGCCGGGGTTGGCCATTTCAGGAGCGCGCCTTTGCCAGAGCGTCGCGGCGCTGGCAAGAGGGGTCAGGAGACAATCTTGATCTGGGGTTCGATCATCGGCGCATCGACGCCCGATTTTTTCAGTCCTGCAAAAATCGTATCGACGATTTGCGCGAGCTTCGCTTCCTTTAACTTGGTCGTGCCGATGTACATCAGCATGTCGGGGTTGATGTAAACATGCATCATCTGGTTGACCAGCGACACCGCCTCATCCAGCGAATAGCCAGCAAAATAGCCCTCTTCCATCGCGCTTGCGATCAGAACCGACAGATAGTGATCGCCAAGGTCGATATAGCCCGCAATCACATGATAATTTTGCGTCCCGAATTCCATGTAGCTGCGGAATAAAGCGGGGTCGGCCTCATATTGTTCGACCATCAGGCGGAAACGGCGACCGAAAAAGGCCACCATTTTGTCGCGCGCGGGCATGTCGCTGGCGCAGACTTCCTCCATGATGGCGATTTTTTCGGCAAACCATTTTTCCGCAACCGCCTCGAACAGCGCCTCTTTGGTTTCGAAAAAACGGTAGATGTTGGACGGCGACATTCCGGCCGCCGCAGCGACTTCGCTCATCGAAATATCGGCGGAACCGCGCGCGCGGACTACATTGTCCACGGCTTCCAGCAACTGCAATCTGCCTGCTTCGATATCGGTTTGCGGGCGGGCCATATATGCTCCCAGAAACTTTTGGCTGTATTATCCGACTAAGTCGGTTTTGTGATATATGGACCGATATCCTCAGGTTTCAAGATCGTCGAATGCAAAACTGCGCTGAGCGGTTGCAATGTCCTGAACAGGCTCGTCGCCAATCAGGCCGGATAGCGTTAAGCCCAGCAAACGAATGCCCATTTCAGCAGGCAGCAGCTGGTCGAGCAACGCATGGCCAAGCTGTGTAAATTCGGTGCGGCTTGCGATAACGTGGCCCAAAGTCCGCGAACGGGTGACGGTGCGAAAGTCGCTATAGCGCGCCTTTAGCACCAGCGTCTTGCCACGCGCCCGATAGCGCTCGATCCGCTCCCAGACCAGATCGATGATCCCGTCCATCGCCTCGCGCAATTCATCTTCATCGATCTTGTCATCGAAATAGGTGGTCTCGCCCCCAAGCGATTTGCGGATGCTGTGTGCGTTGACTGGCCGGTCGTCGATCCCACGCGCGGCCTTGTACAGATATTCGCCCCAGCTGCCGAAATGCTGCGCCAGCCAAGCCTCGTCCTTGGCAGCCAGGTCAGCCCCCGTATGGACGCCGAGCTTCGCCATTTTCTCTGCCGTGCGCGGACCGACGCCGTGGAAGCGGCGCACCGGGAGCGTCGCAACAAAATCCGCCCCCTGCTCGGGCAATATCACACACAGCCCATCTGGCTTGTTCTGATCGCTTGCCAATTTCGCTATGAACTTGTTGT
>CAZSJE010000172.1:3030-4819 GCA_964606835.1 uncultured Sphingorhabdus sp.
CACAGCCCATCTGGCTTGTTCTGATCGCTTGCCAATTTCGCTATGAACTTGTTGTAACTGACCCCGGCGCTGGCAGTCAGGCCTGTCTCCTCGCGAATGGCGGCCCGGATAGCCTTCGCAATTTTCACCGCTGATCCGATCCCCTGCTTATCCACCGTGACATCCAGATAGGCCTCGTCGAGCGACAAGGGCTGGATCATGTCGGTATGGCGGGCAAAAATTTCCCGGATCTGGTGCGAAACCGCGCGATAGGCATCGAAGCGGGACTTGACGAAGATGAGGCCGGGGCACAGCCGCGCGGCAGTGACGGAGGGCATCGCCGATTTGACCCCAAAGCGCCGCGCCTCATAGCTTGCCGCAGCTACTACCCCGCGCTTCGATGAACCGCCAACCGCGACCGGTTTACCACGCAAGGCCGGGTTGTCGCGCTGCTCGACGCTGGCGAAAAAGGCATCCATGTCCACATGGATGATCTTTCGAACCGGCGGCACGTCTTCCATGGTAGCGCTTCTATCATAGCCGCGTGCAACATTAAGCGATTTTGTGCGCTGCGACATAAGGGCTGGCCATGACCGCCTCCCCCGCCCATAGGAGGCGAATGCACGACAATACTTCTCCCAAGGCTGGCCCCAAAGCTGCAATCGGCGAACGCGAGTTGATCGCGATGATGGCGATGCTGATGGCGTTGAACGCGCTTGCCATCGACGCCATGCTGCCTGCCTTTCCCCGCATGGCAAACGGGCTGGGTCTGGCCGATGTCAATCAGGTGCAGTTCGTCATTTCGAGCTATTTGCTGGCAAACGGCATCGGCTCGCTGTTCCACGGCCCATTGTCGGATCGTTTCGGACGGCGACCGATACTGATCGGCGCAATCGCCGGTTATGTGATCTTCGCGCTGCTGTGCAGTTTCGCGCAGAGCTTCGACATGCTGATCGCGATGCGCGTCGGTCAGGGTTTTTGCGGCGCGGCGCTCGGCGTTTTGGTCACCTCGATCATCCGCGACCAGTTTGAAGGCGATGCGATGGCGCGGAGGATGTCGACGATTTTCCTGGTGTTCATGGCAGTGCCGATTGTCGCGCCTTTGGTTGGATCAGCCGTTCTGGTGTTCGCGGGCTGGCGTTCGATCTTCGACCTCATGGCGATATTGGCGGTGGTTATGCTCATCTGGGTGGTGGTTCGTCTCCCCGAAACGCTGCATCCCGAAAACGCCCAGCCAGTCAGCCCGAAGGCGTTGGGACGGGCGGCGGGCGCAGTGCTGACAAATCGGACCGCCAATAGCTATCTGGTCGCGGGCGGCATCGCGCACGGCGCGCTGTTCGGCTATCTTAATGCATCGCAGCAGATATTCGGCGAAGGCTTTGGCGTGCCCGATTTCTTTCCTATCGGCTTTGCCATTGTTGCCATTGGCATTGCCTGTGCCAATTTCACCAATGCGCGCATTGTCGAACGCTTCGGTGCGCGGCGGGTGTCGCAAAGTGCATTGCTCGCCTTCATCGCTCTTGGCGGAGCGCAAGTGCTGGCGGCATGGCTGGCACCGCAATCGCTGCCGCTGTTTCTGGCGCTAATCACACTCAACATGGCGATGATTGGCTTTGTTGGATCGAACTTCTCGTCGATTGCCATGCAGCCTTTTGGCGAGATTGCAGGGTCGGCATCTTCTTTCCAGAATTTCGTGCGCACCATTCTCTCTGCATTGATCGGCGCTTGGATCGGCCAGCAATTTTCAGGCAGCGTCGTGCCCGTGGCCGCCGGGTTCCTGTTCTGCGGGATGATTGCGCTGGCGTTGGTG
>CAZSJE010000173.1:0-1919 GCA_964606835.1 uncultured Sphingorhabdus sp.
TCCATTTTCAAGCTGCCAGATATCATAAAGCAATTCCATCATGTTGCTGGCAATGTCGGCAATGCGGACTAGTGATTTAACTCGATTTCCGCTTGGCTTTCGAGGCGCAAGATCAGTACACCAAAGCGCCATATAATCATCAGGATTGCCCCACTGTAGAAATTCGACAGGCGTCCCTATGGAATATCGGAGATATGGTGGCCCGCTTATCATCGCACAATCCCGAGTTATGGGATTTTCCAGCAGGTCGCCAATGTCATATGTGGTGTTGCCAATTTTGGCAGCGTTACGATCCGGACTCTGCCAATTGGCCCCATCTACTGGGCTCAGTCCATAGGAAGCGAGGAGAACGAAGTCGCCGTTGATATAAGCGTATAAGAATGCCATCGGGCATTGCGTAACTTCAGCGCTGTGCCGAACAATATTCCGCAGCGTACTAGAAAATCTCGACTGCGATAAATAGTTAAAAATGAAACTAGATTGCGGATTGTCGTAATTCGGAATGGAGCGAATTTTCCTCACCGCAAATCCTAAACAATCAGAAATGAACTGTCACATCCTCTTTCTCAAGGCTTACAGAATAACCTCTCCACATCCGCAGAGTCAATAGCCCCACTTATCGATTGCCCGTCCTGATTGGAACCTAAACCTAAAGCAGGTTGTCGAGATAAGAACAGACATCAGCCTCGCCAACAACATCGGCATATTTTGCATTCATGTCAAACAGATTGGCTTCATGGGGTGCGGGATGGCGATCACCACATGCATCCGCGACCACAGCCGTGCGAAAACCATGCGACATGGCATCAACACATGTCGCACGAACACAGCCACTTGTCGTCAGTCCGGTCAGGATAACACTGTCCCTGTTCATGGCGGTCAATGTCGAGGCCAGCGATGTGCCAAAGAAGGCACTGGGATATTGTTTTGAAATCACCAATTCGTCAGCCTGCGGGGTCAGGCCAGCTGGCCAAGCCGCCATCGGGCTGCCTTCTATGAAATTGCGCAGCGGGGCCGCCTTTTCGAAAAAACGGCCTCCGTTTATGGCAGTCGGGTGATAGACAACGTTGGTCAGAATTACCGGGATTCCCGCAGCATGTGCTGCCGATCGGATCCGAAGCGCGCTGGCAAGGGCATCATCAACATCGGCGAAAAGATCACAGTCAGGATCGAAATAGGCTTGGCAAAAATCGATCAGGATCAGCGCGGGCCGTTCACCAAAGCCCACTCGCGTGCTATAGGCCTTTGCGTAGTTGTCAGCTAAATTATCGCTCATAGGGGCTCCGATTAGCCGTAAAGCCAGGGTTGAACCGCTTTTTGGTTGCATTCAAAATGATCAATCGCTGCCGCATCATTGGCGAGAATCGAGTCGGTTTCGTCCCAGCCATTCAGCAAGGCCTGCCTCTGATGTTCAACCAAAAAGAAGGGATAGATCTGCCCGCCTGCCGTTACGATACAATTTTGAAGGTCAACAACAATAACGTCGCCGGTTTCGGCGAAAACGCTGAGCTGCTCCACTTCAGTTTCGCTCAGACACACTGTCAAAATGCCATTTCTGGCGCAATTGGCCGCAAAGATTTCGCCAAAGCTGGGCGCGATAATGCAGGAGTACCCCATATCCGCTATCGCCCAGACAGCTTGTTCCCGACTGGAACCACATCCGAAATTGGCGCCGGCTATGAGGATGGGAGCATCTGACAATTCGGGGCGGTTGAAAGCGCACTTTGGAAGCACCTTTCCGTCAGCGTCGAACCGCCGGTCAAAAAAGCCATAACGGCCTAATCCCTCGCTGGCGGTGATGACAAGGAAACGTGCGGGGAAGATGGTATCGGTATCGATATTGGCTTCGCGAAGCGTAACCGCAGATCCGCTGACAATCGAAAACGCCTTCATGGCAACATCGTCCGGACGTCGGTAAT
>CAZSJE010000173.1:2019-4798 GCA_964606835.1 uncultured Sphingorhabdus sp.
GACGGTGCGACACGTCGATCGTGCAAAATGGATGCCGCGGCGCGCAAATCCTCGATCCGGGCATTTGTGCAACTGCCAATAAACACGCGGTCAATGCCAATTTCGGTCAACGGCTGGCCCGGCGTGAGTGCCATATAGTCCAGTGCCTTCCTTGCCTTTTCGTCGCAAGCCGAGGGGACACAGCCCGTTATCGCGGCCGCCTGATCGGGGCTGGTGCCCCAGCTTACATAAGGAGCAAGTTCATCAAGGTCGAACCGGATCACTCGGTCATATTCGGCATCTGAATCCGACGCCAGACTGCGCCAATATGTGACGGCCTTGTCCCACATCTCCGCCTTTGGTGCCATCATGCGACCATAGAGATAGTCAAAGGTAACTTCATCGGGGGCGACCAGACCGATCCGGCTACCGGCCTCGATGGTCATGTTGCACAATGTCATCCGGGCGGCCATGTCCATTTGCGCCAGCGCCGGTCCGGTATATTCCACGGCATAGCCTTTTGCACCGTCCGAACCAATTTGCGCAATCAGCGCTAGTGATAGATCTTTTGCAGATACGCCCGGACTGAACCCACCGGTCAGCTCGACCTTCATAGTCTTGGCCCGCCATTGCTGCAGGCATTGCGTGGCCATGACAGTACCGCATTCGCTTGCGCCAATGCCGAAAGCCAGTGCACCAAATGCGCCGTGGGTGGTTGTATGACTATCCCCGCAAACCATGGTGGTACCCGGAAGCGTAAAGCCCAGTTCGGGGCCAATGACATGCACAATGCCATGTTCGGCGCTGTCCAGCGCCAGCTCCCGGATTGCAAAACGGGCCGCATTTCTCGACAGCTCGGCGACCTGCGACTGTGCCTGCTTGTCGCCAAATGTCGAGGTGCGATCAGCCGTTGGCACAGCATGATCGGCAACGGCAAGATGCGTTTCGGGCCGGTGCAAGGACAATCCTCGTTCGGCAAGCATCCGGAATGCCTTCGGGCTGCTCACCTCATGAACGAGTTGTCGATCTACATAAAGGAGGTCTGGGCCACCTTCGCCCTTGCGAACGACGTGACTATCCCAGAGTTTCTCGTAAAGCGTTCGTCCCATCTAACTGCCAAATCAAGGCGATGGCTTTTTCAAATATGCGATCAGCGCCTTGCGCTCTTCAGGCTTTGCCATTCCTGCAAATGCCATCGTGGTTCCCGGAATGACTGCTTGCGGCCGCTGCAGCCATTTGTCGAGATTGGCTTCGGTCCAGACAATTTTGGAGTTTTTAAGTGCAGGCGAGTAATTGAACCCTGCGACAGCGCCCGCTTTGCGCCCGACAATTGCCTGCAGATGCGGGCCAACCTTACGCGGTCCTGAAGCGCTCACCGCATGGCAAGCGGCACACCGAATGTACATCCGCTTACCCACGGCATTTGCCGACGGTGCCGCATTTTGCGCAGCAGCTATACCCGCAGTGACCGATAAAAGTGCAACCGCGGTAATCGATAGGGCAACACGCATACTCAACCTTTCAATCAACAACTAAAGCAGTTAACCGTGGGAAGGCTTAACCGGGCTTGAAAATCGATCGCTACTCACCTGTCGGATAGCAAACACGGCCCGGACTATGTTCATCCGCCCGCACCCTCAGAAAAATTGGCGATTGTTGCCGCGACTGCATCTTGCCTGATAATCGCCTGCGTGCGCAAAAAGCGCGTAAGGCCGGGATCACCCATGCGCGAAGGGCCCAGACCCGACTGTTTGAAGGCTTCATTGGCGGCATCTGAGACAAAGGCGGTCAGCGATCCATCATTGATGGAGACCGCTCCTGCCTCTAGCCGCTCGCTAACTTTAACGGCTTCCTCCGCGTTACCGATAACCGCTGCGGATAGGCCGTAGATACTATCATTGGCTTGGGCGATGGCATCTTCGATGTCGTCGTATACAATAACCGGAATGACCGGGCCGAATGTTTCATCCCGGACCACGGCCATATCCGGCGTCACGTCTGAAAGCACAGTTGGCCGCAGATATTTTCCGCCGCCAAGAGTTTCGACTTGCCCGCCGCAATGGAGCATTGCGCCCTTTGCTATAGCCTCGTCCAATTGAGCCTGCACTTTTGCGGCCTGCGGCGGAAAGATGAATGGCCCGATATGACCGCTGGCAATGTCCGGATAATTGGGCTCGACAGCTTTCGCCTGTTCGATCAGCGATGCCAGAAATGGTTCCGCGATGGAGCGGTGGACATAGACACGCTCAATCGATTGGCAGGCCTGCCCGTTTGCCGCCACCGAAGCCCGAAGCGCGATTGATGCTGACTGGATCGGATCGGCGGATGGCAGGATGATCATTGGATCTTTCCCTCCCAATTCCAGATTTGCCGGGATGAATGCCCGCGCAGCGGCTTCAGCCACTTTGCGCCCGGTGGCCACGGAGCCGGTGAAACAGATATAGTCGACATGATCGACGACAGCTTGACCCGTTTCCGGTCCGCCTTCGACAATTGCCAGGATTTTCACAAGCTCCGGAATCTGCTCGATCGTTTCGCGTAACACGGGAACGAATCGCGGAGTAACCTCTGAGGGTTTGATCAAAGCCGCGCAGCCTGCCATCAACGCCGGGATCGCATCCACCAGACCAAGTAAGAGCGGAAAATTCCAGGGCGTTACAGCACCAAACAAGACGTAGGGGACATGTCGGCTACCGATCATGATGCCGGGCATAGCGCTAGGGATATCGTTCTGATCAAGCGAGGCAAGGATGCCCGGGGCTCGTTCAGCCCAGTTTCGTAACATGGTTGCGACCGTAAA
>CAZSJE010000174.1:0-4762 GCA_964606835.1 uncultured Sphingorhabdus sp.
AGCCTGCTGCTCGAAGAAATTGACGAGGAAGATCTGGAAGAGCTGGAAGAAACCGTCGAAACGCCGCTTGAAGCAACCGACCCGCTGGACCGGGTCATGGACGGCCTGCCCGGCGATACGCCGCAGGATGGCGGCGGCCCGGACACTCCTGCGGTACCTGCCGCACCGGCGCAAACAGTAACGATTTCGGTGCAGGTCAACACCCCCACACCGGAAGCGGTCGACCGGGCCGAGGCGGCCATTCGCGGCATTCCGGGGGTGAAGTCGGTGGTCACCAGCAGCCTGGCGCTCGGCGGCACATCGGTTCTGCGCGTGACCTACCAGGGCGATCCGGCGGCCCTGAATGCAGCACTTTCCGCGCGCGGGATACGCTGACGCGCCGTCACACTCTATGCAGCAAATAGCATTGCCCCTCGATAAGCTCCGCTCCGGCGGGTCGGACAGTCTGATCATCACGCCGTCCAATGCGGCGGCCATTGCAGCACTAGGCAATCACGCGGCCTGGCCGGGGCATTGTGCGATCCTGGTCGGGCCGCCGCGGTCGGGCAAGAGCCTGATGGCGCTCTATTTTGCGGGGCAAGGCGGCGAGGTGGTGGATGATGCCGAGCGGCTGCCTGACGAGGAGCTGTTCCACCGCTGGAATGCGGCGCTGGCGGCGGATCGCTCGATCCTGCTGCTTTCGGCTAAGGCCCCGGCGGAATGGGCGGTGACCTTGCCTGATTTGCGCTCGCGGCTGGGTGCGTCGCAACTGATCGAGATCGAGGCACCCGACGACGAGCTGATCGGCCAGTTGCTGCTCAAACACCTCCATGATCGCGGTACGTCCATCGGCCCTGATGCCCTGGCCTTTGTTACCCGGCGCATCGAACGCAGCCATTTCGCGATCGAGGAATTCGCCCGCACCGCCAACGCCCGCGCGCTGGCTGAGGGCAGCGCCATCAACCTCCCGCTTGTGCGCAGCCTGTTTCTGGAATAGCTCCCGCTTCGGAGAGAGAAGAGGAGGGGACTATGGCGCAAGCGCCGAAATGGCTGTTGCCGGTCGCGATTGTGGCTTTGCTGTGGAATTTGATGGGCTGTGCCGCCTATCTGTCTGACGCGATGCTGTCTGCCGCAGACGTCGCCAAGATGAGCGATGCCGAAAAACTGCTATATGACGCGAAGCCAGCTTGGGCGATTGCCGGGACCGCAGTTGGAGTCTGGTTCGGCGCAGTCGGTTGCGTTGCGCTCATCCTTCGCAAGAAATGGGCGGTGCCGGTTCTGATGTTGTCGCTGCTGGGCGTCATTGTGCAGGATGTCTGGATGTTTGTGCTCGCGCCGAAATCTGACCTGATCAACGGCATGGTCATGGGGCTACAAGGGCTGGTTTTGCTGGTCTCAATAGGCCTTGTCGCGCTTGCGCGGAGCGCGAAGGCAAGCGGCTGGCTAAGCTGATCAGCCGCAGTCTACCCTGACGATGACCTTTTCGTCATCGTAGAAGATATTGAGGCGATTGGCATTGTAATCCATCGTGATTGCGCCGTTTTTATGTGCGGTGCGCACAACCTCCGCCCCGGCTTGCTGCCGCATGCTGTCGGCAACTTCGGCGGTAAGTTTTCGCCCCTGGAAAGATGTGACACGTTGCGCGTCACAGGGGCCCTCGGCCTTGGCGGGAGGTGCCTCCTCCGATGGCCCAGATGATCCTGCCAACGCATCTTCAGGCTTGGGAACGCACCCCGCCGAGCCGATTGCCAGCAACAGCGAGGGTACCAATCCACAAAGCTTCATCGTCACTCCTCAGGCGCGGTCCGCGTCATCTTCAACTTGCCGTTCACTACTGCAAAGGCCAACCGTCCTTCGACCAGATCGAGCGCGTCATGGCCGAACTGGTCATAGCGCCAGCCGCTCAGCAGCTCCAAACCTTCGCGCTCGCCAGCGGCCAGTCGCTCCAGCTCTTCACTGCGCGTAATCAGGCGTGATGCGACGTTTATCTCGCGTGAACGGATTTTGAGGAGCAGTTTCAGCAGGTCCGCAACCAATGCCCCATCCTTGCCGCCGCCCTGACCGTTGCCATTGCGCTCCGGCATCTGGTCGCGGGGGAGGGGTTGGGCGTCGGGCAATACGCCCATCAACCGCGCGCCGATATCATTATCGCGCCACGCAGGGGAAAGTCCGCGAACCTTGGCCAGATCGGCCTGCTCGCGCGGGGGGTGCGAGGCGATATCGGCGATCGTCTCGTCCTTCATGATCCGCCCGCGCGGGATATTCTTGCGCTGCGCCTCACGTTCGCGCCAAGCGCCTAAAGCCTTTAGCCGTCCCAGCACATCGGGCTTGCGCGACTGGACCTTGATCCGCTTCCACGCGTTGTCCGGGTCGTTATGATAGTTGGCGGCATTGGCAAGCCGCTCCATCTCGTCATCCAACCACACCCCGCGCCCGGTTTTCACCAGCTTCTCCAGCATCTTCGGGAAAATCACCGACAGATGCGTGACGTCGCCGATGGCATAGTCGATCTGCCGTTTGTCCAAGGGCCGGCGCGACCAGTCTGTAAAGCGCGCGCCCTTATCCAGATGGATGCCCAGCCACAGGTCGACCAGGTTGGAATAGCCGATCTGTTCGCCTTGCCCCAGCGCCATCGCCGCAATCTGCGTATCGAACAGCGGGTGCGGGGTCTTGCCGGTCAGGTTATAGAAAATCTCGATATCCTGCCCCCCGGCGTGGAAAACCTTCAACACATCCTCATTGTTGCAAATGAGATCAAGCATCGGTCCCATGTCCAGCCCCTCGGCCTTTGGGTCGATAGCCGCTGCTTCGTTCTCATCGGCGAGCTGCACCAGGCAAAGCTCCGGATAATAAGTGTTTTCGCGCATGAATTCGGTGTCAACCGCCACAAAGTTCGACTTTGCCAGACGCGCGCAAAAATCGGCAAGCCGTTTGCTGTCTGTGATGAGCGGATGAATCTGCATTGACAACGGCCCTTAACAGCCAATCTCGCCTTGACAAAGACCGCTTGCGCCGGTCTAGCGCCGCCTTCAATATTTCCTGTAGATAACCTGAACAAAGCAACAATCATGCACGCCTATCGCACGCACAAATGCGCAGAACTGCGCAGCCAAGATGTTGGTGAAACCGTCCGCCTTTCGGGCTGGGTGCACCGTAAGCGCGACCATGGCGGCGTACTGTTTGTCGACCTTCGCGACCATTATGGCATGACGCAGATTGTCGCGGACAGCGACAGTCCGGCGCTGGAAGTGCTCGAAGGTCTGCGCGTTGAGAGCGTGGTGACCATTGATGGCGAGGTAAAGGCGCGCAGCGAGGCAACCGTCAACGGTAACCTGCCGACCGGTGAGATAGAGGTGTTTGCACGCAGTGCGACGGTGCTGAGCCGCGCCGAAGAACTGCCGCTTCCAGTTGCCGGAGAGCAGGAATATCCGGAAGAAATCCGCCTCAAATACCGCTTCCTCGACCTGCGCCGCGAAACGCTGCACGCCAATATCATGACGCGCACGGCGGTAATCCGCGAGACGCGGCGGAGGATGGAGGAAATTGGCTTCACCGAATTTTCGACGCCGATCCTGACCGCATCTTCGCCCGAAGGCGCACGCGACTTCCTCGTGCCCAGCCGCATCCATCAGGGCAAATTCTTCGCCCTTCCGCAGGCGCCGCAGCAATATAAGCAGCTGCTTATGGTCGCCGGTTTCGACCGCTATTTCCAGATTGCCCCCTGCTTTCGGGATGAAGACCCGCGCGCCGACCGGCTGCCCGGCGAATTCTATCAGCTCGACCTGGAAATGAGCTTCGTCACGCAGGAAGAGGTTTGGGATACAATGGAGCCAGTGATGGCCGGTATCTTCGAAGCCTTTGCCAATGGCCGCAAGGTGACCCCCGCAGGCGAATTCCCGCGCATTCCCTTTGCCAAGGCAATGCTCGACTATGGCACTGACAAGCCCGATTTGCGCAATCCGCTGGTCATCAAGGATGTGACCGAGCATTTCCGCACATCGGGCTTTGGCCTGTTCGAAAAAATCGTCGGTTCGGGCGGCGTCGTGCGCGCGATCCCGGCCCCGGCAACGGCGGACAAGAGCCGGAAATTTTTCGACGACATGAATGAGTGGGCGCGCAGCGAGGGCCATGCCGGACTCGGCTATGTGACGCGCAAAGGCGGCGAGTTCGGTGGGCCGATTGCCAAAAACCATGGCGAAGAGGGCATGCGGGCGCTCTACAATGCTATCGGCCTCGGTCCCGATGATGGCTGCTTCTTTGCCGCTGGCAAGGAAGAGCAGGCGGCGAAGCTGGCGGGCGCTGCACGCACCCGTTGCGGCGAGCAGCTCGACCTGATCGAACAGGACGCTTTCCGTTTCTGCTGGATCATCGACTTCCCCTTCTATGAATGGGACGAGGAAGAAAAGAAGGTCGATTTCGCCCACAACCCCTTTTCGATGCCGCAAGGCGGGCTGGAGGCGCTCAACACGCAGGACCCGCTGACGATCAAGGCCTATCAGTATGACATGGTCTGCAACGGTTACGAGCTCGCCTCGGGCTCGATCCGCAACCAGTATCCCGAACTGATGGTCAAGGCGTTTGAACTCACCGGGCTGACGCAAGCCGATGTCGAGGAGCGCTTCGGCGGCATGTACCGCGCCTTCCAATATGGCGCGCCGCCGCATGGCGGTATGGCCGCGGGTGTCGACCGCATGGTGATGCTGCTCTGCGGCGTGCAAAATCTGCGCGAGATCACATTGTTCCCGATGAACCAGCGCGCCGAAGACCTGCTGATGGGCGCCCC
>CAZSJE010000175.1:0-4741 GCA_964606835.1 uncultured Sphingorhabdus sp.
GACTGGGGATTCCCACGCTGGCGCGGCTACGGCTCTTCGCGCGAGGCGCAGGCGGTGCGGCTGTGTGATCGTTACGGCTGCGAGCGCGAGGGGAAATGCCCAGCGCCCAAATCGCCGAACAGTCCGGACCGCTGGATGTTCTGCGAGGAGCATGCGGCGGAGTATAATAAGGGCTGGGACTATTTCGCCGGACTGACCGCTGAAGAAGCAGCCGAACGCGAAGCCCATGAAAAGCGGGATTTTTCGGGTTATAAGGAATCGGCGCATTATGGCTGGGCGGGCTCGGGAGATGGCAGCCGCACCCGCGACGAAATGCGAGCGCTGGAACTGCTGGGCTTGGAGAGCGATGCGTCCTTCGATGACGCCAAAAAGGCCTGGCGCAGGATCGCCAAGGAAACTCACCCGGATGTGAACCCCGGCAATGCCGATGCCGCCAAGGCGTTTCAAGCCGGACAGGCGGCCTATGACGTGCTGCGTGCAGCCGAGGAAAGGCGCGAGTGGAAGGGGTGACTTGCGCGTCCAGCCCGACGGTAGCATAGGGCGCGCGTGATTCGGACATCGGCCTTGCTGCGAAACATCTTCGCCATTTTGGTGGTTATGGCGCTGGCGGTACGCGTTCTGGTTCCCTCTGGCTGGATGCCGTCGGGCGAGCGGGCTTTCGCTTTGACACTCTGTGCCGGGATGGAGTCAAATACAGTCTGGCTGACCAGGGATGGCAAAATCCACAAGGAAGACCCGTCAAAAGGCAAGGCAGCCGATCATTCGCCATGTGCGTTCGCCGGTAATGCCGCAGCACTCGATACGCCGGTCGAACTGGCTATCATCATTCCGTCCAATCATGGCGTCGATAGAGTGGTGCATACTCTGCTGCCTGCGGCAGTTGGCCGGGGCCTGGCCGCTCCGCCGCCACCCGCGATCGGACCACCCGTCCTTGTTTGAACCTGCCGCCGTCGATTGACGGCCGGTGCTGTTTTTCGTTCAAACAAGGATAATCAGATGTATCTTTCCCATAAGGTGCGCCTCTGCGCATCTGTTGCGACTTTGGTCGCTTTCTATCCCTTTCCGGCCATGGCGGCCGATGATGCCGCCGCCGATGACGAGGTAGACAATGCCATTATCGTGGTGGGGCAGCGTGATGCCCCGATTGAAATCGAACCGCGCGGGCTTGCGGTCTCATTGGGTCAGGAACAGATGGAGGCGGTCAACGCCTTCAACACCGAAGACCTGATGAAATATGCGCCCAATTTCTTCGTGCGCAAACGCTATTCGGGGGACAGCAACGGTGTTCCGGGCTTCCGAGGAACGCATTCGACGCAGAGCGCGCGCACATTGGTGATGGTAGACGGCTTTGTCGTCTCCAACTTCCTCGGCAACAGTTTCGGCTTTGCTCCCAAATGGGGCGTTGTTGGGCCGGGCGAAGTTGCGCAGTTCGACATTGTCTATGGCCCCTATTCGGCCCGCTATGCGGGCAATTCGATGGGCGGGATCGTCAACATCACCACCCGCGACCCGAAGGAAACCGAAGCGTTCGTTACCACACAGGGCTTCGTCCAGCCTTACCGGCAATTTTCGACGCGGGACGATTATTACGGCTATTCGGCTGAAGCGGGTTTTGGCTGGAAGCAAAAGGATGGCCCATTCTCTGCGCGGCTGACCGGTCGCTATTTCCGCAATGACGGCCATCCGATGAGCTTTTACGGGCTGACACCGGTTAGTGGGGCTGCCGGTACGGCTGTCACCGGTTCTGTGGTGGATCCGGAACAGGTGCGCGCAGCAGCGGCCGGGACCGGAATATCCGGTTCACCCGGCACCGCGACCAACCCGATCTTCGCCGCACAGTCGCCTGCTGCAATCACGCAATCACAGCTGAAGGCAAAGTTCGGTTATGATGATGGTCGGGTCACGGGGCAGCTGCTGTTCGCCTATTGGCACAATGTCGACAACCAGTTCGCACCCGATTGCTATTCGCGCGATGCGGCAGGCAATGTCGTCTGTGAAGGGCGCGTAACTTTTGGCGGACGGACCTACAGTGCGTCGGGTGCCAACCTGTCCCGCACCGTGCGCGATGAATATCTTGCCGGACTGAAACTGGCTGCCCCCCTTGGCGGGGACTGGTCGGGCAAAGTTGCGCTCTCGACCTATCAGGTGCCAAAGACGGACGGTTTCACCTCCAATGGCTATGTCGCGGGCAAAGCAAATGGAGCGGGGACGTTGGCGCAGCAAGGCCCGACGGGGTGGTATACCGGCGACCTGACACTCGAGAACCGGACGGATGGCAATGAACTGGCCTTTGGCCTGACAGCCAACCGCTACGAAACGGACCTCACCCGTTTCACCACCACAATCTGGCGGAACGGCAGCGGCAAACAATTTTCGACGCAGACATTCGGAAAGACCCGGATGCTGTCTGCATGGCTCGAAAACCGCTTTCTGATTGGCGACGGGGCAATTACGCTGGGCCTGCGATACGACAATTGGCGCGCCTTCGATGGCGGGTTGGGGCGGTTGGGGACAGGTGCGCTGGCCGGACAGCCTGTGTTCAACCGCTATGTATCGCGACAGGAAGAAGCCATCAGTCCGAAAATAGCGGGCGAGGCAAAGCTTGCCGATGGCACGCTGATCCAGTTGAGCCTTGCCGGGGCCACGCGCTTCCCGACGGTCGGCGAACTGTTTCAGGGCAGCCTGAACGGTGACGGCTCGTTCAACGCCAACAGCTTTGATCCCGATCTGAAACCCGAGCGAAGCTATGATCTGAATGCGCTAGCCAGCCACGATTTCGGCAAGATCAAGCTGACCGGCTCTTTCGTTTTCCAAAGGGTCGATAACACGATCTTTTCCTTCACTGGCTTCAACCAGAATGGCGTGATCACCAGCAGTTTCAAGAATATCGACCGCACCCGGCAATTGGGCGTTGAGCTGATTGCGGAGACGCGCAATGCGCTTGTCAGTGGGCTCGATATCGACGCCAACATTGCCTGGATCGATTCAAAGACTATTTCCAACCCATCGGCGCGGGCGGCAGAGGGTGTGCAATTCCCGCGCATCCCACGCTGGCGGATAAACGCCAATGCCCGCTATGCCATCAATGACGATCTGAAGGCTTCGCTCGGCATGCGCTATGCCAGCAGGCCCAATACGGATTTGTTCGGGCTGCAACGCGGCGACACTTTCGGCTTTACGTCCGAGCTGTTTGCGCTCGACGCTCGGGTGAACTGGGATATCGGATCGGGGCTGCGCCTTTCCGCCGGTGTGGACAACATCACCAATGACCGGGCGTGGGTCTTCCATCCTTATCCGCAACGCACTTTCCTGATCGAAGCAGGCTGGAGGCTGTAATGACCATCAAAACCGCCGAACAGAGTGCGCTGTATCGCACCGTCTGGCGCTGGCATTTTTATGCCGGATTGCTGGTGCTTCCATTGGTTCTGATCCTGTCCGTGACGGGATCCATTTTCCTGTTCAAGCCGCAAATAGACCGGTGGGAAGAGCGCGCCTATTCGGGACTGCCGACCACCAATTCTGTATCGCCGACGGCCCAGATGGCAGCGGCGCTTGCGGCCAACCCTGGCGCGCAGTTCCAGAGCTATCGCCTGCCCGAAAGGCCGGGCGACGCAGCGGCTATTCATCTGGGTCTCGCCGATGGAAGAAACATGGTTGACGTTTTCGTCTCCCCACAGGGCAAGGTGCTCGGCCAGCTTAACCCCGATGACCGGATCATCTCGGTCGTTCGCGAAATCCATGGCGAACTGCTCGCTGGCAAATGGGGTGCCTATGCTGTCGAACTTGCCGGAAGCTGGGCGATTGTCATGATCTTGTCTGGACTGTGGCTATGGTGGCCGGAGGGCAGGGGACTGGCCGGTGTGCTCTGGCCGCGCCTGTCGCTGGGCAAACGCGAATTCTGGCGCGATATCCATGCCGTCACCGGCTTCTGGGTTTCGGGTCTTGCTTTGGTCCTGCTGGTAACAGCATTGCCCTGGGCCGGCGTCTGGGGCGATGCATTCAAGGCCGTGCGTGCCGAAATGGGCTGGGTGAAGGAGGCACCGGATTGGAAAATCGGCGGTGGCGAACATGCCGAGCACGATCATGCTGCCATGATGAAAATGCAGGCGGCGGGCCTGTCAATGGCTGGACTTGATGACATCGTCGCCAAGGCGCAGGCGGAGCAGGGGTTGCCTTATCCGGTGCTGGTAAGGCCTCCCGGTGCTCCCGATCGCGGCGGGCCCACCGATATGGTCTGGACGGTCAAATCCGAAGCGCAGAACCGACCGCTGAACGCCACCATCACCTATGATATGGCAACGGGCAAGGAACTGTCGCGCAAGGGGTTCGCCGAAAAGCATCCGCTCGACAAGGCGATAGGCTATGGCATTGCCTGGCATGAGGGGCAGCTGTTCGGTTGGGTCAACCAGCTGATCGGGCTGTTGACCGCGCTGGCTCTGATCATGCTGGTGGTATCGGGCTTTATCATGTGGCGCAGGCGAAAGCCGGAAACGGGTCTCGGCGCTCCACCTATGCCCACAAGCCCGGCACGGAAAAGGGCGATGGTCGCGACACTGTTGTTGCTGGCGGCAATGCTGCCGCTGCTCGCCGCTTCGTTGATTGTGCTATGGCTGTTTGACCGGCTTCTCCTGCCCCGCTTGCCGAGGCTGGGGCAATGGCTGGGCGTAGCTCAGCCGGCGTAACGCGCGGCGGTTTCGCGGATCAGCGCGATCATATTGGGGATGCCCTGCGTCCGGTTCGA
>CAZSJE010000176.1:0-4724 GCA_964606835.1 uncultured Sphingorhabdus sp.
GGCAGCGGCGCGCACAGCAACACCCAGCCAAGGCCGACCAAGCCAAAGAGGAAACCAACCAGCTGCTGCATCGCAAAATCGAGCTGCACGGCCCAGAGCGGCAAGCCCTCCGGCACGCGTTCATACCAATATTCGCGCACCAGCGGGTCGAGATCGGCAAAGGCATCACGCGTGCATTGCGGCGCCACAGAGAGGACGACAGCCAACCCGGCGGCGGCGGCTAGTGCGGTCGCCAAGAGCTTCATCGGCAGCGTCATTGGACGACCGCTTGCCTTTTCGAGCAGTGCTACCCCCCCGATTACCGCAGCGACCGATGCGAAGGCTGCAACATGGAAAGGCGACAGGCCATCGCAGAAATTCTGCGTTTGGCCAAACCCTTCGGTGATCAGATAGAAGAACCCGGTCGCGCCTGCGAGGCTTGCCAGTGCCACGGGCAGTTGCGCATTGCGCGCTTCTGGCCCCACATCCCATGCCGGGAACAGCCAGCGCAGCCCAAGCACTGCCATGAACACCACGGCAAAGGGCAGCCCTTCGATCGATATCTCGATCCACAGCGCCAGCGCCAGACCAATGATGATCGCTGATCCAATCGACCGTTTCGGATCGAACAATGCCCAAGCGGCTAGGAAGAAACAGAATAGCTGCCAGCCATGATGGTCGATCCGCATCGGCAGCAGCTGTGCAGACGCAGGCAGGATGGTCACGAATGTTGCTGCTGCAAGCAGCGCCGCCGGTTTGCCGAACAGGCGGCTGGCAGCAGCTGCAAAGACCCAGAGCACTGCGGCCAAAGTCAGCAGCGGCGTCAGCGCGGACGCCCATAGTTCGGCCAGTTCGGCCCCGAGCAAAGGTCGCAGCGCCAAAATCATCGCTGCAATGGGAATGTCGACCAGCCGCGACCAGTGCATCGGCCCGCCTTCGGGGGAATTCATGCGGTATTGGGTGATGTCCCACCAGCTTTGCCCGCCCAGCCAGTCGCGCACTTGCACCAGCCGCAACTGGTCATCGGGATCGCCCATGCGCCAGTCGGCAATCGCGCCTTGTGCAATTAACAGGAACAGCAGCGAGGTAGCCAGCCAGATAGCAACGATCAGGCTGCGATAATGCCGTTCGATGAATCCGCTCATATTGTGCCGGAATTGCCGCCCCGAAAAATCACCACATTGCGGAGCAAATAGGTGAGCATGAAGCTTATCCCGATTGCCATTATCTTGGCAATGCGCGGATCGAGGCCAAGTGCGTCGCCCGCGCCGACAATGGCCATGGTCAGCAACAAACCCAGCAATGCGGATACCGCGAACATCGCCTTTTGCTGGGTCCGCGCGCGAGTGCCTCGGTCGGAAACACGGTCCTGGAACACCTTTCGGCTGGAAAGCACCCAATGGGCGGCGATGCCGACGCTATAGCCCAATGCAGCGGCAATGGCGCTGGCCATACCTGTTTGTAATAGAGCCAGAAACACAGCCATATCGACCGCCAGCGCCCCGACGCTGACTACCGCATAGCGAAAGAACGTAAGCTGGCGGAAAAACTGCATCCAGCCGATAATGTCGGTTGCCGATGTCGGGATAGCGGGCAAGGCGTCGCCAACACGACGCCCGCCCTTGCGGCGATCAGGCTGGCCGATATCAGGCTGCCCGGCGCTGCTCATCTTCGCCACCGTTCTCGATGCGGGTAGGCACATCGCGTTCGGAGGTCAGCGCTGCCGCTTGATCCTCGCTCACCTGTACCTTGGCGGCGATTTGCTGTTGTTCGCCCTCGTCGCCGCTTTCATGATATTCGGCATCTTCGTTGACGTTCCAGATATTGTAGACGCGGGCACCGGCGGCGATATTCTCGACCGTCAGCATCGCGGTCATCATCGCATGATCCTGGTTGTTGTACCGGTGCATACCGTTACGACCGACCATGTGCAGCGTCGGGTATTTGCTTTCCAGTTCCGACCGCATGGCTTCGACATTGGCAGCATAGCTGTCGTCGTAAACCGGATAGGCCTTTTCCTGACGAACCACCGCGCCACCGATTACGTCCTTGGGGTCGACAAGGCCAAGGATCGCCATTTCCTTCTTGGCAAGTTCGACCAGATCGGCGTCGCTCGACGACCAGAGGCCATCGCCTTCGAAGCAGAAATATTCGAGGCCAACGCAAGCGATCGACGGATCGGGAACCATTTCGGGCGACCAGCTGCGGAAATTCTGCACGCGGCCGACCTTCACCTTGCTGTCATGGATATAAATCCAGTTGTCGGGGAACAGATCGTCGGACTTGATCATCAGGGCAACGGTCAGGAAGTCGCGATATTTCAGGTCCGAAGCCTGCATCGAGGTTTGCGGCAGGGGATGAATGCGTGCAGAAAGTTCACGCATCGGTGCGCTGCTGACCACATGCTTGGCAGTAATCACCGCTTCGCTGCCATCGGTCTTAGTTGCCGACAGGCGCCAGTTGCCTTCGGCATCCTGCGCCAGTTGCTTGAAGCTGTGGCCCATCAGCACATTGTTGCCCTTGGCGACGACGAAATCGCGCGCCGCATCCCACATCATGCCAGGGCCGAGGCGGGGGTAGCGAAAGGTTTCCAGGAGCGTCTTGGTCTCCATGCCGTCATTGGGCTTTTTGTTGAGGCCAAGGCTGCGTTTCAGCCCGTCCATCACCGCCGCGCCAAGGCTAAGCCCCTTGATGCGCTGTGCCGCCCAATCCGCGCTCATTTCGTCGCAGGGCATGCCCCAAACCTTTTCGGTATAGGTCTTGAAAAAGATTGAATAGAGCTTCCAGCCGAACTGGTTGACGGTCCAATCCTCGAAGCTGCGAACCTTTTTGTTCGGAAAGGATTTGGCCTTTACATAGCTTGCCATGCACAGCGTCGAGCGGATGATGCCGAGGTTGAACAGGGCTTCAAAGGCGCGCAGCGGATAGCTGTAAAATTTGCCTTCATAATAGATGCGGCTCATCCGCGGGCGCTGGATGAAATCGTTGGGCAGGATTTCGTTCCACAGATCGACGACTTCCTTCGATTTCGAAAAGAAACGGTGGCCGCCAATGTCGAAGCGATAGCCATCGACCTCCACGGTGCGACTGATGCCGCCGACATAGCGGGTGTCTTTCTCGATAACCGAGACGCTATAGCCCTTTTTAGAAAGCAGATAGGCGGCGGTCAGCCCAGCAGGCCCCGCGCCAATAATTGCAACGTCCACTACACCCTGTTGCCCCGTATGCATCGCTATTTTCCTCCAGCGAAATGTGCTGGAAGAGGCTCTGAAGGAAATTGGTTAACAAGCAGTTACCTTGGCAACACCAAACCCGTTCGTGGTGAGGAGGGACAGAGCGCAGCGAAGGCCTGTCTCGAACCACTATAGCGCTGGGGTCCTTCGAGACGCCGCTTCGTTTCGCTCAGCAGCTCCTTAGGACGAACGGGGTTTGGGTTCAAATTGCTGCACTGCGCAATTTTCTTGCTTTGTCGGTCCAAATCACCCATATGGCCGTCAAGCGCATGAGGCGAGCGGACAAAACCGCCGCAGATTTGGCAGCGTGAGGGGTCGAATGAGACCTCCGCCAAACGGACGAGATGCGCCAGCCAAGAGGCTTCCCAATTCACGCGGGGTTGTTTCCAAGGGGTCGGCATAAGGCCAGCCCTTACACCCGCTTGCGCGTCCGCGTGGCCAATTGGCTGCGCCTGCGCGTTTTGCATATGTTGAAAGAATATCATGTCTTATTTTGACGATCTGGGCCTCGCCCAGCCGATCCTGAAGGCGCTTCACGCCTCGGGTTATGACACCCCCACCCCCATCCAGATGCAGGCGATCCCGCCATTGCTGGAAGGCCGCGACCTGTGTGGCATTGCGCAGACCGGCACTGGCAAGACGGCCGCTTTTGCGCTGCCCTCGCTCCATCGTTTCGCCACCGACATCAAGCCGAGGCCGACCTATGGTTGCCGGATGCTGGTGCTGTCGCCAACGCGCGAACTGGCGGCGCAGATTGCCGAAAAATTCCGCGATTATGGCAAATATCTCGGGCTACAGGTGCAATGCGTCTTCGGCGGCATGCCGATCTACACGCAGAAGAAGAAGCTGCAAGGCGGCGCCGACGTGCTGGTAGCCACGCCGGGGCGCTTGCTCGACCTGATCGAACAGCGTGCGCTGACCCTGAAAGATGTCGAAATCTTCGTCCTCGACGAAGCCGACCAGATGATGGACCTGGGCTTTATCCACGCGCTGAAGCGGATCGACCTGCTGCTGCCCAAGCAGCGGCAGAGCCTGTTCTTCTCCGCCACCATGCCCAAGGCGATTGCCGAGCTGGGCAACCGCTTCCTCAACAATCCGGTGCGCGTGGCGGTGACGCCTGCCGCAACCACGGCGGAGCGGGTCGAGCAATATGTGACCTTTGTCGACCAACGGGAAAAGCAGGCGCTGCTCAACCACAGACTCAAAGATGAGTCCATCGACCGCGCACTGGTTTTCACCCGCACCAAACATGGTGCCGACCGCGTTGTCCGCCATCTCGCTGGTGCCGGGATCAAGTCTGCGGCCATCCATGGCAACAAAAGCCAGGGCCAGCGTACCGCAGCGATGCAGGGCTTTCGCCACGGTCATCTGAAGGTGCTGGTTGCAACCGACATCGCCGCGCGCGGCATCGACGTGCCGGGCGTCAGCCATGTGTTCAACTACGAACTGCCCAATGTCCCCGAACAATATGTCCACCGCATCGGCCGCACCGCGCGCGCCGGGGCCGATGGC
>CAZSJE010000177.1:0-2382 GCA_964606835.1 uncultured Sphingorhabdus sp.
GTGCCCTCGTTTATCGAGGGAGAATCAAATTCGGCAGATAAGAGTCATCCCAATCACGTTGCGGCTTGCCGATCCGGACTATGACCAGCTCTGAACTCGGCACGATGTACACGCGCTGCCCACCGGAACCGTCAATATAATAGGTGTCATCTTTGATGAAAGGTGCCCGGGCCTCCACAACGGCGGGAATACCCGGACCATAAGTCCTTTTTGGATTATAGGGAGAACCTCGCCATATATTCCAACCAAAATTTGCATTTGCTGCAGAAGGCGCAAGCATTTGGGATACCCACTGACCGGGCATTATGAGTTTGCCCTGCCACTTCCCCTGATTGCGGATGAGCTCGCCAATACGCAGCCAATCGCGAGCGCTGGCCTGAAGACAGCAGAATCCTCGAGCACTACCGCCTTCCCGATCAAGCCAGACCCGAGCTTCGTTTGCACCAATTTTCTGCCAAAGGCTTTTGGAGAGATAGTCGGAATATTTTTGACCGGACGCCCTTTCAATCACCCACAGCAAATATTGCGTGTTGGCGTTGGCGTAATAAAACTCGCCTTTGGTTGCTGGATCAAACGGCCATTGTCCGATTGACCAGACCAAATCAGCGCCGAAATATGTCTGCCAATAGGGGCTGGCGGAACTGTCGCTGAGGGGCGGGGTTCTCAGTCCGCTGTTCATTTCCAGCAGCTGGCGCAGCGTGATCGCCCCTTTTGGATCACCGGACAGTTCGGGCAGATATTTATCAAGCCGGTCATCCGGCCCTTTGATATGACCGTCGCGCAAGGCGACACCGACCATCAACGCGACAACAGCTTTATGCATTGAGGCCGTATCGTAACGGCTGCTTCTGTTGAAACCGGGAGCATAGCGCTCGTAAACAATTTTACCTCGACGGGCGACGAGTATCGCAAAGCTGCCCGAACTTGCCATGAAATCGTCCAGCGATTTCGATTGCGCAATCGGCAGCGGTTGCGATTTTGGAAACGAGCTGGGACGCCCGGCAACCAGACCGAGCGGTTTGTACCAATCGACCGATTCGACCAAAGATTGGACAGGAAATGTTGCTCTGCGTTCACTGACAAGAGCAATCTGCTCATCGGGGGGTTCGGCTGCCTGAACAGCGGGCGCAGTCATGGCTCCCAACACCAAAGCAAGCAAAGATGTCTGCACAGACTTGAATGTTGAGGTCATGGCAATCCTAGCTGAATGACAATCCCGAAAAATAAAGGCAGGTGGCCACGTCTGAGCGGCCACCTGCCCAGCCTTTCAAATTCGGATCAGAATTTGAACGATGCTGTTGCACCCAATGTTCGCCGGTCGCCAAGCAGCGTCCCATAGGTGACGCCGGAACCGGCGCCTCCGCCGGCAAAAGTGGTGAACGCATAGGCCGCATATTTGTCGTCGAACAGATTTTTCGCCCAGAATCGCAGCGACCAGGAATCACTGTTCAGACCCAGGCTTGCGTCCACGAGTTGGCGTGACGGAACATAGGCTGTGTTCGTATTGTCGGTGTATTGGCGACTGGTCATGGATACATCTACCCGGCTCACCAGATCGACATCGCTTCCGAACATGTTGCCGAGTGGCAAGCGGTGCATGATGCCCGCATTTGCCTGAAGCTCAGGCACGCGTGGGAGTTTGCGCCCGGAAATATCGCTCGAATAGACACCGGTGGTCGGACAAGTCGCAAGCGACAAACAAAGTGCACGCGGAATAGTATCATCCACAGTGCCATTCGCAAAGCGACTGTTGGCGTAGGCAACTCCAAGGTTGAAGGTCAGCGACTTGCTAGGCCGGATGACAGCGGAAAATTCCACGCCATCAACTTTCGCCCCCGCAAGGTTGCGGACAATTGCCGGTTGGCCAAAATTGACCGACTGGTTGCCCTGCAAATTGCTCCAGTCCGTATGGAACACTGCGGCTTCCAAGGTCAGTGCGCGATCCAGCAATGTTGCTTTCGCACCCAGTTCATATGTCCAGTTGAACTCGGGATCGAAAATCTGCTGTGCTGCTGTCAATGGATTGGTTGCGGTCGGCACATTGAAGCCGCCAACTTTGGCACCCCGTGCAGCCGACGCATAGATCAGCCAATTGTCATCAGGCTGGTAATCCACCGTAAAGCGCGGTGTGAAGGCCTTGAACTCGCGCCGGAATTGTGTCCCGATCAAGGCTCCTGCTGCGTTTACGCCCTGTTGGGTTACACGCTCCCAGCTTTGTCTTGCTTCAGCGGCAATCCGCAACTGTTCAGTCAGGTTGAATGAAACCAGACCAAAAACTGCACGGTTGCGTTCATCGCGCTGTGTCGCTCCATAGCCGGAAAGCGGCGTGGTGATGTTGGCGAAGACATCCGTCGTTGAGTTCGGAGTCAGGAACGCTGTCCC
>CAZSJE010000177.1:2482-4640 GCA_964606835.1 uncultured Sphingorhabdus sp.
TCGAATGCCACGGTTGCGCCCGCCACATCCGATTTGCCATCCTGACCGTAAGATCGACGATCAACCAGCAGGCCGGGAAGGCGAGGATCGCCGGCGCCAATTGGCGGTGATGCAGGCAATGCGCCACAGAAAAGGGCGTTATTCCCGTTCCGCGCGGGGCTAAGGGGCGCGACAAAGGGCGTGCAATTCATCGCATTGCCACGGCTGATCGAGAACGTGCTCGACAATTGGTATGTTGCCGCACTTTCGATGAAGATCTTGCGATGGCTCCAGAAACCGTCAATGCGGATATTGTCTGATGGTTGAATGGCGATCTGGGCCATGACCGACCGGTTCTCATAACCGTTCAACCGACCTTTGGTTACCAGTGACGCTCCGGACAGAGCGGCCGACCCGATATTGTTGTTGCGCCAGGTACCGTCAAAATCCGAAAGCGATCCGGCGACGCTGATGGCGGCAATTCCGCCCAACGGAACCGACAGGGAGCCGCGAAGTTCGCGACGCGAATGATTGCCGATTGTCGCCTCTATCTGACCGCGAAACTCATCCAGATCGGGACGCTTGGTGACAATGCTGACAGCACCGGCAAAGGCGTTGCGACCAAAAAGCGCCGATTGGGGGCCTTTCACGATTTCGACCCGATCAATGTCGAGCAAATCGCTATCGACCTGGTAGGAGCGCTGCAGATAAACGCCGTTGAAGAATGTTGCTACGTTCTGCACAGGGTTTGTGATGCGTGTTTGCGCCTGACCACGGATTGTTGGCTGTGCGAGCGTACCAATGGTACGTTCGAAGTTGAATCCAGGGGTTAAGCGGGAGACTTCATCGAGGCTGCGGGCACCGGTCTGCTCCAACTGCTCAGAAGTGATAGCCGAAATGGAGAGCGGAACGTCCAAAATATTCTCACTGACTTTTCGCGCCGTGACAACGATCTCTGCTTCATCGGAATCCGCTTCTTCTGCATCCTGTGCCATGGCCGCACTCGACCATGACATGGCCAGAATTGAAATGCCCAGACCGAATGAGACTCCATAATTTTTTCTGATCTTTTTCACCCAAACCTCCCTTTGCAATCACTGACAAACTTATTTTGATCGGCTCCTGTCACCCGACCTGCTCCATAACTTCTATGGCTGCGCGTTCCCCGCTCTCTAGTGCCGCTTCCATACCAAATTCTGCGCGACGCGTATGCTCACCTGCAAAATGGAGCTGGCGGAACGGCTCGATCATTGCATTGCCGAAACGGGTGACCTGGCCAGGCGCAAACATGTGGCGGCAACCGCCAATCAACCCGACATTCTGCCATCCAAACAAACCGCTGAATCGAAGCTTGCCGCGGGCTGATGGACGGATGCGAGCAATCTCGGCTTCGATCATTGCAAGTGCTTCATCAGGGGAAAACTGGTCGATCCGGCTCGCTGCCGCACCGGTCATCACCACCATGAAGCGATGATGGCTGTCACCCGAACGTTTCTGTAACGCCCAGAACATCTTCACCAGTCCATCAGTGTAGAAGGAAGGATCTATACCATCGTCCCAGAACGGCTCTACAATTGTACCAAATGCGCGCGTTGTGTGCGCATAGCCAAGATAGGAAATCGCTTCAGCTTGAGCCCCCTTTGGAAGGGGGTCTATTGAAATCTTGCGCAGACTGGTAAATGGAATTGCTGAAATTACCCGGTCGGCAGCAAAGCTGCTACCATCAAGGCAGTTCACCACTGCCCGCGTCCCTGTCATGTCGATCGAACCCACGGTCTTTCCGGTTCGGATGACATCGCCCAACGCTTCCGCCATGGCCTTGGGCAGCCGCTCGCAACCGCCTTCGATATTGTTGATTAGCGCAAGGCCGGAACCGTCGCGCACATTGTCAAAGCCATAAGGCCGCTGTTCCTTGCCCAGTTCGATATTCCCAAATCGGGCATCGATACGGGCACGAGCTTGCTCCTGCATCATAGACAGGCAAGAGGCTGACAGCGCGTCATTGCCGGTCGCGGACAGGTTGGCAAGATGTAATGCCTCAGGCGAATGGCCATTCTTGAGGAGCAATTGTTCGAGCGATATATCAAGATCCGCAAATGCCGGATCGAGCCAGTCAACCGGGTCTTTCAACCGATTGTAGCGGCCCATTAGCTGTGATCCGACCAGAGCAGGCTGGATG
>CAZSJE010000178.1:0-4619 GCA_964606835.1 uncultured Sphingorhabdus sp.
GATCAGCCTCGGCACCACCAGCCGCCCCGCAATCGCACAAATTCCGACCGCCAGCGAATACCACAACCCGATATACACCACATCGTTGAACGGGCAGTGCAAGCCGTAAGCAAAAGCACCCAGTCCGCCCGCTGCTACGCCCGTCAGCCAGCCCGCGCGCTCTGGCGAGGTCGGGGCACCACGGCGCAGCTGCCAAACCATCGGGACCGCAGTTGCAAGGCCGCCGATGACGCTGAACGCCATGCATTGCAGACCTGAAGCCATGTTGGCTAGGGCCACATCACTGCGCCCCGTCATCGCTACAACCAGTGCGGTGAGCGGAACGAGCGCCGCGGCGGCAATTGCCATTTTCCAGCTTTGCCCTTGTTTGCCGATCGACGGGCTCGCCATGCTGAGTACCGCCCAGCCGCAGCCACCGCCGAGCAACAGCAAAAGCCCTGCGCGGATCAGGAACATCGGGTGGAATTCGCCCGCCAGCAGGTCGGCGCGCATGCCCTTCATACTGAGGATAAAAGCCGCCGCCGCCGTAAGCAGCAGGCCAACCGCAGCCGCACCGCGCGCCATCCGCACCGGCTGCACCGGTTCCAGTTCTTCGACCAAGGCGGAAATATCAAAACCCTGTTTCATTTCATTCACTTTCAACAAGCGCGGAGAGCCTTTTCAATCCGCGATGGATATTCACCTTGACCAGCGCCTCGGATTGCCCGGTCCGTTCGCTGGCCTCGATGATGCTCAGCCCCTCGATCTTCACGCAGCGGATGGCCACAGCCTGTGACGAGGGAATCAGGTCGAGTAGCCGATCGATGCTGATCCGAGCCGCGACGACTTCCTCATGGCTATCCTCGGCAGCGTCCCAGTCGCCGAGTTCGTCGGCACTGTGCCGGTAGGTCTGGCGCAGCCGATCTACCCAGCGGTAGCGTGCAATCGCAGCAAGCCAAGGCAGGAAGGGTCGCGCAGGATCATAGCTTGCACGCTTTCGGTGCAGCGACATCAGGGTATCCTGGACAAGGTCGTCGAGGGCATCGGGCGCAATCTTTTGCCGGTAGTAACGCGCCAGCCAGCGAGCGCATTGCTCGAGGAGCACGGCATAGGCCTGCTTGTCGCCGGTCAGCGACAGGCGCATCAATCGGCGCAGCCCCTCCTCATTGGCGATCATGTGCGGCGACTTGTCAGGATCGCATCCAGCGACAGGCCGCCGCCCCCGCGCACGATCAGGGCAAGGGCCAGGGCGACCCAAAGGATATGCACTTGCCACCAAGCCTCGGGAAAGACGAAAATCTGGATCACTGCGGTCATGCCCAGCAAAGCCAGCGCAGAGAGGCGCGTGAACAGGCCAAGGACCAGCAGGATGGGAAAGAGATGCTCGGCATAGGTCGTCAGATAGGCGGCGAAATCGAAGGGGAGCAACGGCACCTTGTTGAACGGATCCTCGGCGAACAAGCTAAGCGCACTGTCGCTGACCGTCAGCAAGCTGCCTTCCTCGACCTTGGTACGACCAGACCGCCAGAAAATGCCTGCCAGTGCCAGACGGACCAGCAAAAGCATCAGCGATTCCGGGATGCGGGACGCGGCGACCGCCACTGCTCGGTCATAAGGGCGGGTTACGGCTTGCAACATCTCTTACTCCATCGATACCAGCGCGCCTGCGCCGATCAGGGTCATTACCGGTCCTATGGGGTCGGCTTCATCGCCCTGTTCGCTGGCGAGTTGGAGAAGGTTACCGATGGTGGTGGGATGGAGGCATTTTTCTGCGGTTGCTGCGGTGAGCGCATCAAGCGCGACCAGCCTGACTTCCGCGTCTGGCCGCACGATGAGGATGGCGGCAGGCTTGCCTTGGCCGAGGTGCGCTAGCGGTTTCGCCAACGGAGCGTTCTGCCCGATCAGCCGGGACGCAGGATGGAGGCAGACTTTCAGCGCGACCAAATCCGTTCCCGCCACACCGCCAATGTCTGTCAGCCCCAACGGCGTGGCGTCGGCAGCATGATAGCTTTCGAGCCAAGCCCATTCGATGGCGGAGAGCTCGCAAAGTGGAGTTTCAGCCTGCTGAGTCTTAAGGAAGTCGGGAAAGAAACGCCCGATATCATTTAGGTCGCATTGCCGCGCTTGCGACGTTTCGACAAACTCCCGGCAAAGCGCATTAAATCCGGTTTCGCCCATTGCCTTGCGCGTTAGCGGGAAACTGTCCTCGAGCGCGACAAGGCGGGCATGGTTGACGGTGTTGGCATGCGCTTTCAGGCCCAGCAGTACGCGCTCGATCGGGCCGTCGAACAGCGATTGATCGAGCGTGTCTGGGCCATTGTTAATCGTGGCGATGAAGTTGGTTTGGGCGGCTTCAAGCGAGGGCATGGCTCAACACCTCTCTCGCAGGGAGAGGACGCTGTCCGCAGAACAGCCGGAGAGGCCTGCATTATAGTCTCTCCTCTCTGCCTTGCTGTGCAACGCTGTCTCTCCGTTCCGGAGAGATACTTGTTGGAGAATCGTCTCCGCCTTGCTCAACTCCGCCAACAACATTGCATAATCGGGAACGTCGGTGTCCCACTCGATCAAGGTCGGCTTGGGCCCGTGGGCGGCGATAAAATCCCTATACAGCGTCCAGGCGGCATCGCCCACCGGGCTGCCATGATCGTCGATATAGAGAGGCCCGCTGTCGTGCATTTCGGTGGCGTGCCCGGCCAAGTGGATTTCGCCGACCCAATCGGGGTGGATTTGCTCCAGCCATTGCCGTGCATCGCCATGCAAATTGCCGGTTGTGACAATGATGTTGTTGATATCCAGCAGCAGCCCGCACCCGGTGTGATGCACCAATCGGCCGAGAAACTCGGTCTCGCCCATCTGATTGTCGCGATAGGCGAGATAGCAACTGGGGTTCTCAATCAATATCTGCCGCCCGAGTCGTTGTTGCACGCGGTCGACCTGCGCTGTGAAATGCTCCAAAGCTTCATAAGTGTAGGGGATGGGCAGCAGGTCGGCAAAGCGGTCATGCGCGTTGCCACTGAAACTCAGATGGTCGGACACCATTGCTGGCCGATAGCGGTCACATAACGCGGCCAGCCGGTCCAACTGGTCTTTGATCAGTCCCTGCGCCGAACCGAGTGACAGGCCGACCGAGTGGAAACTGACCGGAAAAAATTCGGAGACGGCAGTCAGCCAGCGATGCGGCGGACCGCCGTCTCTGAAATAATTTTGCGGATGGACCTCGACCCAGGCGGGGGAACCTGCGGGGTGATTACCGTCGAGGACGGCTTCATAATGTAGCGGCTTCAAACCTATACCGGTTCTGAGGGGGAGGGTGGAAAGGTCCATCGCCGCACATGCCATCATGTCCATCCGCAAATCCTATCACGACAATAGCTGTTGTCGATCCAGCGTTCACATGGCCTTAGGCTTCATATTTCCCTGCTTCGGCGTCAGCGAACCGCCCATTTTCACGCATTTGCCCTTGGCGACATGCTTCCAGGCGTTGCCCTGATAGTCGACAGTCGAAGTGCCTGCGCAGCTCGTGCCGGGGCCGGCGGCGCAATCATTCTTGCCCTTCAGCGAGATGCCATAGCATTTTTCGCTGGCTGGTTTGGCGGCGGTGGCAGGCGTCGCAGCGATAGCGGCGGCAGCGGAAAGCGCGGCAGCGGCGGCGGCAATTTTCAAGGTGTTCATAAATCCTCCAAATGGTTCGTCTTGGGTTGGCCGGGGAGGCCAGCGGACGCGATCCTGTATCGCGTCTCGACCGGCAGTTCGGCGAACGTCCCGGAAGGGTTACCCATGGCTAAAAAAAAGTGCTGTCCTACACTTGACCTTGCAGGGTAAACGCCTATCTCGCCGCAGTTAGCACTCGCGGGAGTTGAGTGCTAACCAAAGATTTTGGCGCAGGGAGGGGTGCTTTGTTCCCTCTGCTACGCCCCAAACCGAAAGCAAAGGAAGCACATATGACATTTCGTCCGTTGCATGACCGCGTTCTCGTCCGCCGCGTAGAGGCAGACAGCAAGACCGCCGGTGGTATCATCATCCCCGACACCGCCCAGGAAAAGCCGCAGGAAGGCGAAGTCGTCTCGGTCGGTTCCGGCGCTCGTTCCGATGACGGCACCGTGACCCCGCTGGACGTCAAGGCAGGCGACAAGGTCCTGTTTGGCAAATGGTCGGGCACTGAAGTCAAGATCGACGGTGAAGACCTGCTGATCATGAAGGAATCGGACATTTTGGGCATCGTTGGGTAATCGCGCAGGCGAAACCTTATCGGAACTTTTGAAAATCAAATTGTTGAAAGGAAGCCAAAATGGCAGCCAAAGACGTAAAATTCAGCCGCGACGCGCGTGAGCGCATCCTGCGCGGCGTAGACATCCTCGCCGACGCGGTGAAAGTGACGCTGGGCCCCAAGGGCCGCAACGTCGTGATCGACAAGAGCTTCGGCGCTCCCCGCATCACCAAGGACGGCGTTACCGTCGCCAAGGAAATCGAACTGAAGGACAAGTTCGAAAATATGGGCGCACAGATGCTGCGTGAAGTCGCCTCGAAGACAAACGATATGGCCGGTGACGGCACCACCACCGCGACCGTTCTCGCTCAAGCCATCGTTCGCGAAGGCATGAAGTCGGTTGCAGCGGGCATGAACCCGATGGACCTGAAGC
>CAZSJE010000179.1:0-4579 GCA_964606835.1 uncultured Sphingorhabdus sp.
TGGTCGACGAATCGTTGCGTATCCAGGCGGCGGCTGCGGACGAACTGGAAGTACCCGACAAAGAGGTCAATGATTACATAGCCCGCATCGCGCAGCAGAATTTCAAACGCTCTGTCCCCGATGCCGAAAAACATCTGACACAAATCGGCTCCTCCATGGCGTCGTTGCGCAAGCAGGTGCGGGCCGAGCTTGCTTGGAACCGCGTATTGGGCCGCAACGTGACGCCTTTCATCAACGTCAGCGATGACGAAGTGAATGCGGAGCTTGAAAGAAGCCGCGCGGACATCGGCAAGGTCGAATATCGGCTGGGCGAAATCTATCTGTCTGCAAACGACCAGAACCGCGAGCAGGTCTATGAGAGCGCGCGAAAAATGCTCGAAAAGCTTAGGGAAGGTGCATCCTTCCCCGATATGGCGCGGCAATTTTCGGAGGCTTCGACTGCTGCACAAGGCGGCGATCTGGGTTTTGTGAAACTCAACCAATTGCCCGCCGCGCTCGCCAATGCAGCGGTTGAGATGAACCCCAGCGAGATCGTCGTTGTGCCGATGCCTACGGGTGTATCCATCCTTCTGCTGATCGACAAAAAGCAGCTGGGCATGAGCGATCCGCGCGATGCGACGCTTGAGCTCAAGCAAATCGCCGTCGATTTTCCGGCAGGCATGACTGAGGCGCAGGCTGGACCGCTGGTCAAGCGCTTTGCCGAAGAAACCGCAAAGATCAACGGTTGCGGCGCTGCCGATTCGATCGCCGCTTCACTGGGCGCAGAGGTCGTCAACCGCGACGGCATCCGCATCGGCGACTTGCCCGGGCCGTTGCAGCAAGTGATGCTCAGCATGTCGGTTGGGCAATCGACACCGCCCTACGGTTCGCTGGAGGACGGCGTGCGCGTGTTCGTGCTCTGCGGCCGCAACCAGCCGCAAGTCGTTGCGCAAAAATCCTTCGACGCAGTCATGGCTGAAATCGAGGACAAGCGTATCGAAAAGCGCGCCCAGCTCTTCATGCGCGACCTGCGCCGTGACGCGATCATCGAATATAATTGATGACGGCTGCTGACCTGGCCCTGCCGCTCGCGGTTTCGATCGGCGACCCGGCAGGGATAGGACCTGAAATCATTGGCAAAGCCTGGGACGCCCGCAAAAAGGCTAAACTGCATCCGTTTTTTGCGCTGGGCGACCCCGATTGCTTCGCCGCCCATTGGCGGGGTCCAGTCGAGCGAATCGAAAGCCCCGGACAGGCGTTGGCGCGCTTCGACAAGGCGTTACCCGTCCTGCAGGTGCACAAATGCGCCTCAGTGGTGCCGGGGCAGCCTGATCTCGACGGCGCGCATTGCGCGCTGCAGGCACTAGAAATGGCGACTGGCTTTGCCAAATCGGGCAATGCCGCCGGACTGGTGACTGGCCCCGTTTCGAAGAGCCAGCTTTACGCAATTGGCTTTACCCATCCTGGCCAGACCGAATTCGTCGCCGAACGCTGCGGCATCGCCAAGAATAATGCGGTGATGATGCTGGCGGGACCCGACCTGCGCGTCGTGCCGATGACGACCCACTTGCCGCTGGGCAGCGTTGTCGGTCAGCTCGATGCGCGGCTGGTGCGACAACGCATCCGTGCGACTGCCAAGGGGCTGCAACGCGATTTCGGTATCGCCAGGCCAAGACTCGCGCTTGCGGGTTTCAATCCCCATGCCGGTGAGGCTGGCAATATGGGCCGCGAGGAAATCGACATTTTTGCGCCCGCGCTCGAAAAAATCCGCAGCGAGGGCTATGATGTGATTGGCCCCCTACCGGCCGACACCATGTTCCATGCCGAGGCGCGCAGCGCCTATGATGCGGCGCTGTGCGGCTATCATGACCAGGCACTGATCCCGTTGAAAACGCTCTATTTCCACGAAGCGATCAACATGACACTGGGGCTGCCGATCGTTCGCACCTCGCCCGACCATGGCACGGCTTTTGCCATCGCCGGACAGGGCATTGCCCGCGCCGATTCGATGATTGCCGCGATCAAGATGGCGGCAACTGCGGCGAAGAACCGGGCGGCCTACACGCAAAATTGCGCATGAACGGCCTGCCGCCTCTGCGCGAAGTCATCGCGCGCCACGGGCTGTCGGCATCGAAAGCCTTGGGACAGAATTTCCTGTTTGACGAGCAATTGCTCGACCGGATCGCGGCGGTGCCGGGTCCGCTCGCCGGGCAGGATGTGTTCGAGGTCGGCCCCGGCCCCGGTGGGCTCACACGGGCGCTCCTGCGGGCGGGCGCAAAGGTGACCGCCGTCGAGCGCGACCGGCGCTGCATCCCTGCGCTGGAGGAACTGGTGGAAGCCTTCCCCGGTCAGTTACGCATCATCGAGGGTGACGCGATGAAAATCGACGCAGCAGCCGAAATCGGTGGACCGTTCCATATCGCCTCCAACCTGCCCTATAATGTCGGCACGGCACTCTCGGTCGGCTGGCTGACGGGCGAAGAATGGCCGCCCGAGTGGCAATCGCTGACGCTCATGTTCCAGCGCGAAGTCGCCGAGCGCATCGTCGCCAAGCCCGGAACCGATGCCTATGGCCGCCTTGCCATCCTCGCCCAGTGGCGCGCCGAGGCGCGGATTGCGATGCCGGTGCACCGCAGTGCTTTCACCCCACCGCCCAAGGTCATGTCGGCGGTGGTCCACATTGTTCCTGCCGTGGCACCTGAAGGCGTGGCGATGGCGACATTGGAAAAGCTGACCGCTGCTGCCTTTGGCCAGCGCCGCAAGATGCTACGGCAAAGTCTGAAAGCGGTGGCGGGTGCGCTCGACGCCTTGCGAAGCGCGGGAATCGCAGAGGACCGCCGCCCGGAAACGTTGGAGATTGTCGAATGGTGCGCCGTCGCGCGGGCACTAGGGGTGGTATAACCCCTCTCGCACGGCTATTGGTCGGCGATGCAAAATCTTGCCGCCCATGAACGCGCCGCCATAGAGCGAATCGACAATGATCGCATGCTGGCACAAGTGCAGATATGGGCGGGGATCAACAGCGGCACGGGCAATCTGAAGGGGCTGAACGCCACGATCAGCCTGCTCAACGATGCCTTTGCCTCGCTTCACGGTGAGGTTGAGCAGGTCGAACCCGCGCCGGTCGAGCGAGTCTTGCCCGATGGCAGCATAATCGAGGTCGAACATGGCCGTCATCTCGTCGCCACCGTCCGCCCTGATGCGCCGATCCAGCTGCTGCTGACCGGGCATATGGACACGGTGTTCGCGGTGGACCATCCGTTCCAGGAGCAGAAATGGCTAGAGGACGGTGTCCTTAATGGCCCCGGCGTAGCCGATATGAAGGGAGGGATTTCAGTCATGCTCGCCGCGCTGATTGCCGCGGAGGCAAGCGAGGCGTTCCAGCAAGTCGGCTATCAAGTGATGATCAACAGCGATGAGGAAACCGGTTCGGCGTCTTCGGCAAAGCTGATCGAGCAACTGGCAAAGGGTAAGCTTGCAGCCCTCACCTATGAGCCATCCGCCCTTCCCGATGGCACGCTGGCAGGCGCGCGCGGCGGCACCGGCAATTTCTCGATCATCGTCACTGGCAAAAGCGCACATGCCGGACGCAATCCGGAGGATGGTCGCAATGCCTTGCTCGCCGCCGCCGATCTGGCGCTTCGGCTTAAGGCGCTGACCCGCGATGGGCTATCGGTCAATCCCGCCAAAATTGACGGCGGAAGTCCCAATAATGTGGTGCCAGACCATGCCGTACTGCGCGTCAACCTACGTCCACGCGATCCTGAATTAGTCGAATTCGCCCGTAATGAGATCAAAAATTTGATCGCCGCTGTCGCCAGCGAACATTATGTGCAAATCCACCTGCACGGCAGCTTTAATCGCCCACCCAAGCCGCTCGACCCGCAATCGGAAAAGCTGTTCGGCTTGGTCAAGCAATGCGGCGCGGACCTTGGCCTCAATATTGGCTGGAAAGCGACTGGCGGCGTATGCGACGGCAACAATATCGCCGCTTGCGGGGTACCTGTGGTCGATACTATGGGCGTGCGCGGCGGCGCGATCCACAGTGCTGACGAATATCTGATAGTCGAGAGCCTGTCCGAACGGGCCGCGTTGTCCGCGCTCACATTGATGCGGATAGCGACCAAGGGGAGTTTATGAGCTTCATCATCCGGCCTGCGCGCCTCGAGGACGTGCAGTCGCTTTACGAAATGGCTAAACGAACCGGCGGCGGTTTCACCAACCTGCCGCCGGACCGCAAGGCGCTGACTGCCAAGCTCGAACGCTCGGTGGCGGCCTTTTCGCGCGTCGGCGACGATATCGCTGATGACCTTTATGTTTTCGTGCTGGAAAACACGAAGACGGGCGAAGTGCGCGGCACCTGCCAGATTTTCTCGGCAGTCGGGCAGAAATGGCCGTTCTACAGCTACAGGATCGGCGCGCTGACGCAGCATAGTGAGGAACTGGGCCGCACCTTCCGCGCTGACATCCTGAACCTGTCCACCGATCTGGAGGGCACCACGGAGGTTGGCGGGTTGTTCCTCCATCCGGGTGAGCGTGCAGGCGGCCTCGGCATGCTTCTCGCGCGCAGCCGCTATCTCTTCATCCGCAACCACCGCGC
>CAZSJE010000180.1:0-4481 GCA_964606835.1 uncultured Sphingorhabdus sp.
TCGCCGACAATCGCCGCCTTGCCGAAACCGGTGCCGTCGCCCGCGCCTTTGCCGCGCTCGCCTCCGCCGAGCGTGGGGAAATGACCGCTGAAGTTACCAGCGCACACCCACTGACCGCAGCACAGACCAAGGCCATTGCCGCCAAACTGAAAGACCGCGTCGGCCGCGATGTTGCCATTAGCGCAAAGGTCGATCCCGCCATCCTCGGCGGCCTGACCGTGAAGATCGGCTCCACGCTGATCGACAACAGTATTCAAACCCGATTGAACTCCCTCGCTACCGCGATGAAAGGCTAAAAATGGACATCCGCGCCGCAGAAATCTCCAAGGTCATCAAGGACCAGATCGCCAATTTCGGCACCGAAGCCGTCGTTTCGGAAGTCGGCACCGTGCTGTCGGTGGGTGACGGTATCGCCCGTATCCACGGCCTCGACAATGTGCAGGCCGGCGAAATGATCGAATTCGCCAATGGCATTAAGGGCATGGCGCTAAACTTGGAAGCCGACAATGTCGGCGCGGTGATCTTCGGCTCTGACGCCGAGATCAAGGAAGGCGATGTCGTCAAGCGGACCGGCACCATCGTGGACGTACCCGTGGGCAAGGAACTGCTCGGTCGCGTGGTCGATGGCCTGGGCAACCCGATTGACGGTAAAGGCCCGCTGAAAACCACCAAGCGCAGCCGCGTCGAAGTGAAAGCCCCCGGCATCATCCCGCGCCAGTCGGTCAACGAGCCGGTGCAGACCGGCCTCAAGGCATTGGACGCACTCGTCCCCGTCGGTCGCGGCCAGCGCGAATTGATCATTGGCGACCGTCAAACGGGTAAAACCGCCGTCGCCATCGACACCTTTATCAACCAGAAGGGCGTCAACAGCGGCAAGGATGAATCGAAGAAGCTTTACTGCATCTACGTCGCCGTCGGCCAGAAGCGCTCGACCGTTGCACAGATCGTCCGCGCACTGGAAGAGCAAGGCGCGATGGAATATTCGATCGTCGTCGCCGCGACCGCTTCCGAGCCCGCTCCGCTTCAGTATCTGGCGCCCTATACCGGCGTGACCATGGGCGAATATTTCCGCGACAATGGCATGCATGCCGTGATCGTCTATGACGATCTTTCCAAGCAGGCCGTTGCCTATCGCCAGATGTCGCTGCTCCTGCGTCGTCCTCCGGGCCGCGAAGCCTATCCCGGCGACGTTTTCTACCTGCACAGCCGCCTGCTCGAGCGCGCGGCGAAGATGAGCGACGCCAATGGCGGCGGTTCGCTAACCGCGCTGCCGGTTATTGAAACGCAGGCAGGCGACGTGTCGGCTTACATCCCGACCAACGTGATTTCGATCACCGACGGCCAGATCTTCCTTGAAACCGACCTTTTCTATCAAGGTATCCGCCCCGCCATTAACGTCGGCCTGTCAGTCAGCCGCGTTGGCTCGGCTGCGCAAACCAAGGCGATGAAGAAGGTGTCGGGCTCGATCAAGCTGGAGCTCGCCCAGTATCGCGAAATGGCGGCGTTCGCGCAGTTCGGTTCGGACCTCGATGCCTCCACGCAAAAGCTGCTCAACCGCGGTGCGCGCCTGACCGAGTTGTTGAAGCAGAAGCAGTTCTCACCGCTGCCCTTCGAAGAGCAGACCTGCTCGATCTTCGCCGGCACCAACGGCTATCTCGATGGCATCGCGGTTTCTGACGTGACCCGTTTCGAAGAAGCAATGCTCGCCGACCTGCGCGCCAACCATGCTGACGTGCTGAAGGGCATCCGCGAAAGCCGCGACTTCAGCGACGACAGCAAGAAGGCGCTGGTTGCTGCTCTCGACAAGTTTGTAAAAACCTTCGCCTGATAGGACACGCCGATGGCCAGCCTTAAGGCCCTGAAAATCCGGATCAACTCGGTCAAATCGACCCAGAAGATCACCAAGGCGATGAAGATGGTCGCTGCCGCGAAGCTGAAGCGCGCGCAGGAAGCGGCTGAGGCTTCGCGTCCCTATGCCGAGCGACTGGAGAAGGTGGTGTCCTCCATCGCCTCAAAGGTCACGGTTGGCCCGCAATCACCGAAATTGCTGGCGGGCACCGGCAAGGATGATGTCCATCTGTTCGTCGTCGCCACCAGCGACAAGGGACTGGCGGGCGCGTTCAACACCAACATCGTTCGCCTGGCGCGCAAGCGGGCCGAAGAGCTGCGTGGTCAAGGCAAGACTGTCAAATTCTACACCATCGGCAAAAAGGCAAAGGACGGCCTTGTCCGTTTCTACCGCAACGACATTGTCGAAGCCGTCGAGCCGGGTGATCTGGGCAAGCTGGGCTTTGACGCGGTCAAAGGCTGGTCAGACGACCTGATTGCCCGCTTTGAAGGTGGCGAGTTTGATGTTGCGCACCTTTTCTTCAACAAGTTTGTCAGCGTGCTGACGCAAGAGCCGACCGAATTGCAGTTGATGCCGGTAGCCTTGTCGAATGACAACGCGCCTGCCGGAGCCTCCGCGTCGGTCGAATATGAACCCGATGAGGAAGAAATCCTCGCCGACCTGCTGCCGCGCAACGTTGCCGTGCAGTTGCTGCGCGCGAACCGCGAAAATGCGGCTTCGGAGCAGGGCTCGAAAATGACCGCGATGGACAACGCTACCCGTAACGCGGGCGACATGATCAATCGCCTGACCATCCAGTATAACCGCACCCGTCAGGCTGCGATCACCACTGAACTCGTTGAAATCATTTCAGGCGCCGAAGCGCTCTAAGACATACAGAAGGCAAGGAAGACGAACATGGCTACCGCCCCGAAGAAAACTGCTGCTAAGCCCGCTGCCGCGAAGGCCGCACCGGCGAAGAAGGCCCCCGCCAAGGCTGCAGCGCCTAAGGCTCCCGCGAAAAAGGCTGCTGCCCCTGCCAAGAAAGCAAGCGCTGCTGCAACCGGCCGCGTTTCGCAGGTTATCGGCGCGGTCGTTGACGTTTCGTTCGACGGTGCCCTGCCCGCCATTCTCTCCGCGCTCGAAACCGACAATAATGGCAACCGCCTTGTCCTCGAAGTCGCGCAGCATCTGGGTGAAAACACCGTCCGCACGATCGCGATGGACTCGACCGACGGCTTGACCCGCGGCCAGCCCGTGACCAACACCGGTGCGCAGATCAGCGTTCCCGTTGGCCCGCGCACTTTGGGTCGCATTCTCAACGTCGTTGGCGATCCGATCGATGAAATGGGCCCGGTGGATACCGAACTGACCGCGCCGATCCACGCAGAGGCTCCGCTGTTCGTCGACCAGTCGACCGAAACCGAAATTCTCGTCACTGGCATCAAGGTGATCGACTTGCTCGCACCTTATGCAAAGGGCGGCAAGATCGGCCTGTTCGGTGGCGCGGGCGTCGGCAAGACCGTTCTCATCCAGGAACTGATCAACAACATCGCGAAGGGCCATGGCGGCACCTCGGTGTTCGCGGGAGTCGGTGAACGTACCCGCGAAGGCA
Source organism: uncultured Sphingorhabdus sp. (assembly GCA_964606835.1). Lineage (GTDB taxonomy): Bacteria > Pseudomonadota > Alphaproteobacteria > Sphingomonadales > Sphingomonadaceae > Sphingorhabdus_B. The sequence continues at coordinate 3,444 of CAZSJE010000180.1, forward strand.
ACGACCTTTATCACGAATTCCTCGACGCTGGCGTTATCGCCAAAGACAAGGACGGCAAGCCGACCCCCGATGGCTCGAAAGTTGCCCTGGTGTTCGGCCAGATGAACGAACCTCCGGGCGCGCGCGCGCGCGTGGCTCTGTCGGGCCTGACCATCGCCGAATATTTCCGCGACCAGGAAGGCCAGGACGTTCTCTTCTTCGTCGACAATATCTTCCGCTTCACTCAAGCCGGTTCGGAAGTGTCCGCACTTCTCGGCCGTATTCCTTCGGCTGTGGGCTACCAGCCGACGCTCGCCACCGACATGGGCCAGTTGCAGGAACGCATCACCTCGACCAACAAGGGTTCGATCACCTCGGTTCAGGCCATTTACGTCCCCGCGGACGACTTGACCGACCCTGCCCCTGCCACCTCGTTCGCACACTTGGACGCAACGACCGTTCTCAACCGTGCGATTTCGGAACTGGGCATTTATCCGGCGGTTGACCCGCTCGATTCGACCAGCCGCGTGCTGACCGCAGCCGTTGTCGGCGACGAACATTACGACACCGCCCGCCGCGTTCAGGAAACGCTGCAGAAGTATAAGTCGCTTCAGGACATCATCGCGATTCTCGGCATGGACGAGCTGTCGGAAGACGACAAGCTGGTCGTTAGCCGCGCGCGCAAGATTCAGCGCTTCCTGTCGCAGCCGTTCCACGTCGCGGAAGTTTTCACAAACATCCCCGGCAAGTTCGTGCAGATCGAAGATACGGTGAAGTCGTTCAAAGCTGTGGTCGACGGCGAATATGACCACCTGCCCGAAGCAGCCTTCTACATGGTTGGCGGCATCGACGAAGCGGTCGAAAAGGGCAAGAAACTGGCAGCTGAGGCGGCGTAATGGCGCTTCATTTCGAACTCGTCACACCGGAAAAGCTGGTCCGCAGCGAAGCCGTCCATATGGTGGTCGTCCCTGGCACCGAAGGCGATTTCGGCGTGCTGGAGGGCCATGCACCCATGATGTCGACGCTGCGCGACGGTGCGATCAGCGTCTATGCCAGCGC
>CAZSJE010000181.1:0-4429 GCA_964606835.1 uncultured Sphingorhabdus sp.
CCTTCATCGGCCCATAAATCATCAAGCCCGAACAGCGCGCAGAATTTTTCCCAAAGTGCATCGGTTACAACGCCGATGAAGATGGGATCATCGCGTGTTTCGAACACATCATAAATTGCCCATGCCGAAATCCGCGCTGGCATTGGGGCAGCAGGTTTCCCCGTGACCGCATATTGCGCCATATGCTGGCCCACCAGATAGACGGTTGTCTCGAAAAGTGAGGCAATGACCTTTTGCCCCTTGCCGGTGCGGTGTCGCTCTTCCAATGCAGCGAGAATACCAATGACACCAAACATGCCGCCGGTCACGTCGATTACACTGGCCCCGGCACGTAGCGGTTTACCCGGTGGACCGGTCATATAGGCGAGCCCCCCCATCATCTGCGCGACTTCGTCAAGCGCCGTGCGTTCTTCATAGGGGCCGGGGAGGAAGCCTTTTTCGGAGCAGTAGATAAGCCGCGGATTACGCTTGCTCAGGCCTTCATAGTCGAGGCCCAGACGATCAAGCGCGCCCGGACGATAGTTTTCGACAAGGATATCGGCGCTATCGCAAAGCTTCTTGGCAATTTCGATCCCGGCTTCGGATTTGAGGTTGAGGCAAATCGATTGCTTGTGCCGGTTATACATGGGGTAATAGCCAGCACCGGACCCGAGCAAGCGGCGCGTCTGGTCCCCCCCTATCGGTTCCACGCGGATCACTTCGGCGCCAAGGCTTGCAAGGATATGCCCAACGGCAGGCCCCATCACCATATGCGTGAATTCGATTACACGCAGCCCTGAAAGCGGTGTCGGACCTTGGGTTGCGTCAGTCATGCCTTGCCCCTTGTTGCATAATCCAGCGTCAGCCCGGCGTCGGGCGTAAATCCATAAAGCGGTTCTTCGGGCAAGGCAGCTGCCACAATGTCCCGCACCTTCAGCAGTTTTTCCAGATCGATACCCGTATCGTGGCCCATGCTATTGAGCATGAAGACCAGATCCTCGGTCACGATATTACCTGACGCACCAGGCGCGAATGGGCATCCGCCGATACCGCCAAGTGAAGCATCAAGCGTTGTAATACCCTCTTCCAGCCCGGCGAGCGCATTGGCGAGGCCCAGCCCCCTTGTGTTGTGGAGATGGAGCGTTGTCAGCTTGTCCGCGCCCACTGCCGACTTCACTTTTCGGACAAGGCGTTTGACCTGAGCGGGGTCGGCATAGCCGGTAGTGTCAGAAAGACTCAGTTCTTTGGCACCGGAGCGAACCGTCGCTTCGGCCAAGCGGATAACTGTATCTTCCGGCACTTGGCCCTCCATCGTGCACCCGAATGCGGTGGAGAGCCCGACCGCGAAATGAATGCCTGCTTCGTCTGCTATTCTTGCCACCTCTGCGATCTCTTCGATCATTTCGCTATGCGATTTTCGGACATTTTTGATGCTGTGCGTTTCAGACATGCTGAAGGGTATCGACATGCCGTGTACACCAGCTTCAGCCGCGCGAGCCGCGCCTTTGGCATTGGGAACCAGCGCGACGACATTCAGACCCGGAATTGTCTTGGCGTAGGCCACAACTTCGGCAGTGTCGGCCAGTTGCGGAAGCAGGCTCGGCGGGACAAAACTGCCAACCTCAATTTCGCGCACGCCAGCTTCGGCTTCGGCTTTGATCCATGCTTTTTTTGCCTCCAGCGTCATAATCCGGTGAGTGGATTGCAGTCCGTCACGCGGCCCCACTTCCGATACGAGGATCTGCGTCATGTCTGTTTCTCCAGATACACCCATGGCCGGGCTTTGCGGTCGTCGGTTAGCCAGGCGGCAATGGCGTCACGATGTTTAAGCGTTAGGTCGATTGCGTCCAAACCCTCAAGCAGCATCATTTTCGCTTCGCTGCCAATTTCGAAGGGATGGCCCTTTGCAGTTTGCGCCGCCAGATCAACGGTGATGACCTGTCCTTGCATCGTTTCGATCGCTGGCTTGTCGAGACAGACTGGCAACAGGCCATTCCTGATGCAGTTATTGTAGAAAATCGGGGCGAAACTCTCTGCAATCACGCAGTCGATGCCCCATTCTTTCAATGCCCATACGGCATGCTCTCGGCTCGATCCGCAGCCGAAATTCGCGCCAGCCAGCAGGATGCGGGCAGCGGAAAATTCGGGCCGGTTCAATGTGAATTCCGGGTTGATCGTCCGGCTGTCTGCTTCTGTGTATCGCCAAGGCGCGAATAGGCCATCGGCGAGACCAGATTTTCCAGTCGATTTCATTTCGCGCGAAGGAATGATGGCGTCGGTATCAACATTGTCGATCATCAACGGCGCCGCGATGCTTGTAATGGACGTAAACGGTTTCATGGCGCCGCGATCCTGCCAGCGAGCGCACTTGCTGCGACGACTTCGGGGCTTGCAATATGGGTCCGGATTCCTGGTCCCTGCCGCCCTTCGAAATTGCGGTTGGTGGAAGAGATAACCCGGCTGCCGGGCGGGAAGCTCTCGCCGCCTGCATAGAAGCACAGCGAACAGCCACTTTCGCGCCATTCAAATCCGGCGTCGATGAAAATCCGATCCAGGCCTTCTGTTTCGGCTGCGCGCTTGACTGCGCTCGAACCCGGAACGACCAGCGCCAGGACACCGTCGGCAACACGCTTGCCCTTGACCACTGCCGCTGCACGGCGCAGGTCTGACAGTCTGCTATTGGTACAACTGCCAATAAAGGCGACGTCGATTGGCGTGCCAGCAATTGCCTGACCTGCCTCAAGACCGATATATTCTAGGGCCTTACGATCTGCTTCGATTGGAATTTGCGCCTGTATGGACATGCTCTGCCCCGGAGATGTCCCCCAACTGACCATCGGTTCGATCTCGGATGCATCGATCAGGATATCATGATCAAAGCTTGCACCTGCATCGCTGACCAGATTGCTCCAGTCAGGCAGCTGGGCGGGCGCATAACGGCGGCCTGCAATATAGTCGAAAGTCGTTTGATCGGGCGCGATTATGCCGCTGAATGCCGCAAATTCCGTCGCCATATTGCACAATGTCATCCGCGCTTCCATGTCGAGCGCAGCAACCGCTTCCCCCGAAAATTCGATAATATGCCCTGCGCCCCCTCCCGCGCCATAGCGCGCCAGCAGGGACAGGATCATGTCCTTCGCGGTCACCCCGGCCCTCAATTTTCCTGAAAAGCTGACTCGCATGGTTTTTGGCTTTGCGACACGCAAGGTTCCGGTTGCCATCGCATGCTCGGCCTCGCTCGATCCGATCCCCCAGGCCAAGGCGCCAAATGCCCCTTGGGTGCAGGTGTGGCTATCGGGTGCAATCAGGGTCACGCCAGGCAGGACAATCCCCAGTTCGGGCGAAATAACATGGGTGATCCCCTGATCGGGATCATTTACGTCGAACAAGGTGATGCCAGCTGCGCGGCACGCCGCGCGGGTTTCGGTGATGAATGCTTCGCCGCCTTGCATCAAGGTGCCGTCGCCGCGCCCCGGGCGGGTGTCGACGATATGATCCATCACCGCAAAAACCCGCGCAGGGTCGACCAGCTTGCGCCCTGACGCAGCCATCGATTTTAGCGCCGCTGCACCGGTGCGTTCATGAAGGAATATCCTGTCAATCGCGATCAGTGCATTGCCATCACCCAGATCGGCAATGACATGGGCGCTCCAGATCTTGTCGAAAAGTGTCTGCGGACTATTCAGATTCAGACTCCAGGCTGCGCCAATCGCGCGTCACGAAACGTTCTTGAATTGCGGTTCGCGTTTCCAGTTTCCCGTCACGGATCCAATGCCATGTCCGGCAGCGATTTTGCCCATCATCCGAAATCTGGATCATTTCGTACAGATAGAGAGAAGGATCTCCGGTTCGTTGCCAATAAAGCATCATGGTACGGCCATGTTCATCGAGAGCAACCGGGGCCGCCCATCCCTTGATCAAATCATTGTCCCACCAAATACGACCGTCACGATAGCGTGCCGGAAATTCGCGAATTTCGGTGCGACCATCAGGCCAGCGATAATGGTTGGTCTGATGATAAGGGAATTCTGCATCATCTTCCAAAATCCGGCAGAATAGACGGCTGTCATGCTGGTCGATCAGCTCGTCCTTGTCGTTAAAATAACTATATACGCCGTCCCAGACGCCTTCATGGCGTGCGAGATATGGCATTTCTTCACGAAGACCCATTATTTTCCCTTTTTTGCAATAGCATAAGCGCGGGCTGCATTGGCCTGCAGCAAAGCACGGTGTTCGACTGCCAATCGCGTCGGATCAAGCGAAGCCGGATCGAAGGAGAGTGCAGTATCTTTCGATGTATCGTACCAGGGCGCGAAAAAGTGCCTTGCGCGCACGATTGACCACGCCATGGACAGATAATGGCCAAAACGATCGGGAGCTAGATCGGGAAACAGCCTCTCCGGATCGCCACCAGCATAGGCCTCATATTGTATCTCGCTTGCTCCCAAAT
>CAZSJE010000182.1:0-4409 GCA_964606835.1 uncultured Sphingorhabdus sp.
CAGGTCGAATCGGAGCTTGCCTGTGCGGGTTGTGAGAGAGTGAAAGGCGCGGCCAGTGCCAGCGCCGGAACCAACAACCGACCGATCATGAATCCTCCAGACGCAGCGACCGCTTCCGCGCATATGTTTATCATGAAAACGGGTGAAGCAAAGCGGCTTTAGCTCCGCATGCGGATCAAACCTTCCTGAGCGCAGGTCGCCACCAGCCGCCCGTCGCGCGTGTAGATCGACCCGCGGTTGAAGCCGCGCCCGCGCCCCGTCCAGGGGCTGTCGCAGCTGTAGAGCATCCAGTCGTCCACGCGGAAATCGCCGTGCAGCCAGACGGCATGATCGAGGCTTGCCGACTGGAAGCCGGGGGTCAGCCAGGTCACGCCATGCGCCAGCGTGCTGGTGCCGAGCAGCCACGAGTCACTCTGGTGGACTAGCATCGCGCGGTGCATGGCGGGATCATCGACGGTGCGTTCACGCAGCCGGAACCAGACATCCTGCCGCGCCGGTTGCCTTTTGTCCCCGCCCAGCCAGTCGCGTGGCTCAACCGGGCGGCTTTCAAAGGCGCGGTCGCGCAGGAAATTGGCGCGCGCCTTTTCCGGGATATCCTTTTCATACCGGGCACGCAGGTCGGCCTCGCTTGCCAGTTCTTCCGGCGGCGGCACAACGGGCATCGGGTCCTGGTGCGACAGCCCTTCCTCCAGTTTCTGGAACGAGGCCGCCATGTTCAGGATCGGCTTGTCCTGTTGCAGCGCGATCACGCGGCGGGTCGAAAAACTGCCGCCATCGAAATCGCGCTCTACGCGAAAAGTGATTTCAAAGTCCTCGCTGCCGGCGCGCATGAAATAGGCGTGCAGCGAATGCGCGACGCGTTCGGAAGAGACCGTATCCTGCGCCGCCGCCAGGGCCTGCGCCACCACTTGCCCGCCAAAGACGCGGCCGACGCCACCGGGCTTGCGCTTCCCCAAATACCAGCCATCGCCCATGCGGGTCACGGTGAGCAAGTCTTCGAGTTCGGTGACGAGGGCTTGGGCGGTGCGGGCTGTATCGGTCATGCCGCGCGCGTTAGCAGCGGCGGCAAGGCGATTGCAATGGCGGCAAGAGTGAGAGATATTGCGGTCGATATTCACGGAGGGCAGCAGCATGGGGGCCGAAGATGGAGCAAACAGCGATCCGGCACCGCCTGAAGTCGAGGGGCGGCATGCGACGTTCTGGAAAACACTGCCGGGCGCATTGACTGCGGCAGCCGGGCTCGTCGCAGCGATCACTGGCCTGATCATTGGCTTGAACCAAACGGGCCTGATTGGCACGAATAACAGCATTCAGGTCAACCAGACGGGCGATGCGGCATCTGACTCGCCAGCCGATCCAGCACCTAACCAGCCCGAACAAGCGCGGCCAAGCCCGCCCGCCAGCCAGACGCTGGCTGTCCAGAACAGCGACCGTCTGTTCAGGATTGGCGAGGTCAGCGACGGTTTCGCCTGGGTGCGCAGCGAACCCACCGTGTCGGATAATGAGCTGGTGCAACTGCGCACCGGAACGGCTGTCACCTGCTCGCGCCGCACCTTTGCCGACACCGACAGCAGCGCGAACCGCAACTGGCGCTATTGCGATGCGCATGGCGGCTATGTCAGCGCGCGGCTGCTGGTGCCGGTGGATCGATGAGTTGATACCCGGTCAGGGTTTCCGCGAAGGCGGGTCGGCGGGTTTCGGCTTTGCCGCATTCTCCAGCTGCTTCAATATGTCCGCCCCGACTTGGCGCGCGGCAAGGCATTGGCCGGCATCATCCTTGCCCTGTTTGAGCGCGACTGCGGCACAATCATAATAATCCTTGCGCGCCTTGGCATTGCACGCGGCCGCCTCGTCGCGCCCCGTGCGTTCGCTGCACTTGCCCTGGGTTGCCGGACCGACGCCCGCATCTAGCTTTGCCGCTGCCGCAAGGATCGGCGCCAGCTGCTCGCTGCATTTGTTCTTCACGCCTGTGTAGCGCGCCGGGAAACCGATACCCATGGTGCCGGTGATATAGAGCTCCGCAAGCGGCGTGAAGCATTGATTGTCAAACTTCGCCTCCATCGCGGCAGCGCAGGCGGCCTCGATGTCGCCCGAAGCGCAGCCATAGCGAAAACCAAAGGTCGGCTTTGGATACCATTCGCGCAGATTGTAATAGGCCACATATTTGCGGTTATCGCCCCACGCCTTGCGCAGCCTATCCTGCAGCGGACTGATGGTCGAGGCAAAGGCCAATGCAGTCGCCTTTTGCGGGTCATTGCCAACCTCCAGCACCAGCGCGCGGGATATCGCCAATATGCCATCGGCCTTGTAATTTTCGCCCGCCTTGACGCTTGTCGGATTGGTGAAGGGCGACCCCACCATATCCGCCCATTGATTGCGCAATGTGCCTGCCTGCGGGTCGGATTTTGCCCAGCTGCTGACATTGCCATTGTCGAAATCATAGCTGCCGGGGTTGTAGGTCGTCGGGAAACGCCACAGCCATTCGGTTTTCAGCCAATCGTTGATCGTCAGATTGTACAGCGACGGCAGGGCGGCGATGGCGGCATATTGTTTCGATTTTGGCGTTGCCGCCGCCAGCAATGTGTCGCGATAGCTGTTGCAGGTTTTCTTCGCGTTCGATGCCGACATTTTATGCTCGTCATAATAGTCGGCACACAGCGCATTCAGCTGATCGAGCGTGACGTAACACTGCCCCTCCCACTGACCAGAATTCATGTTGTAATTGCATTTCCAGCCCTGCTGGTTGCCATAGGTTTTTGCCTGCCAGTTCGACGGATATTGCGCCATGTTGATTGCCACGGCGTCCAAATGATCGCCAAAAAACATCTTGAACACGGCCCCTGGCGGGGCAGGGTCGCTTTGCCCGCCAATGACCTCGTCCCATTTGTCGCTAAGACCGTAGGCAAGGCTTTTCGCCAGCTTGCCCGCATAGGAACCTATGTCATTTATAAAGCCCAATCCCAGCGAATCTAGCATGCCAGCGCATTTGTTGCTGGTGTTGGCGATGGCATTGGTAATCTCGCTGATGTCGGTCAGCGAGATCGCGCCATCGGAAATCAGGCAGCCGCATTCGATCTGGTTGGGGACGCTGGAAAAGGGCGGCGGGGCGCTGCCGATCTGATCCCAGACCATCTGGTTGGCGCTGTCGCTGTTGGCCGCAGACAGCAGACTCGACTTCGCGCCGCCATTGGGCATCAGGGCGGCAATGCCAAGCGCAAAGGGTTTGGTAGCTATCCCCTTGATCCGCGATTCACATTGTCCCTTGGGAAGCAAAGAAGGTTTCGCCAGCCGCAGCGCAGTCAGCGCGCTGGAGGTGACCGCCAGCGCCTGACCCTCTGGCCCGGTCTTGGCGAGACAAATGGACATCGGCCCGGCCTTTTCGGCCATGGCTTCGGCCTTCTTGTAGAGATCGGTCTGGGACTTGATCGCCAGATTGCCCGAGGCCTTGGCGCATTCCCAGCTGTCTTTCAGCGCATTGGCCTGAGCCGCGCCCGACCAGCCAAGCATGATCATTATGGTGATTCGCGTGATCCAAACCCGCATTGGCTTCCCCTCCCATGCGTGACCCATTGGAAGGGTAACGCAGTTCCGCCATGTCAACAAGCGTACCGACTTTTCCCCACGGTTTTTTTGTCGGGGATAAAAAAACTTCACAATTCGCCGCAAAAACACTTGCGCCCGATTCCAGCCCTAGAAAGTCCACGCGTCGCTGCGTTGCGGCATAAAATCGCTGCGACGAAAGGAATCGCACAAGCGACGAATGGAGTCGTTAATTAACCATTTACCCTCTTGCGTCTGAAAATGGTTGAGGCACTATGGATAGCGGTTGGCCGTTGGGGGCATAACAACAATTTGTGTCTGAACCCGCAGGAGCGATTCTGTGGACAGGGTAAAATTCCCGTCGAAAAGACCGGGGATAAGGCAAATTTGTCGCCCTCCAGCGTGTCAAACATGCTATGCGGGACGCTTGTCCCGCGAGTCGAACAAGATGGGAACGTCCATCTTGCCGTTTTGGTAGTTCGGACCATCGGTCAACGGGGTGACTGGCGGTCCCGATTGGGGAGCAAGAAGGCAATGGATTTCAGAGATACTGGCCGCGAGGCTGGAGAAGGCAATATGGCGGAAGTGCTTGAAGTGACCAAGGCGGATACCCCGGAAGCAACCGAGACAGCAAAGCCCGAAATGGAAGTGCTGGCAGCCAAGGCGAAGGCCAAGGCCGCAAGCGATTCCAAAACCGTGGACGTGCGCCGTTTCGATGTGGCGACCGATGCCTCGCGCGATGACCTGCTCACCGAGTTTGGCAAAGAGACGCTGCGCGACCGTTACTTGCTTCCCGGCGAAAGCTATCAGGACCTGTTTGCGCGGGTTGCGTCTGCCTATGCGGATGATCAGGAGCATGCGCAGCGGCT
>CAZSJE010000183.1:0-4405 GCA_964606835.1 uncultured Sphingorhabdus sp.
CGCGATGCACCGGTCAAATGGTTCCCGCGCATTGCAGCGGAAGTAGCGCGCATCGACCGCGCCGAGGCGGCCGCCAGGGCCATCGAACGCGCCCGCCAGCAGGCGCTGCTCGAACAGGCGCGGCAGGCGGCAACAATGCAGTTTCAGGTGCAGCAGCTGCAAATGATCCAGGCGATGCCGCTGCTTCTGCAAGCCGCGCAGAAAATGCATATCGTCCAGCATCAGGCACTAGTCGCAAGGCGGATCAGGACGGCGGCGCTCGACGTCGCGGCAATCCCGCGCCTCTCGCTTGCCGAGGCGCACCGGGAGTTCGGCGAAAACGCGACGCTGGGCGATGCGGCGGACAGCACGCACAAGGCGCCGACGCTGGAGAAAATGGCGGCTGAATTGTTGCAGGACGTGTCCGGCGTGGCTGCCTGCCTGCACGCCGAATTTGCCGAAACCCCGGCAACCGCGCGGCTCGAATGGGCAGAGGTTCTGTCGCAATATGACGGGCAGGTCGACCTGCAATCGCTCGCTTCATTGCCCAATTGGGGGCGGATCGACCGCGACCAGCGCAAGCAGCTGCAAATGCTGACCAGCTGGCTGTTCCTGAAGATCGACCGCAACAATCCCAAGGCCGTGGCGCTGATCTCTGATCTTGTCCGCATCGCGCTGTTGCTTGCCGCGCATTCGCCAGTCAAGCGGCTGATCCCGGCACGGCTGGTCGGTGAAAGCCCGGCACGCGTCGGGACGCGGCTGATGCTCGATGTCGACATCCGGCAAATCCGGAAAGGAATGGCCGCGATTGTGCGCGACCGGCAAAACCGCATCGTCAGCCGCGCGGTGATCGAGGACATGATCGAAGGTCGCGCCTCTGCGCGCATCATCAATGTCGCGCCGCAGATCACCACCATCTTCCCCGAAATGCGGGTCGAACTGGCCACGCAGGTGCTGCGCCTGATGAAATGATGGGGCCGGAATAGCATGCAAATCGAGGTCAACCGGCTGCGGTTCAAAGGGGCCAGCGACAGCCCGCATCATCAGGCATTTCTGATCGAGGATGCGCTCAACACGCTGCTTTCGGCTGAGCAGCGGCTGGTTCTGGTGCGCCGGGTGGAGCTCGACCGGCCCATGGCAGGCGGACATGCGGACAGCCGTGCCGCCGTCGCGCGCAATGTGGCACAGGGCTGGTCGCGGATCATCGGCGGGGCCTGCCACGGTGCCTCCGACAGCGCGGCATCGGCCAATGTCGTCTGGTTCGCCGACGCCGCCGAAGCAAAGGCGGCGCTGCTCGCACGCCTGCTGAAAGGCCATTCGGTCGATGCCTGGTATTGGCGGCTGGCGGTCAGGCTGTGGCGCGGCCAGCCCTTGGCGCATTGGGTGGCAGACGAAATGCGCGAGGCCGACGGTTGCGGCGACAACGGGCAAGCGCTGGCCATGATTGTGGACCTGCTAAGAGCAGGAAAAGGCGACGTGGCACAGGCGGCCTTGCTGCAATATTTCGATCTGACCACCGACGCATGGCACGGGCCGCTGACCAATTTTGCGGCACTAGGTTTTGTGCCGCAAAAGGCGCAGCCATTTGGCCAGCAGACCGAAAGCCGGGCATCTGCCCCGGAGGAGCAAGCCATGTTTGTCGCCGCATGGCTTCCGGCAATCGCAAAGAGGATTCCCTTTGCCCTGCCGACGATACTCCGCCGTTTGAACTTGAAGCTTCCGGACAAGAAACCGGTCCTTGCGCTGATCGAAAAATTCGTTGCCCGCTATACGCCAGAGCTGTCGCTGCGACCCGAGCTGCTGAAAATTGCTGCGCAGCAATTTTTCGAATCCGTTGTGCTTGAAAAGCCGGTTCAGCCATTGCGAACAAGCCCCGCACCGCGACCATTTCGGGAAAAGCCAGGTGCGAAGTCTGCATTGCCCCCGCCACCCGGCAGTCGCGGCGAAGCTGCCCCTGTCGCCCATCCGTTGGGCCAAAGAAGTGAAGCCAGGACCGAGCCGGGGAATGACGAGCCGCATCAAAACAGCGATCTCGAAGCCCGCCTGCCACCGCGCGAACTGCCAGTCGCGCGCGAATGCAAAAGCAGCGCCGCTGGCCTTTTCTATCTCTTCAACCCCTTGCGCGAACTTGGCTGGCCCGAATGGCTGGCTGCACGCCCTAACCTGCTGGCCTGCAACCCCACCGCAATATTGCTCAACGCCATTGCCAGCCATCACCGCGTCGAACCAACCGATCCCGTCTTTGCCTTCCTCAGCGAACGGATCGAGCCTGACGCCACCCTCGATCCCGCCATATTGCACCTCTGGCGCATTGCGCTCGACCGTTGGCTGAAGCGCAGTGCGCACATCAAGCTCGCGCGGCTGGTGGCTAAACCCGGCTGGCTTGGCTGGCACAACGACCGGCTGACGGTTCGTTTTCGCCTTGGCGATATCGACATCCGGTTACGGAGGCAGGCAATAGACCGCGATCCCGGCTGGATGATGTGGGCCGGCCTGTCGGTACGCTTTGCCTATAGCGACCGCCCGATTTTTGAGGACGATGCCGGATGACTGCCGATTCCGCTCCCGCTTTTGTGGATTTCCGCCAGCTCGTCCAGCGCTGCCTGAAAGACCGTGTAGAGGCGGCAGAGGGCGGTGGCTCGGTCGCAGCGGTTGACGAGCTTGCCAGCCAAGTCGCCAGTTTCCGCAAAGCCCCCCGCCCAGCCGATACCGCCATGGTCGATCTTGCCAACCGGTTGGAGCTTGAAGATTTCGAACTGCTGACGCTCGCATTGTGTCTGGCGGCGGAGGATGACGCCCATATCGCGCGCATGCTGGCGCGCGCGCAGGACCCGGTCGGCGGTTCGCGCCCCGTGGTTGGATTGCTGGCAACGCTGTTTCGCGAATTCGGTGCAAGCCCGCTGGCGCTTTGCCATGGCGGGCTGGTACGGGACGGCATTGTCAGTGTCGGCGATGAGCGCGCTGCCCTGCCCGAACGCTCGCTGCAACTGGCACCGGGGCTTGCAGCCGCGCTAGGCGGACACCGGCTGCCACCACCCGGATTAAGCGAAATAGCGGTGCGCAATTCGCCTTTGCCCGATGCGCATCAGGCATTGCTCACCACGGCACTCAACTGGTCGGCGGACGAAGGCGAAGCGCATCTGCTGGTCATTCGTTGCGGGTCAGAGGCGGACGGCATCGCCATTGTCTCTGAACTGGCACAAAGGCTGGACCGCCCGGCGATTTCAGTTGCAGCTGATAAGCTGGCCGCCAACGCCGCCTGGCTGACGGCATCAAATGCCTTGCCCGTGGTCCGCTGCGACGCCGGTCCCGGTGAACGCACCAGGCTGCCGGACTTTGCACCCTATCGCGGGCTGGTGGTCGTCAGCACCGGCTTTGAAGGGGCCATCGCCAGCCCGACGCCCGCGCATGAAATCCAGTTCGCCACTCCCGATGAGGCCGCGCGCAAGGCGCTATGGCTGGCGCATGGGGCCGATCCGGCAACCGCCGAGCGGGCGGCCGCTGCCTATCGCCAGGGCCCGTCGCGCGTTGCCGAACTGGCGCGGCAGGCGGGTTTCGATGGTGCCACGGCCGATAATTGGCAGCGACTGACGACCGTTGTGCGCACGTCCAAATCCGAACTCGATGGCTATGCCCGCCGCTCCTTTGCCGAGGTTGAGCGGAGCGAGCTGGTGCTGCCCGCCGACGCCATGGCCGAACTCGACCTGCTGATCGAACGTATCCGCCAGCGCAACCGGCTTGCCGACACGCTCGGCCCCGGTGTCGCCCGGCGCTATGCCCCTGGCGTCCGCGCATTGTTCAACGGCGAGTCCGGGACCGGCAAGACGCTTGCCGCACACTGGCTGTCCTCGCAAAGCGGGCTGCCGCTCTACCGCGTCGATCAGGCCGTGCTCACCAGCAAATGGATTGGCGAGACCGAGAAGAACCTTTCGGCTGTGCTGGATGCTGCGCAAAATGCCGATGTGCTGCTTTTCTTTGACGAGGCCGACGCGCTGTTCGGCGCGCGCACCGATGTCAGCGACGCGCATGATCGATATGCCAATGCGCAGACCAATTATCTGCTGCAACGGATCGAGGACTATGAAGGCGTCGTCATCATGGCGACCAACAGCCGCGACCGCTTCGATCCAGCCTTTGTGCGCAGGATCGACACCATCGTTCCCTTCCCCATGCCCGATGGCAGCGCACGCCTGCAACTGTGGCAGGTCCATCTGGGCGACGGTCACGCGCTGAGCGAAGAAGAGTTGGGCCGCATCGCGTCGAACATAGAGCTGTCGGGAGGGCATATCCGCAACATCGTGCTTTCCGCCGCCGTGCGCGCCAACTTGCGCGATGGCGCGATCACGCTCCCCGATCTCACCGAAGCCGCGCGCGAGGAATATAGCAAACTTGGCCGCCCGCCGCCCGATTTTGCGCGATGACCGAC
>CAZSJE010000184.1:0-1728 GCA_964606835.1 uncultured Sphingorhabdus sp.
CCGCAGGGCAGCGTCAGCGGAGTCGCCAATATGTCGCGCATCCGGATTTATTCGCCTTCGGCCACTGCCGGGTCGGCCTTTAGCTCCGGTGCGGGCGCAGCTTTGTCTTGTGCCTTGTCCTCGCTCGCCTTGCCTTTCGGCTTTGCCCCTGGCGCTGGCGTCGCCTCGATCATGGGTTGTTCGTTCAGCTCGTCGGCATCGACCATTTCGTCGCTGATCGTGCCTTGCATATTGTCGATATCGTCCATTCGGGTTTCGGTGACCTTGCTGTCCTCTCCGTTGCCACAGGCGGCAAGCAGCAGGGTCAGGGCGATGATCGTGGCGCGAAGCATTGGAACCTCTCAGACGGTCTGTGTTTGCGGCGCTAACTCGCAACTCTCTTGCGCTTTGGCAAGCGCGGAAAGGAAATCCGGGAGGGTCCGGTGCAACGCCGCGTCAAAATCGGCCAGGCTGGCCGCGATACCCAGATCGGCAAGGCTGGTGACGGGATATTCTGCGATTCCGCACGGCACGATCCCGCCGAAATGGCTCAAGTCGGGGGCCACATTGACGGCAAAGCCGTGGCTTGTAACCCAGCGACGGATACGCACGCCGATCGCGCCGATCTTCGCCTCCTGCCCCTTGCGGTTATCGCACCAGATGCCGATCCGCCCCTCCGCACGCCGCGCGTGGACATCAAACTCGGCAAGCGCTTCAATCACCCACCCTTCCAGCGCATGGACATAGCAGCGCACATCCTTGCAGCGCTTTGCGAGGTCAAGCATCACATAGCCCACTCGCTGGCCAGGCCCATGATAGGTGTAACGTCCTCCCCGGCCTGTATCGTATACCGGGAATTGCTGGCTCAAAAGCTCCGCAGGATCGGCGCTGGTGCCGCCTGTATAGAGCGGCGGATGTTCGAGCAGCCAGATCAGCTGGCGCGCGCCATCATTCCGGATCGCGACTTGGCGGGCCTCCATGCGGGCCAAAGCATCAGGGTAGGCGATTTGGGCTTCGGCGATTTCCCAATCGATATCCGGTCCGGTCATCATGATCATTGCCTTAGCCGCTGAGGTCGCCGCTTGCCAGCACCCCGTGCGCACCCTAATTGCGGCTGGCAATCGAGGAGAAAAGCGTGTCCCGAACATTGGATTTGAGTGCGGTCTGGAACGACACGCTAGCCTCGCTTCGTACACACCGCGAAGGGATCATTGCAGTTGCCGGCTTGCTGATGCTGGTGCCGAGTTGGGCTTCCGGTTTTTTTGTGCCGCCGCCTGACATTGAGGGGCTCACCTCCATCAGCGACATATTTGCGGCGCAGAACGAACGTTTCGAACAATATTGGACTTTGATCATACCACTGGGGATTATGTCCTTTTTCGGCAGCGTTGCTGTCCTGACCCTGCTGCTTCGCACGGATATGGAGCGCATTGGCGACGCGCTCTTCTTTGCGCTTAAACTGTTGCCGATTTACTTTCTGGCCTCGTTGCTTGCCGGATTGCTCACTGGTTTTGGCGCGCTGGCGCTCCTTATCGGGGCGTTCTACGTCGCGGCGCGGCTTATGCCGGTTGGCCCCGTGGTGGTTGCCGAACGCGACAAGGGCATTTTCGGCAGCATCGTTCGCGCCTGGGATCTGACCCGCGGCGTTGGCTGGAATTGCGTGCTGTTATTTGTCATCGTCATGCTCGTGGCCTTTGTCGGTCTTGGCGTGATCAACCTGATTGTCGGCACAATATGCGCGCTGCTAGC
>CAZSJE010000184.1:1828-4405 GCA_964606835.1 uncultured Sphingorhabdus sp.
CGGAACGGCACCTCGTGCAGCGGATTGAGATCGTCCGGGAACAGTTCGTTGTTCTTCACATTTTCGATGCGCCCGAACAGCGTGTGATGATCGTCGATATCCCAATTGGCCTCGGCCAGCCACGCGGTTAGCGTTGGACCGGGCTTACGATCCTTGGCGCTAAAGGCGAGCATCGCGGACAGGCCGGAGCCGTTGGCGTAGTGCACCGAAGCAGTGGTGCGCTGCTCATTCTCATCGGGGTGGATCAGGAACTCGGGCTGTTTCAGCCGCCCGGTCGAGACTTGCATTGCCCATTGCAGCGAAGGGTTCCAGGTTGCCCGTACCGACCAGCTGTCGAAGCGCGGTTTTTCGATATTCCAGCGCCGCTCATCGGGTTCACGTCCGGTGAAGATTGAACCTTCCAATTGGAATTGCCGGGAAGAGTATCCAGCGGTCGCCACGCCATAGGTGATGTGATTGCTATCGAACCAGTGATGCGTGATCGGTGCCTCCGGATTGTAGCGCGCCGAAACCCGATGCATGAAGGCGCTGGGGCCAAGCGCGGGTTCGCCGACCGGGCCACCATAGAGGAAGATGCTCGCATCATCGCTGACACTCACGTCGACCCGTGCCGCCAGTTCCATGAACAGGTCGTGCGGATGCTGCCGATCCACCAGCGGCTCGCCGCCTGCGCTCTCGCCAGTGGCAAACAGGTTGGGATAGCCGCGATTGGACATTAGCGGCTCAAGGCTCAGCATCGATTTCAGCTGCACTTTGCCCCAGCCGGTTTCCTTCTCGGCCGTGACCATCGCCATCGACTGGACATAGGCCTTGTCGTCACCGCGCGGGCCGCTTTGATCGGTGTAAACACCCCAGGCATAACCGTGGGCCATCAGCATCCAGCCGTCGCCGGGCATGATGTGGAGGCCGCTGTGGCCACCTTCATTGCCCGGCAGGCGCGACGTGCCGGAGCCTTCGGCGGGGATCGATCCTCCCGGCATTGTCGCTATCGGTTCATGTTCTTTCGGCTCGCCATGGTCCATCTGCGAATGATCATGCTCCTGCGCCGACGCAGGTATGGAAAATGCAAGCGCCAAAGCGCCCGCACAAAAAATTAGGCTTTTCATATTTCTATCTCTGACAGTTGAAAGACAATCGGTCATTCAATCTGTCAACCACGCGGCGGAGGCACACTCGGTCGAGGGATAGCGCCGGTAAGGCAGTGAACAGGTTGGGGATCGGGCGTAAATCGCGATGGCTCTGACGCCGTAGTCGGCAACGTCCTGGCAAAGGACGCGATGCAACCAATGCAACCGTGCATGCCGGCATCGCTTTTTTGGTGGTCGCTATCGCCATCCTGAGATGGCATTCCATGACAATCCTCGACCGCTGCCGCAGCTTTTCCCGTCGGCACCGGCATGGCCATCGCTGGCAGGGCCAGTCCGATCAGGAACAGGGTAAGGATGAATTGCCGAAGCATTGCTATCCTATAGCAGGTCAGACGTTGAAGCGGAACAGCATGATGTCGCCATCCTTGACCAGATAGTCCTTGCCTTCGGAGCGCCATTTGCCGGCTTCCTTGGCCCCAGCTTCGCCGTTGAACTGGACATAATCCTCATAGGCCATGGTCTCGGCGCGTATGAAGCCTTTTTCGAAATCGCTGTGGATGACGCCCGCGGCGTTGGGAGCAGTGGCACCCTTGGTCACGGTCCAGGCGCGGGCCTCTTTGGGGCCGACAGTGAAAAAGGTGATCAGGTGGAGCAGTTCGTATCCGGCGCGGATTACGCGGGCGAGACCAGTTTCGGTGAGGCCGAGGTCTTCGAGGAATACCTCACGGTCCTCGGCTGGCATGGTGGAGATTTCGGCCTCGATCGCAGCGGAAACGACTACTGCTTCGGCTCCCTCAGCTTTGGCTTTCTCAAACACCTTGGCGGACAGCGCATTTCCGTTGGCGGCGCTGGCTTCCTCGACATTGCAAACGTAAAGCACAGGCTTGGAGGTCAACAGCTGCGCCTGATCGAAGATGCGCTGCTCCTCGGGATCGTTGGGCGTCAGCAACCGCGCAGGCTTGCCCTCACGGAGCAAATCCAGCGCGCGGCCCAACACCGCTGCAGCAATCTTCGCCTCCTTGTCGCCGCCTGTCGCCTTTTTCTGGAAAGCAGGCACGCGCTTTTCGAGGCTCTCCAGATCGGACAGCATCAACTCAGTCTCGACCGTCTCCGCGTCCGAAATCGGGTCGATCCTGTTATCGACATGCTGGATATCGTCATTCTCGAAACAGCGCAGCACATGGACGATAGCGTCAACCTCGCGGATGTTGCCTAGGAACTGGTTGCCCAGCCCCTCGCCTTTGCTCGCCCCGCGCACGAGGCCAGCAATGTCAACAAAGCCAAGCTGTGTCTCGATGATCTTGGCCGACCCGCCAATCTTGGCAATAGTCTGCAACCGCGGATCGGGCACCGCCACGTTTCCAATGTTCGGCTCAATCGTGCAAAAAGGATAATTTGCCGCCTGCGCCGCCGCCGTTTCGGTCAGCGCGTTGAACAGCGTGGACTTGCCCACATTGGGCAGCCCGACAATACCGCATTTGAAACCCAT
>CAZSJE010000185.1:0-2553 GCA_964606835.1 uncultured Sphingorhabdus sp.
ACGACCGATTTCGCAGATGTGTTTTCACTCTCCCCTGCAGCTGCGCTGTTGCTGGCAGATCGCACGCTGAGGAACAAGACCGAGGCCTGGGCGGGCTATTTGCAACTCGACTATAATGTCAGCGAGCAAATCAAGCTGACTGCGGGTATCCGTTACACCGACGAGGAAAAGACCTTCAACATTGCCGACAACAGGCCGAGCTGCAATGATGGCACGATCGAGGCGACGTGTCTTGCCAACGTAAACCTTGCCATCAACCCGCCCCTTGTCCCAGCGGCGGTTCGCATCCCGGAAACGCAACGGTCGAAAATCTGGACGCCGCGCTTCGCGGTCAATTACAAGCCCAACGACGATATGTTGCTGTTTGTCTCGGCGACGCGCGGTTTCAAGTCGGGCGGCTGGAATGCGCGTGGCACGGCCACCAATGAATTGCTGCCATTCGGGCCCGAAAAGGTCTGGAGCTACGAAGCAGGCATCAAATCCGACCTGTTCGACCGCCGCGTGCGCGCGAACCTGACCCTGTTCTATCAGGATACCAAGGATCTGCAGACGCCATCGGCATTCATCCGCTTGAATGGGAGCCTTGCCTTCATCACCCGCAACTTTGCGGACTATGTGAATAAAGGTGCCGAGCTTGAGCTGACATTCGAGCCAGTCGATAATCTCCGTCTATTCCTCAATGGCGGTTATCAGGATGACAAATACAAGATCAATCGCAATGCGCCTGCTGTAGATGCCTTTGGCGTTCGCAGCGTTGCCGCGCAGCAGACGCTTTGCCTTGCCGAACTGGCCGCTGGCCGGATCGCCGGTGGGCCCAATACGACCAACTGCGGCGCTGGCATCGTTGCGCCTGACGGCTCGATCGCTGAGCCTGTGCGTACCCCCGACTGGACCTTTTCGCTCGGCGCCAGCTACAAGGCGAGCCTGGGAGAAAGCGGCTGGTCGCTAACCCCTTCGGTTAATGCCAGCTATGCTTCGAAAAGCGAGGTGGGAACGAGCAATGTGACCATACGGTCGGGCAGCGTCACAGGCACCAACGGCACCTTCCCTGCCAATCTGACATCGGGCGATTTCATCGCCGGGTCGTATAGCGCCGCACATTGGCTGGTGAACGCCGGGCTGACGCTCAAAGCCCCGGACGATCAGCTGTCCTTCGCGATCGAATGCTCGAACTGCTTTAACGAGTCTTTCGTGCAGAACGCCCTGTCGAACTATTCCTATCTCAATCGGCCGATGGAATGGATGTTCCGGGCGCGATATAATTTTTGATACATTACGGAAGGGGCGCGGTCGCGAGGTGGCACCGCGCCCTTTTGCTTTTTGCTGAAGACATTTTCGGTTAGCATCAAACAAATTTGTAAGGGGATCCGATTTGCAGGAACAGCGTTCCGAATTCCGCCTAGGCTGGAAGGTCTTGCTGGCGGGATTCCTCGGCACGATGTGCGGTGCATCGCCATTGCCGTTCAATGTGCTCGGATTCCTGTTCAAGCCGCTCGAGTCCGAATTTGGCTGGAACGTCCAGCAGGTCAGCATTGGCATCACCATATTCGGAATCACGGCTGCATTGCTGGCCCCGGTATTTGGCTGGCTGGCCGATCGCTTTGGTGTTCGCAAAGTAGCAATATGGTCGCTTGTTGGCTTCATACTGGCATTCTCGTCGCTGTACTTCACACCTCCCGTTCTACTGGGATTCTACTTTCTGTGGTTTCTGGTCGGTCTGGTCGGGATTGGGTCGACACCAGTCACCTGGAGCAGAGGCCTTAGCCTTTGGTTCGTGAAGCAGCGTGGCCTGGCGCTTGGGATCATGCTGGTGGGAACAAGCGCCGCTGCGCTTATCGTCCCAAGAATCGCCGTAGGCGCAATCGACAGTTTTGGGTGGCGCGAAATGTTCCCGATTGTCGCCTTGCTGCCGCTGCTGGTGGCTTTGCCGATTACGCTTCTGTTCTTCCGCGAACCGACGGCACATGAACGCCCTGCCGAATTAAATACAAATAGCGGGCAACTCGCCGGAATGACTTTCGGCCAAGCCGTCCGAACCCGCCAATTTTGGTTTCTGTGGTTTTCGATATTCCTGATCGCCTTGGCCTATGGCGGAGCGCATATTCACATGCCTAGCATAGTTGCCGATCATGGCATTGATCGTGATGCCGCTGCGGGAATAATGGGTATAGTTGGCATAGGCCTGCTCGTTGGCCGGATCGGTGTTGGTTTCCTGTTGGATCGAATTTGGGGCCCTCTAGTGGCCTTTCCGGTACTCTGTCTCCCAGCGGTCGCCTGTTACTTTTTGCTGGGAACCAGCAGTGATTTGCTGCTGATCAATATTGCTGCTTTCTTCCTCGGCTTTGCGGCAGGAGCCGAAAGCGACCTGATCGCGTTTCTCTCCGCCCGCTATTTCGGCATGGCGCACTTTGGGCGCATTTATGGGATGCTCTACATGCCATTCGGTTTGATGTCCGCTATCTCGCCCGTCATTTACGGCACAATCCGGGTGCAACAAGGGAGCTATGATCTCGCATTGATCGCAGCTGCCGTGATGTTCGTATTGGGTGGTGC
>CAZSJE010000185.1:2653-4378 GCA_964606835.1 uncultured Sphingorhabdus sp.
ATCAATGAAACCGATATGACGGTTACGGTCGAAGCCGGTTGCACTTGGGCGAAGTTGTATGAGACGCTCAAGCCATTGGGGCTGCGCACTCCTATGTGGGGCACGCTCTCGGGGCTGTATGCTACTGTCGGTGGCGGGATGAGCCAGAATTGCATTTTTTGGGGCTCAACTCGCTATGGCATGGGGGTTAACAGCTGCGTTTCGATGGATGTGGTTTTGGCCGATGGCACCATTCTCAATACTGGCGCGAAATTTGCGCGATCCTATGGGCCGGATCTGACCGGACTTTTCTGTGGTGACACAGGTGCTCTCGGGATCAAGGCGGAGATAACATTACGGCTTATCCCTGAGGCTAAGGCACATGGCTATGCCAGCTTTCTTTTTGAAACCCATGCAGAAGTGATGACAGCACTTGCTGCCATTGAACGGGCCGGAGTTTCGACAGAGTGCTTTGGCTTTGATCCCAATTTGAATGCCATCCGGATGAAGCGCGACAGCCTTGCCACCGATGCAAAGCAACTGGTGGGCATGATGAAAGCGCAAGGTTCGGTTTTCAAGGCGCTGAAAGAGGGCGCGAAGGTAGTCGCTGCCGGCCGAAACTTTTTGAGCGATGCAAAATTCTCTTTGCACATTCTGACCGAAGGCAGAAACCAGCCATCAGCGGATGCCGACCTGGCCGAGGCCTGTGCAATTGCGAAGGCGAATGGCGGCACCGAGACCGACAATACCATTCCCAAGATCATCCGAGCCAACCCCTTCGTCGCGCCAAATTCGGTGCTAGGCCCCAACGGCGAACGTTGGGCTCCGGTCCACGGGCTTCTGCCGCATAGCCGCGCTGTGGAATGTTACACGGCCATCGAAAGCTTTTTCGATATGCACCGCGCCGAAATGGATGCTTTGGGTGTTCATACAGGAACATTATTCTCCGCGGTGGGTGGTGCCGGCGCCATCATTGAACCTTGTATCTATTGGCCCGATGCCAGAAACCCCTGGATTGAACATTTGGTGGAGGATGCGCATCTTGCAAAATTGCCTCCGGGTGAGAGCAATTCCGCTGCGCACGCGCTGATGTGGAAGTTGAAAAAGGGTCTTGTTGACCTGTTTTTTGAGCATGGGGCTGGGCATTTTCAGATTGCGCGTACCTATCGCTATCTGGAAAGCTTGGATCCCGCAGCCCAGGCATTGCTTGGTGGACTAAAGAACCAGCTCGATCCTGAAAACCGTATGAACCCGGGTGCGCTGGGCCTATAGTTATGCCTTGGTTTTTCAGAATGCCGGAGTTGCTCTCTTGATTACGCCCGCGCTTTACGCTGCCGTTGCGATGCAGCTTTCCGCGCGCTCGGTAGAGAAGGCTGCCGATCGGGCAAGTGCACGCGCCATGATGATGGAGACAATAGACTCTATCGGTCCGAAAATTCGTGCGGCGTCGGTGTTTATCGAGCAATATGGAGGCGCGCCGGTCCGGTTGGCGGTATTGCCCGAATATCTGCTCACAAGCTATCCTGGCCGCATCTCGATCTCCGAATTTGCCGACAAAGCGTCACTCGAAATCGATGGCCCGGAATATGAGGCGATGGGGAAAATCGCGCAGGAGCAGAGACTGTTCCTCGCGGGCAATGCCTATGAAACTGACAAACATTTTCCCGGCCTGTATTTCCAGACCAGTTTTGTCATTGCGCCAAATGGCGATGTCGTGTTGCGCTATCGACGGCTCAATTCGATGTT
>CAZSJE010000186.1:0-4370 GCA_964606835.1 uncultured Sphingorhabdus sp.
ATATCGTGCGTCGCGACCACCACGGTCGTGCCAAGCCGGTTCAGGGCTGCGAACAATTGCAGCAACCGCACCGCCATTTCGGGATCGACATTGCCCGTAGGTTCGTCCGCAACCAATATTTCGGGCCGGCCAATGACGGCGCGGGCAATGGCGACGCGCTGCTGCTCCCCGCCCGAAAGCGTCGCCGGCCGCGCTTCGGCCCGTTCGGTCAGGCCGATCCAGCTGAGCATTTCAGTGACTGGTCCTTGCAAATCCTTTTCGGCAATCCCGGCGATGCGCAAGGGGAGAGCAATATTGTCGAACGCCGACAAGTGCCTGACCAGCCGGAAATCCTGGAACACCACGCCAATTCGCCTACGAAATCCCGGCAACCGGTCGCGGGTCATGGCGATAGTGTCGTGGCCGAACATCCGGATTGCGCCGCGACTGGGGCGATGCGCAAGATAAAGTAGTTTCAGCAGCGACGTTTTCCCCGCACCCGACGGGCCGGTCAGGAAGTAGAAACTGCCGGGGAAAAGCGTGAAGCTGATATCGGTCAGGGTTTCCGAACCCGTCCCGTACCGAAGGCCCACATTGTCGAATTCGGCGACGCTCTGCATTGACCAAAGCTCTTACATATTCGGCATTGCCCACGCAAAGGATTGTTCCAATTGGCGAAGCGGCGGAACGCGCCGCTTGCGCGCCCTTCCACAGCTATTTTCGGTTGGCAGGCTTGCATCGCACGCGGCGCTGCTGTTTAGGGGAGGGCGATGTTGCTGGTCTGCCCCAACTGCCGCACCCGTTATGTCGTTCCCGATAGCGCCATCGGTGCGAACGGACGGCAAGTGCGTTGCGCAAGCTGCCGACACAGCTGGTTCCAGGAAGGGCCGGAAAGCGTAGCACCGCCGCCGATCGCGCCTGTGGCCCCAACGCCTGAGGTTCGCGAAGCTGTCGCTGAATCGGCACCTCCACCGCCGGAGCATGCCGAAGCGCCGCCGCCCCCTCCCGTTGCCCATCCGGTTGCAGAAAGCGTCGAACCCGCTCCGGTCGGACTGCGCGTTCTCCCCCCCGGCGACGACCTGCCCGAACGCAGCCAGTTTGCGCACGAACCCCCCTTCCGTCCCCGGCGCAATCCGGCGAAGATCATGACCTATGCGGCTATCGCCTTTTCTGCCCTCGTAACGCTGGGCGGCGGCGCGCTGTGGTATTCGGGGTGGCTGGACAACAGCTTTGCTGCCAGCGGCGCGGAATCGCGGCTGACAATCCAGCTCCACGATAATCTGGAGCTCGGCCGCGCAGCCGATGGCTCACCCTATTTCATCGCCAGCGGATCGATCATCAATCCGACGGCGGAGCGATTGCCGGTGCCCAACATGCTTGTGACCCTGAAGGATGCGAGCGGGCGTTCGATCTATAATTGGGAAATGAAGCCGCCAGTGCGCGCGCTCGCACCGGGGGCAACGGCGGAGTTCAGCCAGCTAAAACGCGATGTGCCGCTGGCCTCCTCGGAAATAAGCGTCGGCTGGGTGCTGCCAAACTAGACTCTAATAGAATTCGACCATCGGCATGCCGTCGCGCGTGCGTTGCTGCCTGACCGGTCCCTTAGCCTTGCCCTTGGGCGGATCGGGTTCGAAGCGGATGACCTCCGCCGCGACGATCTCGACGCTTGCCCTCACCACTTGGGTCCGGGGTGGAGGGCTTGCGGGGGTGGCAGCGAGCAGGAGCGCAATCAGCGTCATTGCGCAGTTTAAGGATTTGTTAACGCTTTCGCACAAGTCCGAAAGAGGGTTAAAATCCGCCCGCCCCGTTTTGCGACACATTGCGGCGCGCAGGTGAATCCGCAAAGCCTGTTGCGCATGGTTGGGGGTTTTGCTAGGCGCGCGCTCCTACCGGTCAGGGCGTGCGGTCATGGCGGAATTGGTAGACGCGCAACGTTGAGGTCGTTGTGGGCGAAAGCCCGTGGAAGTTCGAGTCTTCTTGACCGCACCAGGCCGGGCAAAAGTCCCTCAAAAATCGATGGCAATGCCCTTAAGCTCCCAATCGCCATAGCGCACCGGATCGGGCCGGTCCGGGTCGGGCGCGGGGCCAGACTTTGCCGGGCCGGGCTTGGGCAGCGGCGGGCTTTTGGAAAGATGCGCTGGCGCTTTGACGTGCGGCGGGCGTTTGCCCATCGGACACTCCTTGAAACGGGGGTGGGTTATCCACACATTGGTCGCGATGATGAGGATATCAAGATGAATATGCTCAAGACGACGATGTTGCTGGCTGCGCTGACCGCTCTGTTCATGGCGCTGGGCTACACGCTAGGCGGTTCTGGCGGGGCGATCATCTCGCTTCTGGTTGCGGCGGGGATGAACCTGTTTACCTACTGGAACGCCGACACAATCGTGCTGAAAATGCACAATGCGCGCGAAATCGATGCGGCAAGCGACCCCAATTTCCATGGCTTGGTCGCCAATCTGGCGCAGCGCGCAAACCTGCCGATGCCGAAAGTCTATCTGATCGACAGCCCGCACCCCAATGCCTTTGCGACCGGGCGGAATCCCGAAAATGCGGCGGTCGCTGCAACCACCGGCTTGCTGCAAATGCTCAGCCGTGACGAAGTCGAAGGCGTGATGGCGCACGAGCTGGCGCATGTGAAGAACCGCGACACGCTGATCATGACGATGGTGGCGACGATTGCAGGCGCGCTGTCGATGCTCGCCAATTTTGGGCTGTTTTTCCGTGGCGGTAACAATAACGGACTGGCGACTTTGCTCGCCGTGCTGATCGCCCCCTTCGCCGCGATGATCGTGCAGCTGGCGATCAACCGCACCCGCGAATATGGTGCCGACCGGACGGGTGCGGAGATTTCCGGCAAGCCTTTGGCGCTCGCCTCGGCGCTGGCGCGGATTTCGGGCGCGGCGCAGGCAATCCCCAACCCGGTTAGTGAGCGCAACCCTTCGGCGGCGCAGCTTTACATCGTGCCGACGCATGTGTCGGAGATGTTTTCGACGCACCCTGCGACCGAAAACCGCATAGCCGAGCTGGAGGCGATTGCGGCCGAAATGGGTTCGGCACCGAGACGCAGCGCGCTCGATCCGCTGGGGCGGGCGTAATAAGAAAGACATTCATAGTCAGCCCGCCTAAGGCGCGGCGATGAATACCCGTCCCTCGACTGCAACCGGTCTCGCCACGCGCAAAGCGGCGCTGCAAATTCTCGATGCCGTGATGCGCACAGGGCAGCCGCTCGACCAAGCGGTAATTCCCGCGACCAAATGGCTGGAACCCTCCGACCGGGCGCTGGCGATTGCTATTGCGCAAGAAGTGCTGCGCTGGGCCCCCAACTTCGATCTGTTGATTGACAGCCAGACACGGCTGCCATTGGCGGACGATGCCAAGGCGCGGATGGTGCTGCGCATGGCGCTTGCGCAGCTGCTGCGGCTGGAAACCCCGCCGCATGCGGTGATTTCAACCGCGTTGCCCTTGCTGGAAGGCGGACCTCGGCGGTTGGTGCATGGCGTGCTGAGTTCGCTCTGGCGGCTGCAGCCGAAACTGGCCGACGCGCCGATAGTGTTGCCCGAAGTCGCCATCCGCTGGGAGAAAGCGTGGGGCAAGGATATGCCGGAGGCGGCACGTGTTGCGCTGGCGGAGCCTCCACCACTCGATCTGGCGCTGAAGGATCATGACCGAACGACCGAATGGGCCGAACGGCTGGGCGGGACGAGTCTTGCCTCCGGGCATTTCCGGCTGCCGCGCGGTGCCGCGATCGAGACGCTTGATGGTTTCGCCGACGGCGCCTGGTGGGTGCAAGATTTGGCTGCGACCTTGCCGGTCCGGTCGCTGGGCGAGGGCATGGGGCGCACTGTGCTCGATCTGTGCGCAGCGCCGGGGGGCAAGACGATGCAGCTCGCCGCTGCCGGTTGGAAAGTGACTGCGCTCGACCTGTCGGCCAAGCGCATGGCGCTGCTGGAGAGCAATCTAGAGCGCACCGGTTTGGAGGCCGAGCAGGTCGTGGCCGACATCCGCAAATGGCGCGGCGGCACGCAATATGATGCTGTGCTGATCGATGCGCCTTGCACGGCGACCGGCACCTTCCGGCGCCACCCCGACGTTCTCTACCGCATCGGCCCAAGGCAGATTGCCGAGCTGGTCGAATTACAGCAGGTCTTGCTCGATCATGCCGCGCACTGGGTGAAGCCGGGAGGTTCGCTCGTCTACGCGACCTGTTCGCTGGAGCCGGAAGAAGGCGAAGCGCAGGCTGAAGCTTTCCTTGCGCGCCAACCCGATTTCGCCGCAGTTACGGCGAACCCAAATTGGCTGCCCCATGGCATCCCGGCTGACCGCTTTGTCCGCACGCTCCCCGGCATGCTGGCTGACCAAGGCGGTCTCGACGGATTTTTTGTCGCGCA
>CAZSJE010000187.1:0-4360 GCA_964606835.1 uncultured Sphingorhabdus sp.
CGCCCAGCACATTGTCGCTTTCGCGCGCACCATCGTCGCGCGCTTGCTTGCCGAGCCGCAAATAGGGCTGCACGCCAATTTGTCGGGCGATCTCCGCACAGGTGGTGCCTGCAACCAGGCTGTTCAGCCGGTGCGAAAGCCGTCCCTCCGGCTCATCGGGAAAGCGTGCATAGAGCATGTCGGCAATTACCAGCCCCAGTACGCGGTCGCCCAGAAACTCCAACCGTTGGTAATCTGCCTCCCCCGTGCTGCCATGCGTCAGCGCACGGGTGAATAGCCCTTGATCGTCGCCCTTGACGTCAAATGTCGAGCGCAACCATTCGGCAAGCTCGGCCAAGCCTAAAATCCTTCGCCGAACCGGTCCCACCGCGCAGCGCTGAACCAGGTCCATGGCAACAGATAGCGTGCGCTGCCATCGGTAGAAAACCAGACGACCTGCGCGCGGCCCAATATGTTGTCGACTGGAACCATGCCAATGGCAACGCCGTCCTGTGGAAAGCGGCTGTCGGCGCTGCGGTCACGATTGTCACCCATGAAGAACATATGATCCTCAGGCACCACCAGCGGCTCGGTATCGTCGCCTGGCCCGGCCTCTACCAGGTCGAGGATTTCATAGCTGCGGCCATTGGGCAGCGTCTCGCGATAGCGTGGATAGCGGCACTGCCTGCCGCCGCCCTTGGCATCTTCCTCATATTGCGGTTCGAAACAGGGCTGGCTGTTGCCCTCCAGTGCCGCTGCGTCCCGCATGCCCTGCGTCACTGGCGTGACGAAATCGGCGATACGCACCTTCTTCACGGCCTTGCCGTTGATCTCCAGCGTCCCGGCGCGCATTTGTACTACATCGCCGGGCAGGGCGATTGCGCGCTTGATATAGTCTACGGAATTGGTCGGCGGCTTTTTGAAGACCACAACATCGCCCGGCGTCGGCAGGCTGCCGAACACGCGGCCTTCGAACAGCGGAAGTTGCAGCGGCAGGCTGTAGCGTGAAATGCCATAGGGCCATTTCGCAACCAGCAGATAGTCGCCAATCAGCAGCCGCGGCTGCATCGATTCCGACGGAATGTAGAATGGCGAGAAGATGAAACTGCGGAAAATCAGCACTGCTGCCGCCAGTTTCAACAGGAACAGCCCATATTCGCGCAGTTCAAAGCTCTCGGCCTTCGACTTTTTGGGCGCTGCATCCGAATTTATTGCGCTTTCGCCGTCACTCACGCTGCTGGCCCCGTTTTTCTATGGCTGATCACGGACAGGGCTTCTAATGCCCAGCCGCGCCGATAGCCAGCGCGAGATTCGCATTTGTCGAATGGAAGAGTGACATGGTCGAAGAATATTGGAAGAAATTGAAGCAATTGCCCGCGCCAACCCTGGGCGAGCTGTTTGCAGCCGAGCCGGATCGGGTCGCAAGCCTGACCACTTCGCAGGGTGGATTGCGCTTCGATTTTTCCAAAACCCATCTGGATGCAGCAAAGCTCGCTTTACTTGGCGAACTGGCTGATGCTCAAGGCCTGGTCGACGCGCGTGAGGCACTGTTCAGCGGCTCTATCGTCAATCCGACCGAGGGGAGGGCAGCAGAACATGCTGCCGAGCGCGGTAACGGACATCCCGATGCGGTTGCGCAAGCGAGGGCATTGCAGGCCCGGATGCGCGAGCTGCTTGAAGTGATCGAGGCGGGTGCCTTTGGAGAGATCAAGCATATCCTGCATCTTGGCATTGGAGGGTCGGCGCTTGGTCCCAAATTGCTGGTCGACGCACTTGGCCGCGATGGTGCGCAATATGACGTCAAGATTGTCTCGAACATCGATGGTGCAGCGCTCACCGAGGCCGTGCGCGATATGAACCCACAGGCGACAGTGGTGGCGGTGGCTTCCAAGACTTTCACGACGACCGAGACACTGCTCAACGCCGAAAGTGCGCTGCAATGGTTGCGTGAGGGAGGGGTGGACGACCCCTATGGCCGTGTCATTGCGCTGACTGCGAAGCCGGACAAGGCCATCGAATGGGGTGTCGATGAAAACCGCATATTGCCGTTCGCAGAAAGTGTGGGGGGACGATACTCGCTCTGGTGTTCGATTGGCTTTCCCTTTGCGGCAGCCTTGGGCTGGGGTGCCTATGAAGAACTGCTGGAGGGTGCTGCCGCAATGGACCGCCATTTCCGCAGCGCGCCTCTGGCTGAAAATGCACCGATATTGGCGGCATTTGCCGACCTTTACTACACCCAAGCCAAAGGTTGCGAAACGCGCGCGGTCTTTGCTTATGACGAGCGGTTGCGTTTGCTTCCCGATTATCTCCAGCAGCTGGAAATGGAATCGAATGGCAAATCAGTGGCCGCCGATGGCACGCCGCTGCACTATCCGACCGCTGCCATCACCTGGGGAGGGGTAGGAACCGATGCACAGCACGCGGTATTCCAGCTTTTGCACCAGGGCACCCGCCTGGTACCGGTGGAATTCATTGCCAGCATCGCGCCGGGGCATGATTTTGACCCGGCGCACCATGAAACATTGCTGGTCAACTGTTTCGCGCAGGGTGCTGCGTTGATGCAGGGCAAGGCCAGCGACGATCCGGCGCGGAATTACGCAGGCAACCGGCCTTCGACCACTATCCTGCTCGACGACGTTACGCCGTCGACGCTGGGCGCGCTGATCGCCTTTTACGAGCATCGCACCTTTGCCAATGCCGTGTTGCTGGGCATCAACCCGTTCGACCAGTTCGGCGTCGAACTGGGCAAGGAAATCGCCAGGGGCATTGCCGAAACTGGCGCGCAAGGCTTTGATCCCTCAACAAGTGCACTGATCGAAGCTGCCGGACTGTAACAAATGGTTCTTTCAGCCTGAATAACTTTTTCGATTGGCAACCATGCTGCGCCGGCCCAATCT
Source organism: uncultured Sphingorhabdus sp. (assembly GCA_964606835.1). Taxonomy (GTDB): domain Bacteria; phylum Pseudomonadota; class Alphaproteobacteria; order Sphingomonadales; family Sphingomonadaceae; genus Sphingorhabdus_B. Next base: position 2,877 of record CAZSJE010000187.1, read on the forward strand.
TGGGCGCAAAGGAAGTGATATGGCATACGACTATGATCTCTTTGTGATTGGCGCTGGCTCAGGCGGCGTGCGCGCGTCGCGTATAGCTGCCAGCCATGGCGCGAAGGTGGCCGTGGCTGAGGAATTTCGCGTCGGCGGCACCTGCGTGATCCGCGGTTGCGTCCCCAAAAAGCTGCTCGTCTACGGCTCGCATTTTGCCGAGGATATGGAAGATGCACGACGCTTTGGCTGGAACACCGAGGGCGCGAGCTTTGACTGGCCGACGCTGCGCGACAATGTCGCGGCCGAGGTGGACCGGCTCGAGGGGCTGTACGGCCAGACGCTCGACAATAGCAGGGTTGAGCTGTTCCGCGAACGTGCCGTCATAACGGGTCCAAACAGCATGCGCCTTGCCAGCGGGCGGGATGTTACCGCGGCGAACATCCTGATCGCGACGGGTGCATGGCCGGGAATGCCCGATATCCCGGGTGCCGAACTGGGCATTACCTCCAACGAGGTGTTTCATCTGCCGCAATTGCCCAAACGTGCTGTGATTGCCGGGGCGGGCTATATCGCCAATGAATTTGCAGGGATTTTCAACGAGCTGGGCGTCGAAGTGACGCTCGCAACGCGCGGCGACAAGATGCTGCGCAGCTATGACCAGGAAATCGTCGAAAAACTGCTCGGCATCAGCCGCGAAAAGGGCATCGACGTCCGTCTGAACTTTCCGTTCAAGGGCTTGGCGAAACAGGCCGATGGCAGCCTGCTGGTCGATGGCGGCGACCGAGGACCTCTTGAGACCGACCTGGTACTTTGGGCGATTGGCCGGGTTCCAAACACCACGGGCCTTGGTTTGGAAGTTGTGGGCGTTGAGCTCGACAAGGATAATGCTGTCGTCGTCGACGATTACAATCGCACCAATGTTCCCAGCATCTACGCCGTGGGCGATGTCACCAATCGCGTGCAACTGACGCCGGTGGCGATCCGCGAAGGCCATGCCTTTGCCGATACCGTATTCGGCAACAATCCGCGCACCATCGACTATAAATCTATCCCGACCGCCGTGTTCAGCAACCCGCCTTTGGCAGGCGTTGGCATGACCGAGGAGGAGGCAAGGGCGCAGCTGGTGGACGTGAATGTCTACAAAAGCGATTTCCGTGCGATGAAGAATGTGCTGGCGGGCCGCAACGAGCGCGCGCTTTACAAGATGATTGTCGATGCCAAGACACAACGCGTCGTTGGCCTTCACCTGATTGGCCCCGATAGCGCGGAGATACTGCAGGCAGCTGCCGTTGCGGTAAAAGCCGGGCTGACCAAGCAGGCATTCGACGATACCGTCGCGCTGCACCCCAGCATGGCTGAGGAACTGGTGCTGATGCGCTGATTTAATCGCGCGATTAAGCCCCCATTGACGCGCTGTCGTGGGGCTGGCAGTGCGGCACGGCATTCGTATGTCAGGGAGCGCGCATGTCCGCCAATATCGAAGAACTCGAACGTCGCCGCGC
>CAZSJE010000188.1:0-4287 GCA_964606835.1 uncultured Sphingorhabdus sp.
GCCGCAGCAGCATCTTCAGGCGTAATCCCCGGTGGCGGCGCGGCAGCAAGCGTAGCCTCCCGCCGAATGACCCGCGCGGCGCGTTGCACGGCATCGCGGACGCGCGGATAGACGCCGCAGCGGCAGATATTGGTGATTGCCTCATCAATCTCGGCATCGCTGGGATTGCTGTTGCGTTTCAGCAAGGCCGCAGCCGCCATGATCATCCCCGGAGTGCAGAAACCGCATTGCACTGCGCCTGCTGCGACAAAGGCCTGCTGCACCGGATGGCTGCGGTCGACCGAAAGCTTCTCGATGGTTGTGACAAAGCGCCCTTCGGCCTCCGCCAGCGTTACTAGGCAGGACCGAAGGGGCTCACCATCGATATCGACGATGCAAGCCCCGCAATCCCCCTGCCCGCAGCCGAATTTGGTACCGGTCAGGTTCGATGCATCGCGCAGCGCCCACAGCAAGGGTGTTTGCGGGTCCATCTTGTACTGGACGGGCCGGTCGTTCACAGTCAACTTTGTCATTCCGGCAGTCGCTATGGCGCGACTGTTGCCCGCGTGCAACAACAGGCTGGCGATTCAGGCTTGAATTTGGCCGCGAGTCGCTTTAGGGGCGCGTTCGTTCGACGCTGCAGCGATGCGGCGCATTTTTCTTTGGACAGACGAATTGGCGATTGCGGTGTCGGTGGATACCGGACCGACACTGAAGGGATTTGGATTTTTTATGCAGATTATCGTTCGCGACAATAATGTTGACCAGGCGCTGCGGGCCCTGAAGAAAAAATTGCAGCGCGAAGGCGTCTATCGCGAAATGAAGCTGCGCCGCCATTTCGAAAAGCCGTCGGAAAAGCGCGCCCGTGAAAAGGCAGCTGCTATCCGCCGCGCGCGCAAGATGGAGCGCAAGCAAGCCGAGCGCGACGGCGCGAAATAAGCCATTACCAAAACCGGAAAAAGAGGGAGCGTCCGCAAGGGCGCTCTTTTTTTATTCGGGAACGCCGCTATGAAGCGGCCATTATTTGCCACCCGATATTTGTTCCAAGGAGCAGTCCATGTCAGTCACCACCGTTCCGATCCAGCCCATCAAGAAAGGCTCGGTCGCCAAATATTGGGTGGGGATAGCGGCAGTTCTGCTCGCTGGCACCGCATTGGCTTGGGTCGGCACATCGTCGATCCGCACCGAATATGCCACCAACGCGCAGTTCCTGGCCGACAATGCCGACGAAAGCGGAGTGGTCGCTAGCAAATCCGGTTTGCAGATGCAGACGATACGCGGCGGCGAAGGCAAATCGCCGACCGATGCCGACATTGCACTGGTCAGCTATAAAGGCACGCTGCGCGATGGGACGGTGTTCGATGAAAATGCGCAGGCCCCGCTGGAAGTCAGCGGCGTCGTGCCAGGGTTCAGCGAAGCGCTGAAAAAGATGCAGATCGGCGGCAAGTACAAGCTCTGGATCCCGCCCGAGATCGGCTACGGCACCGAAGAGCGCAAAAACCCGCAGACCGGTGAAGTTGCGCTGCCCGCAAACAGCCTGCTGGTGTTCGAGGTCGAGCTACTCGATTTCCGCTCGCGCGCCGAGGTTGAGGCGATGCAGAAGGAAATGCAGGAAGCGCAGAAGAAGCAAGGCAGCGGCGGTGCTGCCGAAGCACCCGGCGGCGCACAAGGCCTGCCGCCTGAAATCCAGGCACAGCTGGAAGCGCAAATGCGCGCGCAGCAGGGGCAGTAGAGTTTGGCGGGCTGCCGGCCACGGCTTGCTCAAGCCGCAATTTGCTGATTTAGCAAGTGCATGAGCAGCATCCCTTCGCAACGGCATCGCTTTGTCATGCCCGCCGATATCCATTATTTGAATTGCGCCTATATGTCGCCACTCTCGAACGAGGTGGTGGCGGCGATGAGCATTGGCGCGAGTCGGAAAACAGCGCCTTGGACCTACAAACCGCAGGATTTTTTCAGCGTTTGTGAGGACTTCCGCGAGCGGGCGGCAACGCTCGCGAATACGGCAGCCGACAATATCGCGATCGTCCCTTCCGCCAGCTACGGACTAGCCATCGCGGCGCGCAACCTGCGATTGGCCAAGGGCCAGCAAGTGGTGGTGCTCGCCGACCAGTTCCCCTCCAACCTATATATCTGGCGCGACAAGGCAGCGGAGGTCGGCGCTCAGATCGTCACAGTGCAGCGCGATGCTGATGCCGCGTGGACCGACGCGGTGCTCGACGCCATCGGTCCCAATACCGCGATCGTCGCAGTGCCACATTGCCATTGGGCGGACGGACGAATGGTCGATCTGGAGGCTGTCGGTGCCAGATGCCGCGAAGATGGCGCGGCGCTGGTGCTCGATCTCACCCAGTCATTGGGCGCAATGCCAATCGACCTCGCCAACGTACAGCCCGATTTTGCCGTCGCTGCCTGTTACAAATGGCTGATGGGGCCTTATGGAACGGGAATGCTGTATGTCGCGCCCCGGCATCATGGCGGCGTATCGATCGAGGCCAGCTGGATCAATAGGGCCGGGTCCGAGGATTTCGCCCGATTGGTGGCCTATCGCGATGATTTTCTACCCGGCGCGCGCCGCTTTGACATGGGCGAAAAATCGAACCCGCCGCTGTTGATGGGCGCGGGCGCGGGGATCGATTTCCTGCTGGAGTTCGGCGTTGAGGCCATTGCCGAGACCCTGGCCGCGCGAACCAGCGGCATCGCCGAAGCAGCTATGGAACTTGGTCTGGAGTCGGCACCAATCGGCATGCGCGCACCGCATTTCCTGGCGCTCGGTTTTCCCAAAGGCGTGCCTGCAGGGCTGACGGACCGGCTGGCTGCCGCCAACATCTTCGCGTCATTGCGAAGCACCTCGCTTCGGGTGACGCCCCATCTGTACAATGAGGCCGCCGATTGCGAGCGATTGATCGAGGTGTTGGCCGAAATAATGCCAGCCGCCTAACCGGGCAACACAATCTGCCCGATGCGCGGGAAATGGACATTGACCGGTCCTGCTCGCTTGCTTTCGCGGCGGATGGAAATGCCGCCGGGGCCGCAGCGCAGCAATTGCCCCTCAACTGGGTCGTCGCCCGATTGTTCGGTTTTGATTTTGACGGGCTGGCCCACGCTTTGCCCCGCCTCGACCGGGCCTGAGATATCGGCGGGCGTCGCAGGGGCGGCGATCACGATGGCCTCCTCCGCGCTCGACTCGACGGCATCGCCGTGACCGAATCCACGAATCCGTTCAAACCATGCGGCGAGCGCGGGCTTTGCAAACACGGTATCTGCAAATGGCTTGGCAAAGGGCATCGCCACCAGGAACCACAGGTTGGAAAAGAGTGCCAGGTCCCCATGCCCCGGCGCGTCGCCGCCGACAAAGGCACGGCCATCGGCCAAAGCCTGCTCAATCCAGTCGGCGTTGGCCGTTACTTGCGTTTCCAGATGCGGCGCCACCACTGGCATCATCTCAAAATCGAAGCCGACGAATCGGCGCTTGCGATCTTCGGCAAAGCCGGGTGCAAGTGCGCCCGGCGGCAGGTTGCGCATGGCGGCCCCAACATGCGCGGCAAATTGCATGCCCCCCGCCCAGCCTGCGATCATCCGGTGCAGGCTGCCCAGCGGCGGGGGATAAAGACTGGGGTCTGGCTTAAATGCCTCCAGCGCGTCCAGGATCGCAGCAGTATCACAGTAAATCTCGGCATCGATCTGCAGCACCGGCGTGCGCGCATAGCCGCCGGTCAGTTCGACCAGGTCGGGTTTGGGCATCATGTTGGGGATGATCACCGAATGCCAGCGCAGCCCCTTGATCCCCAGCGCGGCGCGGATCAGCTCTCCAAAGGGTGAGCTTTCATAATGATGCAGGATGATTTCAGGCATGCGGGTCTCCTCTTGCCCAATCTTTTGGGGCAAATGCCGTGCTGTAGCAATCCCGCGATAAGCGATCTAAGCTGCTGCAAAGGAGAGCGGACTCGTGGATTTTGCAAACAAGACCGTGGCGATCACCGGCGGGGCCACTGGCATCGGCCTTGCCTTGGCCAAGCAGATGGGAGCGGTCGGCGCTCGAATCGTCCTTTTTGAACCGCGCGAGGATGCGTTACGCGAAGCGGTGGAGGGGCTTCAATCGCTTGGCATCGACGCCAACTATTGCGTTGGCGATGTGACCGATGCAGCTGCGGTTGAGGCGCTGGCCGACTATGCCTGGGACCGACATGGTCGCTGCGACGTCATCGTCAACAATGCGGGGATAGGCGGCCCGCGACGCGGGATGCTCGACACCGATCTGGCCGAGGCGCGCGCGCTGTACGACGTCAACTTCTGGGGCGTGTGGCA
>CAZSJE010000189.1:0-2225 GCA_964606835.1 uncultured Sphingorhabdus sp.
AGGTCGGCACGCCCCGCGGCGTTGGCATCGATGGCGAAATCCGTTGCTGCGTTGGTTTCGGCAAGTCCGGGGTTGGCGACGCCGGAAAGCCGCCTTTGAAGCACCTGAAATTGCTGCTCCAGGTCCATGTCAAAGCCCGTGCAGCTGGCTGCCAGCCTCGATCACGGCCTTGATCCCGTCGCGTTCGGTCTGGTCGAGCGCGGGGTGCCAGATGTCGAAGATCATCACCACGCGCAATTCGGCTGACGGGTTCATTGCCTCATGCTCGATGGTATCGTCAAACACCCAGGCCTTGCCGCGCTGCCAGAGCCGCGTTTGGTCGGCAACGCGGAACCAGCAGCCTTCAGGCACGATCAGCGGCAGATGGCAGACCAGCCGGGCATTGGAAATGCCGGTGTGCGGCGGGATATGCGCGCCTGGGGCGAGCAGCGAGAACATAGCATTGGGTCCAGCGCCTTTGACTTGCGGTTGCGGCAGCTTCGCAAGCAGGGCCAGCAGCTGCGGGCAATGGCGGGCATTGGCCTCTATTTGACGGCCATTTTGCAGCAAATGGATCGCTGTCCAATTGCGGTTGTTGTTGAGCTCCGCCCATTGCTCCAACGGGACGCCCTGCGGATACTGGATATAGGGGACAAGCTGTGCTGCCTCTGCCCCCACTGCGGCCTCGAACTCGGCCTGAATGGGATCGGTCGCTGCCTCCAACTCCGCCATCCATTCGAACAGCGCGTCGGGATAATATCCCGCATCGCCCAGCCCCGGATAGCAATAATGCGTCGGCCCCTCGCGTTCGAACGGCTCGATGTGCAGTGCTGAGGCAATGAAGCGCTCCAACTTCGGCGTCATTGGCGTCACCGCCTGAACAGCCGCTGTTAGCCGGTCGAATTGCCGTTGCTGCCACTCGCGATAGCGCGTCCGTGCGGTTTCGATCACTGGCTGTAACTGAGGCGGCGGCGGGTCCGGCGCTTGCGCCAGCGAGCGGCCATAGGCATCGCCTGCCTCATCGGCGCGCCCAAGGGCATGGAGCTGCATTGCCCGCATCATGAGGGCCATGAAGTCGAGCGGACGCACATTCAGCGCGCCATTGGCGGCATCGAGCGAAGCTTGCGCATCACCCATCGCATTGGCCATTGCGGCAAGCTTCATCCAGGCGGAAAAGTTGGAAGGATCGGCCTGCACGCATTGGCCGAGCAGGTTCCGCGCACCGGCAAAATCTCGCTGCGCCGCGAGGGTGTCGGCTTGTTGTTCGAAAGTGACGCTGCTCATATCCTAACTCTTTAAGCCTCTCCTCTGAACAGGAGGGGATGGGGGTGGTGAAGCTTGATCCGGCTCGATGCCGGAGCGAGTTTGTTAGCGCAAGCTCGCCACCACCCCAACCCCTCCTCTGAAGAGGAGGGGCTTATTGGCCCAAAAGAAAAGCGGCGGAGCTTTCGCCCCGCCGCCTTTGTTGGTTCTTGACTGGCCCCGACTTAGAAATCGGCGGTCAGACCGACGAACACATAGCGACCCAGGTGGTCGTAGGTACCCGGGAACACGTTACCGTTACCAAAGCCACCAAGCGAAGCCTGGCTGATCAGTGGCGGATCGTTGTCGAGGATGTTGTTCACACCCAGACGGAAACCGATCGTGTCCTTCAGCGGAACCGAGAAGAGCAGGTCGAAATAATTTTCGGCCTTCAGCGTCTCGTCGACCACCGGACCAGCACCCGGCGAGTTGAGGTCAGGGTCTGCCGAGGTGAAGTCGGCATTGACCTTGCCCACATAACGCCAGGTCAGCGTTGCCGCGAAGTCGCTCGCGGTTGCAAAACGCAGCTTGGCGCTGTGCTTCCACTTCGGCGTCGGGTTGTTACAGGTGATGCCGTACAAGCCAGCACAATTGTAGCTGAACCCGCCGGTCAGCGGCTGGAACGTCTGCGTGCGGGTGTAGGCACCCACCAGCGACGTTGTCAGGCTGTTTTCGCCGATCGGGAACTTCGCTTCAAAGTTCACGTCGACGCCGCTGGCACCAGCCGAACCCGTGTTGGTCGTGCGGTTGTCGACGAAGCCAGCTTCACCAAGCCAAAGCGAACCAGCCGCCGCGCCCGTAGAGGCCGGTGAACGGGTAATCTTCGAGCAGAAGAACGGATCGCCCGTCTGAATGCACTGATTCAAAATGACCTGTGCACCGATGCCACCGATCGCATTTTTGACCTTGATGTCATAATAGTCGATCGACAGCGAGATGTTGCG
>CAZSJE010000189.1:2325-4268 GCA_964606835.1 uncultured Sphingorhabdus sp.
GCGCGGTTGACCGAGCCACGGATCTTCAACATTTCGAAGGGCGTCCAGTTACCGGCTATCTTCCAGGTGTTTTCGCTGTTCGATCCCGGGTTGCCGCGGACCGAATAGCTCGAATTACGGAAACCGAGTTCAAGCGACAGATCCTGGAAGAAGGATTTGTCCTGAACCAGCGGAACTACCATTTCAGCGAAGAGGTCACGGACGCTGTACTGACCATCGATCGGCAGCGTCGGACCACCCTGACCGGCACCGTCGCCGTTGATGTACGACAGGTCTGGCTGGGTCGCCAGCTGCTCCTTGCGCCACTCGGCACCGAAGGCAACGCCCAGCGTGTCTTCAGCGAAGGGGCTGGCAAAGCCCAGGTCACCGAAGATCGTGCCGTTGACGATCGTTTCCTTGGTCTTGCCCGTGATCACCAGCGGGATGCCGATATAATTGGCAGCCGCAGGGGTCACGCCGCCATTGTTGAAGACGTTGTAGGGAACGCATGATGGATTTCCGCTGAGACATACCGGGTTAGCCAGAGTGCCACCAACGAGCAGGGCTTCGCTGATACGTGCGCTCGACACGTCGTTGCGATAGGTGTTGGCCACCGAAATCTGCCCAAATTGACCACTGATATCATAAGACCAGTTGTCGCTGATATCGCCCCTCATGCCCGTAGTAATACGGAACTGGGTGAAGCCGATATCGTTGAAGCGTGGTCCGCCTTCGACGTTGCGCTTGCCAAGCAGGAAAGTCGCGTTGGTCGCAGTACCAAGCGCCGCACCGCAAATCGCGCGACCCAGCGTGATGTTGCCGCCAGCATTGATGAACGGGTTGTTACAGTTCACCGTACGGTTGCCGAAGAAAGCACCCGAAGGAGCGATCTGCGCCTTGGTGCTGTAATCCATGAACATGAAATCGAGATACGGGTTGAACGCTTCGCTGATTTCATAGTCGGCAAACACGCCCGCCGAATAGCGGGTGGAGGGACGACGGAAATAGTTCAGCGGCGCGAAGTTGTAAGCGTCACGAAGCGCAACATAGGGGATGACCGTGTTGGAAGTGGTCAGCGTGTAGCTGCCTGCTGCCGGAATACCCGCGAGCGCTGCGTTGGCTGCCGAAATGCCGCCGATACGCGTCTGCGCGGGCGTGCCCGAACCACCGCAAGCAAAGTCGGTCACTGTACCGGTGCCAAGACCGCTTGGGTTCAGCGTGCAGATCGAATAGTCATAGCTGTCCTGCGTGATCGCCGTTTCCGTGCGAAGGCCGGCATAGGCAACGATATTGCCGCGACCGTCGGCGAGTTCCGAACCAATCGCAAGCGTCACGTCATAGGCACCGCCGTTGATCGTCGAACCTTCGGGAGCCGAAAAGCGCGAGTTCACGATGCTGCGAATGTCGTTATTGTTGTTGTGCTGGTAGAAGCTGTACTGGCCGTCGAGACGAACGCCCTGGAATTCGCGGTTCATCTTGAAGTTGACGACGCCCGACACAGCGTCGGCACCGTAGGTCGACGATGCACCGCCGGTCAGGATTTCAACGCTGGAGATCAGCGCCGAAGGGATGAAGTTCAAGTCAGCGCCAGCGCCGCCGCCGATGCCGCCCGGCATCAGGCGCTTGCCGTCGACCAGGACGAGCGTACGGCTAACGCCAAGACCGCGAAGGTCGATCGTTGCGGTACCGTCGGCACCGTTCGACACGCCCGAACTCTGGGTCGCGATAACCTGCGGCAGCGAGTTCAAAAGGTCTTCGACCTTGGTGGCACCCGTGCCCTTGAAATCGTCGCCGCCGACAACCGTCACCGGAGCGGCGCTGTCTTCGTTCGGACGCTTCACCAGCGAGCCAGTTACAACGATCGGTTTGTCCGACGCTGCTTCGCCATCTTCGGCATCCTGCGCGAAGGACGGCGCCGAGATCAGCGCGAGGCCGAGCGCGAGCGGCGCTGCGGCATATTTGAA
>CAZSJE010000190.1:0-4231 GCA_964606835.1 uncultured Sphingorhabdus sp.
TCGAGGTTTGCTGCGACCCCCGCCATTGCGCGCGATCCCAGCGCCTCAACCCGCGCATTTTCGATGGCGTCGAATGCGGCACCTGCAATTGCTTCGCTGGGCCGCGACCGGGCGTGCGCGGCGGCGTCATGATGTTTCAGCTTTAGCGCGAAACTGTCGGCAAAGCCGCGCGCCTCGGCCACCTGTTCGGGCGGCAGCGAGCGACCGGGCATCGGCACACGAAAATTCTTCCCCGCTTGCCCCGGCGCATCGGCAGTGAAGGCAAGCTCAACCTCCGGCTCATGCGCCAGCGCGCGCGCCGTACCGGTCAATACATGCTTGAAACGTTCGAGAGGGGACTGGTCGGCCATTGTTGCCTGCGGCCTTAACCGCCGGTGCAGCTATACTGCAATACCTCGTTCGCCTGTGGTGGCAGCAATTCGCGGACCGCGCGATTCATTTGCGCGACCTTTTCCAGCTGTGCAGGGTCGGCGGAACAGCTTTGCACGTCATAGCGTTGGCGCGCTTCGCGCGCCTTGCCCATGGCTTCGGCTCCCAGCAAATGGCGCTCGATGCGATAACTGCTGGACCTGGGATCGAAACTGACGATCGAAACCTCGTCCCGGCTGTTCGGCACGAAAGTGCGCACCCAAAGGCCATCCTGTTCGGCATATTGCGTGCGTTTGTTGACGCACCCGCCCGCTGCCCATTCGAACTTTTCATCAGCGGCCTCGGATATGGTGATCCGGCTGCGCGAGCGGTCGACGGTGCAGATTTGCGCGCCGCTGCTGGCGGCGACGGCCTTGACGGCGGGGTCGGCGGTTTCCTTGAGCGCTGCCCTGGCAAGACTGTCAACCTCGTCGAAACCGGGGCGCGTAAACCACGTGAGCAAGGCTGCGACCAGCAATGCTGCTGCACCGCCATAGGCCAGTTTGCCATGGTCCTTGCGCTCGCGCTCGAACAATTGCCAGCCGCTACCCGCCGCGCCCAACGCTCCAATAACCAGCAATATGGTCAGCAATATGCGGTTTTCCCGCGAGGCGATGATGGCATATTCCGCTTCCTTGCGCGCTTCACCCAGCGTCTTCGTCCGCGCAGCCTCTGCCTCGCGCCTGGCGGCCTCTATCTTTGCCTTTTCAGCAGCTGCGCGTTCAGCCTCAGCGCGGGAAAGCTCGGCGCGCGACAGGCAAGTGCTATCGACTGTGCGCCAGGCGACTTTGTTCCGGGCAAGGAACGATTGCACCTCGCGATTGGCCACAGCGAAGAAAAACTCGGCGTCGCCGCCGCTAGCAATTGTGCCGAAACTGTTGATCCCGATCACCCGTCCACAGGCGTCAACCAGCGGGCCGCCGCTATTGCCGCTACCGATCGCGGCGGTGTGTAGCAAAGTCTCAAAATCCTTGGCCGAACGCCCGCCCGACAGGCTGCCCCTGGTTTTGACCGGCGTTTGCGGGCGCATCAAATCGCGCAGGTCCAAGCCCTGCGCAACATCGACTGCGCCCGGATAGCCGATGGCGAACACGTCGCTACCATCATCGATTGTGCCGGTAAAAAACGCCGTCGGGGTCAGCCGCGCTCCGCCGCGCACGCGAATGAGCGCCAGGTCGTTACCGGGAGAGCGATCGATGATTTCGGCATCATAAGTTTTGCTGCCCTCACCGGGGACAATTGCTAGCGTGATTCGCGTTTCATATTCGTCCTCGTCGACGACATGGTTGTTCGTCAGGATCAGGTCCGGGGTAACTGCGACACCCGAGCCATGGCCGATTGGATAGCCGGGGTCGGCTTCTGAAAACACGACAACGCGTACCACTGAACGGCTGGCAGCGGCAATGTCGGCTGGGTCCGCAGCAGCCAATGTCGGGACAAAAAGTAGCAAAAAGGCAAGCAGGTAACGCAAGCAAATATTCTCCACGGCTGGCAGCGGCGTTAGCGGCGCGTACCCTGCTTGTCGCGGCTTTGCACGTCGATGCCGTTTTTGTCGATGGTGAGATCGAGCGGCACGCCCTCTATCTCGCCGCTGACAGTCACGCCCTTGTGCGGATCGACCCGGATGTCGGGGTTGCTGACGCCGGGGATTTCAGGGATTTCCGGCAGGTCAAGCGGCTCGACGGGGCCTTCAGGGTCGGGCAGCGGAACATCCTTGGGCTTGGGCCTCGGTCCTGCTCCCTTGACCGCCTGTCCCATGAAATCTCGCCATATGCGTGCGGGCAGCCCCCCGCCAGTGACATTTTTCAGCGGACTGTTATCGTCATTGCCGATCCACACGCCCACCACAAGGTCGCCTGCGAAGCCGATGAAATAGGCATCGCGATTGTCCTGGCTGGTGCCGGTCTTGCCATAGGCAGGGATCGCCAGGCGCGCTGCGCGCCCGGTGCCGCCGTCGACAACGGCGCGGAGCATTTCGAGCAGATTCTCGTGCGTGCGGCTGTCGAAGCTGCGCTGGCCCGAAACCAGCCAGTCGAACCAGCTTTCTTCCTCGGCAATGAAAGCGCGCGGAGCGACGGGCCAGCTATTGGCAGCAACCCCCGCATAGGCCGCAGTCAGTTCCAGCAGCGTCATACCTGAGCTGCCCAGCGCAACGCTCGAATCCTGCGGGATTGGACTTTCAACGCCCAGGTCGCGCGCCGCACGCGCCACCGCGCTATGGCCCAGCTGCTGGTAAAGCCGCACGGTCGCAACGTTGCTCGACTGGGCAAAGGCCTGTTTCAGAGTGATTTCGCCGCGGTAGCTTTCGCCATAATTTTTGGGCCGGTAGTTACCTTCGACGATCGGGCCGTCGTCGACTTTGCTCTCCGGTGTCATCCCGGCACGCAAGGCCGCCAGATAAACGAACAGCTTGAAGGTTGAACCGGGCTGGCGTTTCGCCTGCGTGGCGCGGTTGAACGGGCTGTCCTTGTAGCTTTTGCCGCCGACCATCGCGACGACTTCGCCATTGGGGCGCATCGCGACCAGAGCGACCTGCGATTTGCCGATGGGAGCCCGTGCAATCACGTTGCGCGCGATACTCTGCAGCCGCGAATCGAGCGTCGTGCGGATCGTCTGGTCGGCATAGCCATTTTCCGCCGCCAGCCGCGCCTGCGGCATCGCCCAGTCGGCGAAATAAGTGCCAGTGGGCAGCGTTTCCTTATAGCGCACATCGACCTTGGCGATAGGGGTGGCGTCGGCTTTCGCTTCGGTCAGCGCGCCGGTTGCGACCATAGCGTTCAGAACCAGCTTGGCACGTTTCGCGGCGCGCTGCGGATTGCGCGTGGGAGCCAGCCGGTTTGGTGCCTGCACCAGCCCCGCCAGCATCACCGACTGGCTGAGGGTCAGGCGTTCGGGCTGGCGGTAAAAATAATGCAGCGAGGCGGCGCGCAGGCCATAAACATTGTCACCGAAATAGGCGTTCGACAGATAGCGTTCGAGGATTTCGTCCTTGGTTAGCCAGCCTTCCAGCCAGAAAGCGATCAACGCCTCGCGCGCCTTGCGCGTCAGGCTCCTTTCCGGAGTCAAAAAGGTGAACTTGGCCAATTGTTGTGTGATCGTGCTCCCGCCCTGCTTGATACCGTCACCAAAGGTGTTGCTCCACAGCGCGCGCCCGATACTGCGCGGATCGACGCCCCAATGCGAATAGAAACGCCGGTCCTCGATCGACAGGAAGGCCTGCACAACATGCGGCGGAAGGTCCTTCACCTTGACCGGCTTGTCCACCACCGCGCCGTTGCGCGCGATCGGTGTGCCATCCCAGGCGAGCAAGGTGATTCGCGGCGGGGCGATGGGCTGCAGCGATTTGGACAGCGGCGCGGTAAACGCCAGCCATATGATGGTAACAATCAGCAGCAACAGGAAAGCTGCCAGTGCGCGACTGACCCACCACCAGCGCGACTTGCCGAACAAGGGCTTGCGAGGCGGCGGCGGCGCGTCTGCCGGGGTGGCAGCGGGCGCTTCCCAAGGGCGCGGGTCTCCGGGGAACATGCCGGCATAGGCCTGATCAAAGGCGGCTAGACGACTGTCGAGGTCGGACGAAGGTGGCGGGGAACTGGACCGGCGAAAGAACATCGGTTGACTGTATTATCCAAACAAGACAGCTAAGGATAGAGCAATTTTCCCCTTGCTGGAAGCTGTATGCTCAGGCCTTGATCAGCCAGCCCTTGCGTTTCAGCCAGCCGAGCGGGGCAACACAGATGGCACCCGCGACCAGGGCAAAGATCAGCGAAGCGAGCGCCGGGGAGGGAACGACCGCCGCCAGCTTCGCAAAAAGCAAATCCCA
>CAZSJE010000191.1:0-4225 GCA_964606835.1 uncultured Sphingorhabdus sp.
GTGTAGACATTGAACCCCTCGGTCGCGAGCATCATTTCGATGGCCTTCGCCGTGGTCGGTTCGTCTTCAATTAGCAACACGCGCATGGCTAGCTGAACCCCTCTATGCTTACTGCCCCCAACGATCACCAAAGCGACCGTCGGCGTTTATTAACCATAAGGGGAATGAACTGAAAAGGTTAATTTCGTCTTAACGCGCAGGAATCCGCGAGTCGCGGGGGGTGTGATAAGCCGGAAGTGACTCTTTTCCGCGGGTTTCGCCGTTTAGAATGCCCCCAAATATTTTACATGGCGCATCGAATTGTCCGGTCAAATTGACGTTTGCCAAGCCGAAAATCGCTTGCTAGCCTTCGAAAAAACAGGGAGCCCAGCCATGAAATTGAATAAAATAGTCCTTTTGCTGTCTTCCAGCCTACTCGCCATGCCGGCCTATGCGCAGGATGCTCCGACGACCACCGACACCGCAAGCGAGGAAGGCAAGCCCATCGTCGTCACCGGGTCGCGGATCAAGCGCGACCCCAATGACAGCTCGCTACCGCTGACGATCATCGCCAACGAAGACATCCAGCGCGAGGGCATCAACAATCCCGAACAGCTACTGATGTTCCTGTCGACCAACGGGTCGGGGGCGGACAATCTCGCCTCTAATGCCGATGTCGTCACCGGCGCGCAGCGCGGCACCAACGGGCTATCGGCAGCGAACCTGCGCGGCCAGGGGAGTGCCGCGACGCTCGTGCTTCTGAACGGCAAACGCGTCGCGGCCCACGGCCTGTCGGGTTCGGCGGTCGACGTGAACCAGATTCCCTTTGCCGCAATGGAGCGGGTCGAGGTGCTAAAGGACGGTGCATCGGCCATTTATGGCACCGACGCGATTGGCGGGGTGATCAACTTCATCACGCGCAAGGACTATTCGGGCCTTGGCCTGCAAAGCTCGGTCGATGTGACCGAGGCAGGCGGCGGCAACATCTACCGACTGTCGGGGATTGCCGGTTATGGCGATCTGAACGAGCAGGGTTTCAACATCATGGCCTCGGTCGCCTATAGCTGGAACAAGCTGCTGCGCGGATCGCAGCGCAGCTTCGTCAACGGCAACCAGCCCAATCGCGGGCTTTCCATCGACACGCGCGGCACTCCGATTGCCACGGCGTTCAACATTGGGGCGAACGCCTTCCAGAACCCCAACGGCACCTTGCTGACGGGCCTCACCATCGGTTCGACGGCGGTCAATTTCGCTGGCGGCGGGATCAACCTGCTCGACTTGCCGGGGCAGGCGGGCTGCGAGACCATGGATGGCGGCATGGCCTATGACTCGCAGCTTTGGAACAACCCCGCTGCCGCATTTGCCTGCGCATGGGACACCGGCCGGGCTGCGGTGATCCAGCAGCCGATCGAAACGCTGACCTATTACGGCCGTGCGGTCGCGCGAATGGCCGAGGATCATGAAATCTCGCTGGAGATCACCGGATCGAATGCTGATTCGGCAAAGAGCTTTTCCAACGCGCAATTGTCGGCGAATACCACCAACCTGAACTGGGCGATGCCGCGCACAGCGGAGACCGCTGCAACCTATGACGCTATTGTCGCAGGCATTCGCAGCATCATTACCGACCCTGCACAGCTCGCCGCCTTCAATGCCCGCGCCGCTTTGCAACGGCCGATTTCGGGTCGCTGGCGCTGTATCGCCTGCGGCCCACGCGAATATGAGACCACGACAACCACCTTCCGCGCCGCCATCGGCATTGAAGGGCCGCTGTTTGATGGCTGGGATTATCGCGCAGGCGGCCTGTATGCGAAGAGCGAGTCTTCTTCGCTGCTGGGCTCAGGCTATTACTTCCGCGGTACGTTACAGAACGGCTCCTATGATCCTTTGGCGCCGCAAGTCGCTGGCGCCCCTGCAGGCTTCCGCGGGCTTGTTGGCGCAATAAACAGCGGGCTTCTGAATCCGTTCAGCCTGAACCAGTCCGCTGCAGGCCTTGCCGCGCTGGACTCGATTTCTGCCGAAGGCACCACGCTTTACGGCGGTCAATATGAGGTCAAGCAGCTGGACTATTCAGTGTCGGGCGGGCTGTTCGATGTCTGGGGCGGTACCGTCCAGATCGCCGCCGGTATCGATTATCGCAAGGAAACCTATTCGTTCAACGGCTCTGCCGCGGCAGCTGCGACAGCGCCGGTGATCTTCCTGGCCGCCTTCGACAATGTGAATGCGCTGACGCCAAAAAGTCGCACGGTGAAAGCTGCCTATGCCGAGGTGCTGGTGCCGCTGTTCGAAGGGTTCGAGCTGACCGGCGCGGTTCGCCTTGACGATTATTCTGGTTTCGGTTCGACGACCAATCCGAAGATTTCATTCAAATGGCGGCCGTGGGACCCAATCATGTTCAGGGGCTCCTATAACACCGGCTTCCGCGTCCCAGCCTTCAACCAGATCTTCAACGGCGCGACTGTTTCGCCCTATTCGGGAAGCGATCTTGCCGATCCGGTGCGCTGCCCAGGCGGGGTGCCGACCAGTGCCTTTGGCAGCGGGCAGCCCTGCGCGCAAATCCGCCCCGACATCATCACCGGCGGCAATCGCAATTTGGGGCCGGAAACGGCGGAGCAGTTCAGCCTGGGTGTTGTGTTCCAGCCGATCCCCGATTTCAGCCTGTCGCTCGACTGGTGGTCGATTGCCGTCGATGACACGCTCGCCATCCTGACCCTGCGCCAGTTGATCGACAACGCATCGCTGTTCGAGGATCGCTTTATCCGCGACGGGGCAGGCAACATCACCTTCATCGACCAGACCTGGATCAATGCCGGCGCAAGGCGCACGCAAGGGATCGAACTGTCGATGCGCGGTTCAGCCGATGCCTTTGGCGGTCGTTTTACAGCGGGGGTCGACGGCACATACCTGCTCAAGAAGAAGGAAAAGCTGACCCCGACTTCGCCTTATGGCCCCAGCCAGATCGGCGTGTTCACTTTTGCAGGCGATCTGGGGGTAGAATGGAAGCACAATGCCTTCATCACCTGGTCCAATGACAATATCTCGCTGTCGCTCAGCCAGATATTCCGCAAGGGTTATAGGAATTTCGCGCTTCCCGGCATCGCCGCTGGGACGGTAACCCGGCCCGATTATAATGCCTTTGTTAGCAACTATGCGATCTACAACTTCAACGTCAGCTACACTGGCCTGATGCCCGGTTTCAAACTGACCGGCGGGATCAAGAACCTGTTCGACAAGGACCCGCCCTTTGCCATTACCTATGACGGCAATACCGGTGCCGGGTCGAGCTGGGAACCGCGCGTTGCCGACCCGCGGGGCCGCTCGTTCATCGTTTCGGCGGAGGTAAAGTTCTGACACCGGACCGGAGAATGATCATGGCAGGGCTGGCGGCGCTGATTGCGTCGCCTGCACTGCCTGCAACGCTGGCGCCTGCAACAGCGGGGACGCGGGCAAAGCCGCCGCGCATCCGCCCAGGCGACACGATCGGCCTGATCGAGCCTGCCTCGGCCAGCGACGAACCCTATGACCTGACGCTGGTCGAGGAAGCGGTGGTGGCAATGGGACTAAAGCCCAAGCGCGGGCAATATGTCCTTGGCCGCGACGGCTATCTGGGCGGCAAAGACCGCGACCGCGCCGCTGACGTGACGGCCATGTATGCCGACAAGGATGTCCGCGCGATATTGTGCGTGCGCGGCGGTTGGGGTTCTGCCCGCCTGCTGCCCTTCGTCGATTGGGAGGTGGTGCGCGCCAACCCGAAGCTGCTGATCGGTTTTAGCGACATCACCGCGCTGCATATGGCGGTCGCTGCCAAGGGCGGGGCCTATACGCTGCACGGGCCGAACGGGTCGAGCGCATGGAATAAAGGCTCGCTCGACAGTTTTCGCGGCGTTGCGATGAACGGCGAAATGCCGCTCTTCAAAAATCCGCCGTCGAACGAGAGCCGCCTGGTGCCGCGCCAGTTCCGCACGCGCACGTTGACCATGGGCAAGGCGCAGGGGCGGCTGCTCGGCGGCAATCTGACCGTGCTGACCGCGCTTGTCGGCACGCAATATCTGCCTAGCTTCGACGGCGCGATCCTGTTTCTGGAGGATATCGACGAGGCTGAATATCGGATCGACCGGATGCTGACCCAATTAGGGCAGGCAGGTGTGCTGTCGAAACTCAAAGGCGCGGTGTTCGGCCAGTGCACCAGCTGCCGCGATCCCGATGGCAGCGGACCGGGCGGTGGCTTCACGCTGAGCGCGCTGCT
>CAZSJE010000192.1:0-1848 GCA_964606835.1 uncultured Sphingorhabdus sp.
GCTTGGTCTTGTAACCATGCGGCGGCTTGTCTAGGCAGGCGACCGACAAGCCACAGATTCAAGGGGAAGCAAAATGGCCAAATTTTTCGGAAACCTGCATGCGGTGCTGGGCGTAGGCTTCGTTCTGGCGCTCGCGCTGATCTTCTCGATACCGCCCAATGGCGATCTGGAACAGCAGACGATCCGCTGGTTGCATACCTTTTTCGGCATCGTCTGGATCGGCTTGCTCTATTATTTCAACTTCGTACAAATCCCGACCATGCCCAAAATCCCGGCAGAGCTGAAGCCGGGCGTTTCCAAATTCATCGCGCCCAGCGCGTTGTTTTTCTTCCGTTGGGGCGCGGCGTTGACGGTGCTGTTCGGCCTGATCATTGCGTGGCGCGCTGGGTATCTGGTCGAAGCACTGACCTTCGCGGGCGAAGGCGGCGTGCTGCTGATCGGCATTGGGATGTGGCTGGCGCTGATCATGGCATTCAACGTCTGGTTCGTGATCTGGCCTGCACAGCAAAAGGCGCTGGGTCTGGTGGAAGCGGACGATGCCACCAAGGCAGCGGCGGCAACGCGCGCAATGATGTTCTCGCGCACCAACACGTTGTTGTCGATCCCGATGCTCTATTGCATGATTTCGGCAAACCTCGGCTGACGTTGGTATCGTCGCCGCAGGAAAAGGCGGCTTTCGGGCCGCCTTTTTTATTTGGCTTTCCGGGAACCGGATTTACCAAGGCAAGCGATGCACTCAAGCCTGATAGCCCTGATTGATACTTTGCTGGCATTTGGCAGCATCACGCTCTTTGCGCTGGGTGCCGCGCTGGCGATACGCGATACCCGTCATATCCTGCAGGGCCAGATATTGATCGCCTTGTTGGTTAGCGTCACATTCCTTGCTCTTGCGATTGCGCCAGGTGCCCATCTGCTGCCGTCACCTCTACGGACAACGGCAACGGCTATGGGCGTTGCCAATCTCGGTTTGCTGTGGTGGTTCTGCCTGTCGCTGCTGCGCGATGATTTCAGCATTGGTGCGATTGAATGGGCCGGGTTCGCCGTTCTTTCATTTGCCCCGACTTTCTACCTTTTCGAGGGCCTCGGTTTCAGCCTGCCGTTCAGCGCCATAGTACATGTTTCAGGCAGCATCATTCCCGTCCTGATGATCGGCCATGTTATCTGGGTCGCGCTGTCGGAACGTGGTTCCGACCTCGTGGAGCATCGCCGCCGCGCGCGGCTGTGGATTGTCTTCGCGCCGCTGGCAGCACTGCTGATGTCGCTCCTGTCCGAAGAGATGAAAAGCGATCATCTCGCCTCCATCGTACGCAACGGGCTTGGCGTGATTCCGGCGCAGCTTGTCCTGCTATTCTGGCTGACGCGGATCAGCCCTGAGCGTTTGCAGTTCAAGTCCCTGACCAAAGCGACACCCGAAGAGCCACGCATTGATCCAAAGGATGTCGCTCTCCACCGCCGGTTGATGCAGGCAATGGATGAGGAACAGGTCTATTTGCGCCCGGGGCTGACCATTGAAAGCCTGGCCGAGTTGTTGAAGGCACCCACGCACCAACTGCGCCACCTGATCAATGCAGGCTTGGGTTTTCGCAACTTCGCGTCTTTCCTGAACGGATACCGCCTCGCTCATGCCAAAGCGGCCTTGTCCGATGTCGAGCGCGCGCGCGAAACGGTCCTCGCCATCGCCTATGAATCGGGCTTTGCCTCGCTGCAATCCTTCAACCGGGTGTTCAAGGATGCGATTGGCCAGACGCCGACCGATTTCCGCACAGCAGCACTCGCTCTTTCTTCCCAAAACTGAAAACTTCATCCCAGTTTCGAAACTGCGCGGCATTTTTCGGCATTGGGAAGACG
>CAZSJE010000192.1:1948-4157 GCA_964606835.1 uncultured Sphingorhabdus sp.
CCCTATATCATCACCAAGCCGCTGGTTGATGATTCGATCGACCTGCTGAAAGCCGTGCGCCAAATCGTCGCCGATCGCAAACTGGCCTGGTCGCCCAACCTGTTCATGAAGGGCTTTTCACAAGGCGGGCAAGTGGTCGCGGGCGTGCACCGCGAACTGGATCGCCGCCCACTGCGTGGATATCGGCTAAGGGGTTCCATCGGCGTTGCTGGTCCTTATGAACTGCGCAAAACGTCGCTGCCAAAGGCGATAGAGAACAACTGCCTGAAATGCGTCGGCTATCTGGCATGGGGCGCTTATGCCTATTCCGACTATTATGGGCATGATTTGAACGAGGCGCTGAAACCTGCCTATGTCGATGTCGTGCCAAAGCTGTTCGATGGATCAAAGACGATCTGGGAAATCGGTGCGGCGCTGCCTGCGAAGGCCGAAGACATGTTCCAGCCCGAGTTCCTGAAGACGATGCGCACCAACGGCGATAACTGGTTCACCAAGGCGATGGACAAGAACGAAACCTATCGCTGGGTTCCGCGTGCGCCCTTCCGGCTTTACATGGGCGAACAGGACATCGACGTCACGCCCGAGGCATCCAGGGCATTTCTCGACTATGCCAAGCCGCGCGGCGGCAAGATCAGCTATCACAGCCTGGGCGCGGTCGATCACCAGACCAGCATTTCGCTAACCTATGCCCCGGCGCTCAAATGGTTTGATGAGATGGCAATGGCGGATTGATTTCCACGCATGTCACGCATTTGTTGGGGTAGCGGGCGATAGCCAGAGCTACCCCAGCAAATCATGCTTTTTCAGCGAATGCCGCAACTGGTCATAGCTCAAGTTCAGCGCTTTCGCGGTCTGCCGCTGGTTGTAGCGGTGCTGGGCCAGCGCCTGCTCCAGCAGCGCTTTTTCAAAAGCCTCGGTCGTAGCCTTGAAATCCCCCACCTTGATCTGCGTCTCATTAATGGCCGAGAAATCGGTGCTATGGCGAGGCTCCGTGGCAGGTTCTTCGCGATCCGGCTCTGCGGCAAGCGGAGTCTGGCCATTCACTGGCACCCATGGGCTTTCGAACGGATCGAATTGCACATAGTCCACAGGCTGCGCCGGGTCGCCCCAGCGGTAGACCGCGCGTTCCACCACGTTGCGCAGCTCGCGGACATTGCCGGGCCATAGATAATTTTCCATGGCGCGCTTGGCGAGCGGACCAAAGCCGGGCCAGCCGTCCCAATCAAGCTCGGTTGCCATCCGCCGCCCGAAATAGTCGGCGAGCACTTCGATATCGCCTTCCCTCACCCGCAAGGGCGGGAGCGTTACGACTTCGAAGCAGAGCCGGTCCAACAGGTCTGCCCGAAAGCGTCCCTTTTCTACCAAAGCAGGCAAATGTTCATTGGTGGCCGCAACGATCCGGACATCGACGCGCATCGGCCGCGAGGAACCGATCCGCGTAACTTCCCCATATTCGACCGCGCGCAGCAGCCGCTCCTGCGCGCCCATGCTGAGCGTTGCCAGCTCATCGAGGAACAGCGTGCCGCCATCGGCCTCCTCGAACCGGCCTTCGCGCGCCCGCGTCGCGCCGGTAAAGGCGCCCGCCTCATGCCCGAACAGTTCGGCTTCGATCAGCGTTTCGGGAAGTGCGGCGCAGTTCATCGTTACCAGCGGTCCGTCCCAGCGTGTGGAAAGGCGGTGGAGGCGTTCAGCGATCAATTCCTTGCCTGTACCGCGCTCACCAATCACCAGCACAGGGCGGTTCAGCGGTGCAGCGCGACTGGCGCGTTCGACCGCGTCCAGAAAGGCCCCCGATTGCCCGACGAATTGCGTCCCGCGCTCCATTCCTTAGACTTGGCATATTTCACCATATGTTGGCAACAATTACATGGTGAAAAGTCGCATATTCTGCGAACTTTGGCGTATTTCCGTCATTTCCTCAAACTGGCACGCCTTATGCTATTACTCTGGCAAGCCCGCCAACGGGCAAGACCGACAGGAAAGAACAGAACCATGAAAACGCTCAACTCCACCGACAGCCAACAAGGGATCCAATCCCGCGGCACCTTCACCGGCGCAGTCGTTTCGCTGGCCCTGATCGTCGCCTTCGGCCTTTCCAACTATATGAACCAGGATAACAGCAGCCGCCATGCAGCCGCAGAACATTCCAACCGGCCCACCGTCATCAGTGCCTACCTTGCCTGATTTCGCCAAGCCCAGACCGGGGCGT
>CAZSJE010000193.1:0-4118 GCA_964606835.1 uncultured Sphingorhabdus sp.
GTTCGCGAAGGCATGAAGTCGGTTGCAGCGGGCATGAACCCGATGGACCTGAAGCGTGGTATCGACCAGGCAGTTACCGCCGTTGTCGCCGATCTTGCCAAGCGCTCGACCCCGGTTGCCGGTTCGTCGGAAATCGCCCAGGTCGGCATCATCTCGGCCAATGGCGACACCGAGGTCGGCAGCAAGATTGCCGAAGCGATGGAAAAGGTCGGCAAGGAAGGCGTGATCACCGTCGAGGAAGCCAAAGGCCTCGAGTTCGAACTCGATGTCGTCGAGGGCATGCAGTTCGACCGTGGGTATCTGTCGCCTTACTTCATCACCAACACCGAGAAGATGCAGGTGGAATTGGATAACCCCTATATCCTGATCCACGAAAAGAAGCTTTCGAACCTGCAGGCGATGCTGCCGATTTTGGAAGCAGTCGTGCAGTCGGGTCGTCCGCTCCTGATCATCGCTGAAGACGTCGAAGGCGAAGCGCTGGCAACGCTGGTGGTCAACAAGCTGCGCGGTGGCCTGAAGATTGCTGCCGTGAAGGCTCCCGGTTTTGGCGATCGTCGCAAGGCGATGCTCGAAGATATCGCGATCCTGACCAAGGGCGAAATGATCAGCGAAGATCTGGGCATCAAGCTTGAATCGGTTACGCTGAACATGCTGGGCCAGGCAAAGCGCGTCACCATCGACAAGGATAACACCACCATCGTCGACGGTGCGGGTGAAGCAGATAGCATCAAGGGCCGTGTCGAAGCGATCCGGGCGCAGATCGAAGTCACCACCAGCGATTACGACCGTGAAAAGCTGCAGGAACGTCTGGCGAAGCTCGCTGGCGGTGTTGCCGTGATCAAGGTCGGTGGCGCTTCGGAAATCGAAGTGAAGGAGCGCAAGGACCGCGTCGATGACGCTCTCCATGCAACCCGCGCGGCTGTCGAAGAAGGCATTGTCCCCGGCGGCGGTACCGCTCTGCTCTACGCCACCAAGGCTCTGGAAGGGCTGAAGGGTGCCAATGACGACCAGACCCGTGGCATCGACATCATCCGCAAGGCAATCACCGCTCCGGTGCGCCAGATCGCGGAAAATGCCGGCCATGACGGCGCAGTTGTCTCGGGCAACCTGCTTCGCGAAGCCAAGGAAACGCAGGGCTTCAACGCGGCTACCGACACCTATGAAGACCTGAAGGCTGCTGGCGTTATCGACCCGACCAAGGTTGTGCGCACCGCGCTGCAGGATGCGGCATCGGTTGCCGGCCTGCTGATCACCACCGAAGCGACCATTGCGGACGCTCCGGAAGACAAAGCCCCGGCCATGCCGATGGGCGGCGGCATGGGCGGCATGGGCGGTATGGACTTCTAAGTCCAAACGCTCAGCTTCGGCTGATACAGAAAGGGCCGGTGTGGAAACGCACCGGCCCCTTTTGTTTCACCTGTTGGTCATCGGCCCCTTGTACAGCATTGCGACATCGCAGCGTTCATATTCCCGGCCGAACTGCGCGAGGATTTCGGCGTCATGCTCGAAGCCCAGCTTTTCATAGAGATGGATAGCGGCCTCACTCTTTTTGTTGGTCAGCAGGAACAGCCGGTCGCAGCCCATTTCAAAGGCGCGCGCAATGGTGGCGACGAGCAAATATTCGCCTGCCTTAAGCCCGCGCGCTGCGCTGGTGACGCCCATTTTGATCAGCTCGAACTCGCGATGTCCTGTTTTCAGCAAAGCGCCGGTGCCAATGATGCCAAGCTTAGGATGCTCGACAAATAAAATCTCGCCGCCGGTGTCGATGATGTTCTTTCGCGGATGTTCCAGCTGGTCGATATCGGTTTGCTCCAGCGCATACATCTGCGTGATCCATTCGCGGTTGATCCGGTCGAAATGCGGTGCGAGCTCATCGCCGAACCGGTGGATGACCAAATTCTCGTTCATGCTTTCCTCGTCCCTATCCGCGCGATATTGACCCGCCATGCCACGGCTGATCCTGTTCAACAAACCCTATGGCGTGTTGCCGCAATTTACCGACAAGGGTAATGCTGGCCCGCCGCGCCCGACCTTGTCGGACTATATCGATGTACCCGGTGTCTATCCGGCGGGGCGGCTCGACATGGATAGTGAGGGGCTGATCCTGTTGACCGATGACGGCCGATTGCAGGCTCGGATCGCCGATCCGAAGTTCAAGATGGCAAAGAACTATTGGGTGCAGGTTGAGGGCGAGGTTTCTGATGAGTCATTGACGGCGCTGGCCAAGGGCGTTCGGCTGAATGACGGCATGACCTTGCCTGCCAAGGCAAAACGCATCGATCCGCCCGAGCTATGGCCGCGCGACCCGCCGGTCCGGTTTCGCAAGACCGTTCCCGACAGTTGGATTAGCCTAACCATAACCGAGGGCCGCAACCGGCAGGTGCGGCGGATGACGGCGGCGGTCGGCTTTCCGACGTTGCGGCTGGTGCGCTGGTCGGTGGGCGATTGGACGCTCGACAACTTGCCAAATGGATCATCGCGTATGGTTGAGCTCCGCTGAGTCGTTTTTACGCAATTGCGAAAAATGAACATTCTCAACTGCGATAATTGACTAGAATTGACGGCTATATGTCAGGACTATTGAGATAAATTTCGTCGACCGATTTCTGTTGCATTGCAAAATATGAAGCGTAATTGCCGCCGCCTCACAACAGGGGTTCCGGCTATGCAATCATCGCATTCGGGTTCAGTTGACTCACATTCCATCCACAAACATTCATTGGCCGCGCTGACCATCGGCGCGATCGGTGTCGTCTATGGCGATATCGGCACCAGCCCGCTTTACGCCTTCCGCGAGGCGCTGCACCATAGCGCGCCATCGGGCGGGATACAGGAAGCGGCGATTTTTGGTGTGCTTAGTCTCGCGCTCTGGTCTCTGATCCTGGTGGTCACGGTCAAATATGTCCTCTTCCTGATGCGCGCGGATAATGACGGAGAGGGCGGCGTTTTGGCGTTGCTGGCGCTTGCGGGACGTGGGATTGGCGGTCGAAAAGGGGCGGTGCTCGCATTGGGCGCAGTCGGCGCGGCGCTATTCTATGGCGACGCGATCATTACGCCCGCCTTGTCGGTGCTCTCTGCGGTGGAGGGCGTGAAGACGATACCGGGCATGGGCGCTGGCATATCGCAGCAGACGATCATCAATATCACAATGGTGATCCTGGTGGCGCTTTTTGCCATTCAGTTTCGAGGAACTGCACTGGTATCGAAGCTGTTCGGGCCAATTTGCGTTGTCTGGTTCTTGACGCTCGCAGCGCTGGGCATTTCCCATATTTCCGATTATCCGGCTATTCTCGGCGCGCTGTCGCCGCACCATGCGGTTTCGTTCCTTGCCAGCAACGGCATGATCGGGCTGATCGTGCTTGGATCGGTGTTCCTGACCGTGACCGGCGCGGAAGCGCTGACCGCCGATATGGGGCATTTCGGCAAATTTCCGATCCGGCTCGGCTGGTTCCTGCTGGTTTTCCCAGCGCTCGCGCTGAACTATTTCGGCCAGGGCGCCTTTGCCATGGCGGCGCTGCGCGAGGCGCAAGCGGCGGGGCTCCCACTGGAAACCAAGGACTGGTTCTTCCTGATGTCGCCCGAGTATCTGCGCGTGCCTCTGATCATTCTTGCTGGCCTCGCTACGATCATCGCCAGCCAGGCAGTCATCACCGGAGCCTATTCGCTGACGCAGCAGGCGATCCAGCTAGGGCTCTTTCCACGTATGAAGATCAAGCAAACTTCAGCGGGCAGTGCGGGCCAGATATACATCCCGGCGATAAACTGGCTGTTGCTGATCGGGGTGTGGCTGCTGGTTGTGCAGTTCCGCAGTTCATCTGCCATGGCGTCAGCCTATGGGATAGCCGTGACGGGCACAATGGTGGTTACCACCGCGCTCGCCTTTGTTGTGGTGCACAAACTGTGGAAATGGAGCCTTGCCAAATCTTTGCTGGTGATCGTGCCCTTCATGGTGATCGACCTGATCTTCTTCGGCGCAAATATATTGCGCGTGGTCGATGGCGGTTGGGTGCCGCTGGCGGTCGGCGCGCTGATCTGCCTGATCATCTGGATCTGGGTGCGTGGCAAGCGGTTGATTGACCAAAAGGAAAATGACGGCGACATGACGCTTGCCGAGCTTG
>CAZSJE010000194.1:0-4088 GCA_964606835.1 uncultured Sphingorhabdus sp.
CCGGCGATCCGGCCATCGCACTCGACAATAAAATAGGTGCCGTCGCTGACCAATTGCGTATCGAGCCCCATTGTCCGGCTGCTGACCGCTACCTGTTCGGGTGTCAGGAAGTCTGACTGCAATTGCGCAATGGCGCGCGCCATCACGGCACGAAGCGCCGGGATGTCGTCCTCGGTTGCGATGCGGTGTGTGAAATCGGCGTCCATCCCTTACCCCCCAAACTGCCACAAAAAACGGGCGAGGGTTGCCCCTCGCCCGTTTTTATGAAGTTCTGCCGCCGGATCAATAATCGATGCGCAGACGGGCGTAGTAGAAGCCACCGTTCATGCCGAACGGACCACCCGAACGCGGATAGATCTGGCCGTCGTTCAGCGCCCCGGACAAGGCATAGATCGGATTGACCGGCGATGCGGCGATCTTGTCGGGATAGGTGTCGAACAGGTTGTTCGCGCCCACCGTCAAAGTGAAATGCTCCGCAAAGGTGTAGCTGATGTCGAAATCGACCAGGAACTTCGATCCGAAGATCTGGCTCGGCGGAGCGGTCGTATCGGTCGGCAGCGGTGCCCGCAGGTTATATTCCAGCGCGTTCGACCAGCTGCTGTAATAGTTGCCGCGCAGGTTCATCGCAAAATCGCCGAGCTGCCAATTGGCCGACGCGTTTATACGATGCTGTGGGGCAAGGTTCCGGATATTATACTGCTGCTGCAGGCTCACCAGCGGAGCACCAGCGGTGGAGAGCTTGATGTTCTTTGGCTTCAGGTCGTTATAGCTGTAAGCCAATGTCAGGTTGAGCGGGCCACCCATCGCCTCGGTGCGATAGTTTGCCACCGCCTCAATTCCCTTTGACGTCACATCAAAGCCATTGGTGAAATAGTTTACCACGCCACCAAGGCCGACCGTCGCCAGCGACGGCAAGGCTGCGATATTCGCGGCGGTCACCGTGTAGTTCTGCGAAATGCCGATACGGTTTTTGATGTCGATGATGTAACCATCAACAGTCAGCGACAAGGCGTCCGCTGGCTTTAGCACGATGCCTGCACCAAAGTTGGTCGACCGTTCCGGCTTCAGCGAACCCGCACCATAGAATTGCGCGATGGCGCTGGTGGTCGGATAGGTTCCGGTCTGCACCTGGTTACCGCCAAGGAAGTTAGTGGTGACGACCTGGGTGTTGTTCTGGCCCGGCGAAGGCGCGTGGAAACCATTACCAACAGTCGCACGCAGCGAGACTGCGTCCGATACGCGGTAGATAGCGTTCGCCTTGCCGACAACGACACTGCCAAAGGTGTCATAATGCTCCCACCGTCCGGCGACGCCAGCGGTGAACGCTTCGGTTATGTCGGCCTCGGCCCCAACATAAAAGCCATAGCTGGACTGTGTAGACACCCCGGCGAAGTTCGGGCTAACCCCGCCATAGCCACTGGCTGCGGGCGATTGGGTAGCGGTAATGCCGGCGGGCGCGTAAACGCCCGGGGCCGTCTGGTTATAGATTACCTGCGATGCAAAGGGGCCAGCCGCATAGGACTGAAGATCGCCCACCGTCTTTTCGTAGCGTTCGCGGCGGAACTCCGCCCCAGCCGACAGCGTGATCGGCGACGCAAAGCCGGCCTCGAGCGGATAGGTGAAATCGGCATTCAGTACCTGCTCGCTCTGGATCAATTTGCCGAAGTTGAAGCTGGTCTGGCTCTGCGGGCCGAAGGATGCGCTGAGCGAATCCGTCATCGAAAGGTCAAGCGAGTTGCGCCCGAATGTCGCCGACAGGTCATAGGTGAAGCCGCTGTCGGTCTCTCCTTTAAATCCAGCGGTTCCATAGGACTGGTCAACTTTGCCGATGAAGCGCGGCGTGAAACCGCCCGGATAGATCGACAAGAAACTGAAGGTGGCACCATTGTTCAGCGGGAACGCTGCGGACGGCGTATTGACAAAGCCGCCTGCCGGGCAGGTTGCATTGCCAGCGGGACACGGCGTTACGAAAATGGGCGCGAATGCACCATTGCGGCCGGGGCTGCGGGTTGCGGGGGTGCCAGTGCCATCGTTGACGATCAGACCCGTCTGCGTGACCGGCAGGCGGTAGTTGAAGCTCTGGTCGGTGGTGCTGTGCGACAGGTTGCCGGTGACATATATCTGGCTTTCGCTGCCCACGTCGATCGATGCGTTCAGGAACAGCTTATATCCGTCCGAGGGCGACGTGCCCCAGATTTGTGCGGGCAAGCCCCGTGAAGCATTTGGGATGGCATTGGCCACCGCAGGATTGGTCGCCGCAAGCGAAATCGCGCTTGCACGGGTCGCGCCGCGGCTCGTCCCATTCTGGTCATACCATTCGCCTGAAATATTGATGAAGCCGCCCTCGCCGATTTTCAGACCAGCATTGCCCGAAATGATCTTGCTGGCACCGTCGCCTTCATAATATTTGCCGTACAGACCTTGCAGCTCAATGCCTTCGTCGTCGCGAATCTGGTAATTGAGCACGCCCGCCAGCGCGTCCGCACCATATTGCGCCGTCGCGCCATCGCGTAGCACCTGCAGGTTCTTGATCGCGATTGCCGGGATGTTGCCGATGTCGGCACCCTGCGAACCGAACGACAGGGCTGTATCCGCCCCGGTATAGACGTTGACTAGCGCGGACCGATTGTAACGCTTGCCATTGACCATCACAAGAATCTGGTCGGCACCCAGACCGCGCAGCGATGGCGCACGCACAAATGTGGAGGCGTCCGAAATTGTATTCTGGGGAACGAAGAATGACGGTACCAGATTGCGAACCGTATCAAGCAGGTTAACCGCAGGGGAAGCCGTTAGCTCTTCCGATCCGATCACATCGACTGGAGAGGCGGAATCGGTTGCCGAACGGTCGGTACGGCGCGAACCGATGACCATGATGCCTTCATCCTTGGCTGCTTCTTCTGCAGTAGCATCGTCGGCGCCCTGTGCATAAGCAGGCTGTACAGCAAGCAAAGCCAAAGCGGCACAACCGCAGGCAAGCCAGGATTTGGTCTGGAACTGTTTGGTAAGGATGGTCACTCATTTTCTCCCTGTGCCATGATGGCCCCTGCACATTTGCATTTGGGCACCGCGATGTTCTTCCCTCAGACTCCTGTTATTCTTCAAATCATGCCAAAAGGAAAGCGGGTGCAACCGATTGTTACGCACCTGTTGCCAAAACGTCGCATTTGTTTCGCGACCCGATTAGGAGATGATATGCACCTTACACCACAACAAGGCGCGAAGCCCGGCGAAACCATTTCTTTCGACCAGTTTCTGGCAGTCGATATCCGCATTGGCCGCATCATCGCTGCCGAGGTGCTGGCCGATGCACGCAAGCCCGCCTTCGTTCTCACCATCGATTTTGGTAAGCCGATAGGTCACAAGAAGAGTTCGGCGCAGATCACCGAAAACTATGTGCTGGAGGATCTGCCGGGCCGGATGGTCGCAGCAGTGGTCAATTTCCCGCCACGACAGATAGGCAAGATCATGTCGCAGGTTCTGACGCTCGGTTTTCCCGACGCCAATGGAGCGGTCGTGCTTTTCGCGCCGGACCGCGAAGTACCGCTCGGCAGCCGCCTGTTTTGATCAGGCGACTGCCGGACAGATGATAGCTTAAGCCAGCTTCTCTTTGACTTCCGCCGCCACATTCGCCGGCACTTCATCATAGTGCGAGAACTGCATGCTGTATTGCGCGCGACCTTGGGTGAAGGAGCGCAACTGGTTGACATAGCCGAACATGTTCGCGAGCGGCACCATGGCCTCGACAACCTGCGCGTTGCCGCGGCTGTCGGTGCCCTGGATCATGCCGCGACGCGAGTTCATGTCGCCGATGACATCGCCGATGAAGTCTTCCGGCGTCACCACCTCAACCTTCATGATCGGCTCGAGCAGCTTGATGCCTGCTTTCTGCGCGCCTTCGCGCATTCCGGCACGGCCTGCGATTTCGAACGCCAGCGCCGACGAGTCGACGTCGTGATAGGCACCGTCATACAGTTCAATCTCGAAATCGATGATCGGGAAGCCAATCAACGAACCGCTTTCTGCAGTTTCGCGCATGCCCTTTTCAACCGACGGGATATATTCTTTCGGAATGTTACCGCCCTTGA
>CAZSJE010000195.1:0-3945 GCA_964606835.1 uncultured Sphingorhabdus sp.
CTGGGCATGATCCAGAAATTCATCGATGCGAAGAAGCTGGACGTCAAAGCCACCATCGACCAGGCGGCGCTGCGCGCTGCGGGCCTGTCGCGCGGTGGAAAGGACGGCGTCCGCATCCTCGCCAAGGGCGAACTGACCGCGAAGGTCAATTTCTTGGTCGCTGGTGCCTCCAAGGCAGCCATCGAAGCGATTGAAAAGGCTGGCGGCAAGGTGGAAATCCTGACCGTGAAGCCTGCTGCAGAAAAGGCAGCCGAGAAAAAGGGCAGCGCCAAGAAGGCCAAGTGAATTGGCCTAAGGGACTTGTCTAACCGGCCCCGCGATCCGATATGGGTTTGCGGGGCTTGGTTTGTAAAAGGGCCAGGCGAATATTTCGGGGTAGATTGCGCGGGGGCAAGGGCCTAGGGCCGCAATCGGGAATCAAGGAAAGCAGTTTTCATGGCATCGAGAGCCGACAAGCTGGCGTCGAACATCAATTTTTCGAAATTCGGCCAAGCCGACGATCTGAAAAAGCGCATCTGGTTTACCATTGGTGCACTGATCGTTTTCCGCTTGCTTAGCTTCGTGCCGCTGCCGGGCGTCGATCCTGTGGCGCAGGCGCTGCTGTATCAAAGCAATGCAGCGGGCGGTGTCCTCGATATCTTCAACACCTTTTCGGGTGGTTCGCTTGAGCGCATGAGCCTGATCGCGCTGGGCGTGATGCCCTATATCACGGCGTCGATTGTGGTGCAGCTGGCAGCTTCGCTGTCGCCCACGCTCGCCGCGATCAAGAAAGAGGGTGAAAGCGGGCGCAAGAAGCTCAACCAATATACCCGCTATGGCACGGTTTTCCTGACCGCCTTGCAGGGCTATTTTCTTGCTGCAGGACTTGAATCGCTGGCGTCGTCCACCGGTATCCGCGCAGTGGTCGAGCCGGGTCTGATGTTCCGTGTGGTTGCCACGATCAGCCTGATCGGCGGCACGCTGTTCCTGATGTGGCTGGGTGAGCAGATCACATCGCGCGGTATCGGCAACGGTATTTCGCTGATCATCATGGCGGGCATCGTCGCGCAAATCCCGCGCCTGGTGGCCAGCCTGCTCGAAGGCGGCCGGACGGGGTCGATCGATCCCATGATCATTGCAGGCTTCGTGGCCATGTTTGTGGGGCTGACACTGCTCATCTGCTATGTCGAGCGAGCCCAGCGAAGGGTGCTGATCCAATATCCAAAGCGCGCAAGCCAGCGCGGCATGATGCAGGCCGACCGCAGCCATTTGCCGCTGAAGCTCAATACCGCAGGCGTCATCCCGCCTATCTTTGCTTCGTCGCTGCTGCTGCTGCCCGGTACGGTCAGCCAGCTGGGCGGCGCAGGCGTGACCGCCGACAGCGCTTCGGGCGATATCATGGTGCAGATCCTTGCGATGCTGCAGCACGGTCAGCCGATCTACCTGCTGCTGTATGGCCTTGGCATCGCCTTCTTCTGCTTCTTTTATACAGCCGTGGTGTTCAATCCTGAAGAGACGGCGGAGAATTTGAAAAAGGCTGGCGGCTTCATTCCTGGCATCCGTCCCGGCAAGAACACCGAGGATTATTTCGACTATGTGCTGACGCGCATCACCGTTGTTGGCGCGGCCTATCTGGTGCTGGTCTGCGTGTTGCCCGACTTCATGATGGGGCAGACGGGGCAGCAGCAATTCTTCGTGATCGGCGGCACCAGCCTGCTCATCCTGGTCAATGTGACGATCGACACGATCTCGCAAATCCAGGGGCATTTGATGGCGCATCAATATGGCGACCTGCTGAAAAAGGCGAAGCTGAAGGGCAATCGCGCGCGCTAAGCCAAAGAACTGAGGGGAGTTCGTCGCCATGGACAAAGCCTTGAATATCATCCTGCTCGGCCCCCCGGGGGCGGGGAAGGGAACGCAGGCGCAGCGGCTGGTCGAAGAGCATGGCATGGTCCAGCTGTCGACTGGCGACATCTTGCGTGCGGCGGTGAAGGCCGGAACCGATGTCGGCAAAATGGCCGACGAGATCATGAAGGCGGGTAAATTCTTCCCAGACGAATTGATGGCCGAAATATTGGGGGAGCATATGGATGCGATCCCGGCTGAACGCGGTCTGATCTTCGACGGTTATCCCCGCACTGCAAAGCAGGCGGAACTGCTCGACCAGCTGCTTCCGGCGCGCAACCGGGAACTGCACCATGTGATCGAGCTGGAAGTCGATGAGGACGCACTCGTCGACCGCATCGTCGGCCGCTACACGTGCGCCAATTGTGGTGAGGGCTATCATGATCGCTTTAAACTGCCTGCTGTCCAGGGTGTATGCGACAAATGCGGTTCAGCCGAATTCAAACGCCGCCCCGACGACAACGAAGAGACGGTGCGTACGCGCATGGCCGAATATCGTAACAAGACTGCGCCAATCCTGCCGATCTACGAAGCGCGGGGGCTTGTTAGCCGCGTAGACGGCATGGCCAGCATCGCCGAGGTCACCGAGGCGATCGACGCCATTTTGGCAAATTAAATCCTCCCCCATTGAGAGAGGTGCCGAGCGGAGCGAGGCGGAGGGGGCCTAAAGCAAACACTGCCCTCGCCGCCGCCCGACGGGGCGGCTGCCCCTCCCAAGGGGAGGGGTTTTATTAGCGGTAAACGCTTTTTTCGAACTTCCATGGCAAACCTTCGAGCATGGACGAGGGTCTGAAAAAACCTGACCGGTTGCCCGAGCTGGACGCACTGCGCGGCGTCGCGGCGCTTTGCGTGCTCCTCTACCACTTCAATTACAAATATGTGCAGTATAACCCGGCGCATGGCGAGCTACCCTTGTTGTTCGGCTGGGGCCATCACGGGGTTTCGATCTTCTTCGCGATTTCGGGTTTCGTCATTTGCATGACGCTTGAGCGGATCGAGAGTGTCACAGCCTTTGCCTGGGCGCGGTTCAGCCGGTTGTTCCCGGTCTATTGGGCGGCGATGGCGATAACTATGGCTGCGGTTGCGCTCGGCGGGGCAAGCAAGCTGATGGTGACGCCGCCCGAGGCGCTGGCGAACGCAACGATGCTGCACTATTGGTTCGACATCCAGTCGGTTGATGGCTCCTACTGGAGCTTGAGCATCGAGCTGTCTTTCTATCTGGTCATGGCGGCAGTGCTGCATTTCAGGCTATTAATGCAGTTGGAATGGGTGTTTGCTGGTTGGCTGGCGCTGCACATGGTGCAGGCAACGACTGGCCTCTTCCCTGTATGGGCATCGCGGATGCTGGCGCTTGAGTACATACCGCTCTTTGCCATCGGCATGATCCATTACCGCTACTATAGCGGCCTGATGGGTTGGCAGCGCGCGGCGAGCTGGCATGCAGTGCTTATTGCCATAGCCGCGCTGTCGGGAAGCTCGGCGGCGATCGTCGCGGCGGGAACCATTGCCGTCTTCTGGGCAATGACCGGTGGCCTGCTGCGCTTTCTCTCGCGTCCGCTGCTGCTCTGGCTCGGCGCGATCAGTTACCCGCTTTACCTGATTCACCAATATGTCGGCTATGTGCTGATCGACCAGTTTGCCGGGGCAGGGCTGTCACTGTTGGCTGCCACCGCCGTCGCTCTGATTGCAGTGACCGCGCTCGCCCACCTGCTGCACATATGGATCGAGGATCCCGCCCAGCGGCAGCTGCGCCATTCTGGCCGCCCCCAGCTGACGCCTGCCGAATAGATATTGCCGCTGGTGGGACATCGGCGCTATTCCGGGCCCCATGAAAAAATCTATCCTGCTAGCCGTAACCGGCCTTTTCGTAGCGCAGCCTGCCGCGGCTGAAATCAAAAGTCAGAGCGAAACCGGCTTTGTCAGCGGCCATACCGCAGAGGTCCTCGCCAAGCCCGAAGAGGTCTGGAAACGCCTGATCGCGCCAAAGGATTGGTGGAACCCAGCGCATAGCTGGTCGGGGAAGACCGACGGCTTTTACATCGACGCGCAGGCGGGTGGCTG
>CAZSJE010000196.1:0-3918 GCA_964606835.1 uncultured Sphingorhabdus sp.
ACCGCATATGGGCCGCGCAGTCCACAGGGGGGCGAGAATGACGAGCGTTAAGGACGAGTTGGCCGATCTGTTCGATGCGATAATCGACCCAAAGCTTCGAGAGCATTGGCTTCGTCGCTATCGAGCCGCGCAGTATGCCGACGGCGAACAGCGTGGCCGGGAATCGGAACTCGTTCGTCAAATGCAGGCCGATGAAGCAGCGGAGCGCGCACGGATTGACGCTCGCCAGAGGGCCGAGAACGGCGACGACACAGCGTTGGCCTATCTGAAACTGGACCCCACGCCTGAACTCTTGGCGCAGGCCTGGTTCGAGCCTGTGGAAGCCGCGTTGGCGCACCAGCACGACATCCGCACCATGACAGTCCGGCGAGTGCTCGTGCCTCAGGTTGCGCGCATGGTCCGGTCTGGCAAAATCTCATCGGAGCAATTCACGGCCGCAACCTGGTATTCCGATTGCCATGAACAGTGCGGATTTCTCGGCAACATCGCTTCCCGCGATTATGGCAAGGAAGTTTTCTTTGCCCCGGCGGACATGGCGCGCTTTTCAGATCGACAGTTGCAGGCCCAAGATGAGTTTCGCTTTGTCAGGCAGCGGATGACTGCGGCGCACATGCGCTTCTTTGACGCCGTGGTTTTACACGACATTCCTCCGAGCCGCGCCATTCGCTTTTCCCGAATGCGGTCATCGAAAAGGCTGGTCTTGCTCAAGGACATGCTGGACCAACTGGTAGACGCCAGAGAGGAACTGCAAAAATGCGCTTGACGGACGGGAACAAAAAAAATAGCAGTCTCATCCCAATGGTAGTTGCGCCTCACGAAAGCGCGCATTTCTGCCAATCTCACGAAATTGACAGTTCCTCGGCGGCGGATGACTCTCCGGTCCTTTCGCATATCTCCTCTCTTTCTGCGCGCCGCCGGGGAAGCCTGAAGTGAAAAAAACGAACGAACTGGCAAAAAATCTCGACCGCTTTCAGTCTTTGCTCAGGCGGGCTGAAGCGGAGTTCGAAGACGATTTCTTTTTCGAGAAGCAAAAGCTGTTCACGGACTTTCTGGGTTTTTCATGGCCAACAGTCCGCAAATGGGTGAATGATTATCCGACCCTAGATGACCCGCACAATCTGCGGCGCGGCGGGCAAGGTTCACGGTATGAGTTCAATCCGCGGCGAACGCTTCGGGCTTTGGTTGTTCTAGCGACCCAGCAATCCGAAAGTTTAATTTCAGACAATGTGGAAATCCGGCGCAAGATCGGCGTGGACCTGCCGGACACCGAGCGGGCCGCGACGCTGGATGAGACCAAATCGCTTATCAACATGACGCTGACAGTCGAAGCAGCGGCCAAAGAACAGGGAAAATATACGC
The DNA here is from genome assembly GCA_964606835.1 of uncultured Sphingorhabdus sp. Taxonomy (GTDB): domain Bacteria; phylum Pseudomonadota; class Alphaproteobacteria; order Sphingomonadales; family Sphingomonadaceae; genus Sphingorhabdus_B. The sequence goes on from CAZSJE010000196.1 coordinate 1,360, forward strand.
CGACCGAGGAAATGATCGCCTTTCTGGAGGGTTACAATGAGGCGGTCGTTTCCGGCATTTTGGGCGTCAAAACCAAAACCGATCCCAACGGTAAGTTGCCCCCCAATGTCCGGGCAGAAATGGACGGCTATCTGCGCAAGGTAACGGCAGACGTTCACGAAAAGGCCGGTAAATTCATCGAGGAGCAACGTGCGCGTTTACAGCAGGCAAGAATTGGAAGAGAGGGCGTTTCAGCTCTCAACGCACCAATTCTGCCACTCACCGGCTGATCTCGCGCTTCCGTTGCTCGACCGGCTGTTGCCGCGAGAGTCGATTTCAACAATTGGATATTCGGAAAATCATCGCATCATCCGCAAGCCGGATGGCGAGAAGGTATCATGGTCGCGTGAACTCACGCCGTATCTGGTCCCGATCATGGATGACCATGACGATCCAAACGTGTTCGAAATCATCGTGCCGAAGCCTGGCCGATGTGGCGGCACGGTGGTTGCCGAGAACCATGCGCTGAAACGGCTCGACTTTGGGCCGACAAGCGATGTGATGTGGTATCTGGCCGGGCCAGAAGAGGTCCGGTCCTACGCCGACCGGACGCTCAAGCCGATGATGGAGGATCATTCCACCGTCGCGGCACGGCTGCCCAGAGAGGGGGCGAAGGGTAACACCGGCACGCTGAAACGGGTCGGCAGCCAGACATTCGAGCTCATGGTCATGTCGGCCAAGACCACGACCAACCGGCAGGCCGGTTACATCGTATTCGACGAGCCAGACAGCTACAACCCAAAGTTCGCCTCAAGCTTTCTGGAGCAAGGGCGGCAGCGGCAGCGGATGCTCGGCAATGATCGCAAGATTTACGCCTGCGCGCACCCAGACATTGGCTGGAGCGGCGGAATCGCATCGGCTTGGGTTTTGTCCAGCCAAGGCATCTTCGTGATGCAATGCTCGAATTGTGGCGGTCACGCATCGCCCTATCCTACAAAGCACTGGCCAGAGATTCCTCGGTTTCGGCTTCATTACGACAAGGCCCCAGAGGGAACGCCGGTCAACGACCGGCTGAGCCTTGCGGAGCGGACAGCCTGCATGGCCTGCCCGCACTGCGGCACCGGGCTGGACGAAAAGCAGCGCGCTGAAATGATCGACAGCGGGGCATACATGCACAAGGGGCAGAGCCTCGACATCATGGCCGGGATCATCGGCGAGGCGGAGACGAACAAGACCCGCGGCTTTTGGATTCACGTTCTGATGTCCAAGCAGGTCCAGATGTCGGAACTGGCGCGCGAATTGGAAGGGGCGGTTGAACACCGGGCGCGCACCGGCAAGACGGACAAGCTGCGGCAAGTTCTGATCCGCACTTTCGGAGAGGTCTGGGAAGGCGTCGGCGAACTGTCTGGCCTCGACGCTCGTTCGCTCAAAGAACGGACGCGGACCTTGGCCGGTGATAGCGACGAACAAAAGCCGGTCGATTATCGAATGGGTGAAGTCCCGGAGGGGGTAAAATTCCTGACCGTGGCTATCGACGTTGGCGGACGCAAGTTCGACATCATGACGCGGGGCTGGGATACCGACCGGCGATCATGGATTATCGACCGGCGCACTATTCGTCAGCGCCAGCACGCCGACGGCATCATGCGAGACATCGCGCCCGGCAAGGTTCAGGATGACTGGAACGTGCTGGTCGAGGAAATCGACCGGCTATATCCGCTCCAGAGCGACCCGACAAAGGCCATGCCGGTCGCTGTAGTCACGATTGACGCCTCGGACGGCAACATAACCTGGATGGCCTATGAGTTCGCCCGCCGGATGGACAAGAAGCGGTGGGGGGCGTGGCAGCGGGTGCGGTGCATAAAGGGATCGACCACAACGAAAGCCCCTCACCTGTCGCCGACACCGGCCAAAATATCCAAGGACTCGGAAGGCAAGGCAGTTGAGCCGGTCGTCACCCTGCATCTGCTGGGAGTTCATAAGCTGAAAGAGGATGCGCTGGAAGATTTGGCGATCAGCGATGGTTCACCGGGACAGATTTTCTTCCCGGCCAATTTCATGGACCGGCATTTCGAGGAACTGTTCAACGAAACGCTGATCGAAGGAAAATGGGTCAGGAACGGCGACAATGAGACGCTGGACCTTCTGGGCTACACCGAAGCCGGACGGCTGATGTTGGAGCCTGATCGCAAGGATCGGATTTGGACACCGGGCAAAGAGCCCATCTGGGCCAAGCCTGTATCTCTCACCACAGACGAGGAAGGGGGTGATCCAGCGGTTGCGGGTGAGAAGAAGGCTGAGACGCCAACACAGGATTTTGCATCGCGCTTTGGGGCGCTGGATCAAGGATAGGACAAAATGGCACTTCAATACTCTGTCGCCGTGCGCAATGCGCAGCTTGATGTAATTGAAACGACAATCGGCGTGTCTCCGACGATGGAAATTCGCAGCGGCGCGGTGCCTGCCAACTGTGCAGCAGCAGATTCCGGAACTGTTCTGGCGACGATCGCACTTCCATCTGACTGGATGGCCGCTGCGTCCAATGGAACAAAAGCCTTGTCTGGAACGTGGCAGGATGCG
>CAZSJE010000197.1:0-3881 GCA_964606835.1 uncultured Sphingorhabdus sp.
AAAAAGGCCGCGACCGATTGTGCCAGAAAGTTCCGCGTTGGCTTTCCGCCCACCTGCAAATCGTCGATCCCGCCATAATAACGTTCGAAATCGGAAAAGCTCGTTAGCATCGGCGGCATTGGGTCGGTGTTGCGATGCGCGGTCGGGCCGCGCGCGGTCATGCCGACGAACGCTGCCGTACTGGTGCCGACGCCTTCGATCGACTTGGCGCGGAAACTGGTTTCTTCGACAAAAACGCCTGGAGCGAGATATTCAGGCATGACTTCCTCCTATATGTGGCCGAAACGGGGCCGAGCTTACTCGGTTAGGGAAAATTGAAGGTCTCATGGCGGGGTCCATTCCATGGCGAGCGACGCCACCCGCCGCGTCGACAGACGCAGGGCGGTGCCGCTTGCGGGGGCAGGAAAGGCAGCGCCGATCTTGTCCGGATCGGCGAGTAAGGGCGCGCCGCCGCGCGCCATTTTCTTGACCGCCAGCTCGGCCGGATCGGTCAGTTCGACCTGCGCCGGGTTGGCGACGACGGTAGCGGTCGCGGCCAGCGAATCCTCGACATTCGCTCCACCGGTGGTGAAGGAAATCGGGAAATAGGGGATAAGCAACAGAGCCTCGCCCGAAAGGTCCGTCATGCCGGTGGCAGCAAATTTGCCGTTCGCCGATTTGACGCGGACCAGCGCATTGCCGACCAGCTTCTTGTTGGTCTTGTGTGTCACCGTAACGCGCAATGCAGCGGCAGAGGCGGGGACCGGCGCATCGGTTGCAGGCAGCAGCGTCAGGCGCAGCGGCTGGAACAGGCTGTCTGCGTCTTCGCGCGTTGCCGGGTCGGCGCTGCGCGGCAATTTCAGTTCGGCTCGGCGCGACATATAGGCGGGGTCGGCTACGATGATGTCGATGCCGATGGTCTTGCTGCCCACCGCTGGGGCCTGCGGCGGATCAGGGAAACTGGCGCTATACTCGGCAAAATCGGGAGCTTCGAGCAAAGCGAAACGACCATTGCCCTTGCCAAAAAATTTGAGGCCCGGCCCTTCCAACTGCGCCGCCGCATCGACCCGACGTCCTGCATAATCGACCAGCTCGATCAGGGCGATCGCGCGGCGGTCGAGCAGGTCGGGCGAGAGCATCTGCATCAGACGAACTGCGCCTCCGTGCTGACATCGCCATGCGAAAAGCTCATCCGCGATGCGACTACGGGTGGTGCATCGGCGACCGGGCCATAGCCGATACGCACCACCCGGACTTTGAAAAGCGCGCTCAACCGGTGCTTCATCTTCAGCGAGTCCCAAATCCGGAAAAGCTGTTCCGCGGCGACATTTTCGGGGACGATCTGCAGGCTTTCGTCGCGGCCCCAGCTGTCGGGCTCGACGAGCATCGCCCGGTCCATCGTCGGATAGCGGTTGAGCTCCAGCATCGCCCAGCTGATATGCGCGGCCTCAACAGCGGCATTGGTGCTCCAGCTGCTGATCAAATAGTTCAGCTCCAGCGAAATGCCATGCGTCGTCGCCGGATCGGCGGTTGGTACCTTGGCCAAGGTGTGGTCCGAATAGCTGACATGATAGCAGGTAACCGCGATCCCGGCCGTTGGCGGGGTTCCGGCGAGCGTCGAGAGGCTGACCTGCAGGATATTTTCCGCAGCCGGGATCGGCCCCAGCCGGTTTTCCGCCGCCAATATGCCGCGACGGTTGCGCAGCAACTGCACAATGCTTTCGCCGATATTGTGGATCGCGGAAAGGCTAGCCATTGGCCTCTCCATCATTGTCGCTTAGCGGGATGTTGCCAAAGCGCGTTTCATAGCGGGTGATGGTCTGGGCGATTTCGCTGTTCATTTGCCGCAGGTGCACCGGGCTGGTCACCAACCGACATTGCGCCACGGGGCCGGTGTTACCGACAAAGGCTTGTCCAAAGTCGATATGCACTTCGGACAGGGAAAAATCGAGTGCGATATGGTTGACATAACGCCTCGCGGCGCTGTCCGCGCCGTTGGTGATTTTGTTGTCGAGCGGTTTGGCCGCTTCTGTCATCCATACCTCTCGTCTGGCTTCGCTGACAGCATTGCAAGAGCGATGCCAAGACTTAGAGTTCTGTTTTCATGAGATAAAATATGGTCGTGTAACGCTGCCTGTTACAGAAAACTGTAACAGGGAAGCCGGCACCGCGTTACAGTTGTGACAGTCGCTCAGGCGACCGTGGCGGCGATCGTTTCCGCGTCAAGGCCCGCACGTTCCAGCCGCCGGTAGAGCGTCATGCGCGAGCAATTGAGGCTCCTGGCAACATCGCTCTTTCGTCCCGAATGGCGAATGAGGGCATCGATCAAGGTCGCACGCTCATCGCAGCTTTCCACTGCGATGAGCGGTCGTGACGAAGACTGTAAGTGGAAAGGCAAGTCAGTTGCGCGCAAGGCAGCCGGGTTGTCGGCAGTCACAAGAGCATGCTCCAGGGCATTGCGAAGCTCGCGGACATTGCCGGGCCACTCATGCGCTTCGAGAGCCTCGACCATATCGGCGTCCATTACGGGGGCCGCCATGCCATTGTCCGCAGCAATGGTGCCGAGCAAATGCGCGGCGATCGCGGCAATGTCCGCTTGCCGCGCCGACAGCGGCGGGATGTTCAACCGGACCACGGCCAACCGGTAATAAAGGTCGGAGCGGAAGCGGCCATCCTTTACCGCCTGCTCCAGATTCTGGTTGGTCGCAGCGACGATGCGGACATCGATCTCGCTGTCCTGCGCCGCGCCCAACGGGCATACCCGCCGGGCCTCGATTACACGCAATATCTTTGCCTGCGCTGACAGGCTCAGTTCACCGACCTCGTCCAGAAACAATGTGCCCCCATGCGCCAGCTTGAACTTGCCGTCATAGGATCTGAGCGCCCCGGTAAAGGCACCCTTGCGATAGCCCATCAGCTCCCCCTCGATCAGCGCATCGGGGATCGCCGCGCAGTTCATAGTTACCAGCGGCTTTTTCGCCCGGTCGCTTAGCCGGTGGAGTGCAAGCGCAATCACATCCTTGCCGACGCCGGTCTGTCCCTCGATCAATATGGTGCTTCGGCTCGGTGCGACTTTCACTGTGGTCGCCCAGATGCGTTGTGCTGCAGCGCTGCTGCCAATCCAGCCATGTTCGGCGGCGCTGGCGCTTTCGACGATGGCACATCGCCGCGTGCCCTTTGGAAGATGCAGCGCCAGCCGGTCGATCAATTCGGCGTCGCAGCGGTTGTCGCACAGATAATCGTCGGCTCCCGCCTTGACCGCTGCGATCGCCACCTGCTGACTGCTATCCCTGCCGATGACGATTAGCGGCGTTGAACGGTGGCTGGCTTTGACCTCGCTTATGGTTTCCATTGCGCGAGGGTGCGCCATGACAATCAGCGAGCAGTTTGCGCTGCCTCTGCTATCGGTTGTTACCGCCGTAAGCGTGACCGGCAATTGCATATCATCGAGCAGCTGCTCAATGCGCGCAAGCAGCACTGCGTCGAAGCCGAACACACCAATAGAACCAGGCTGCAAAGCCAATCGCCATCCCCCACGTCGGATTAGATCCAAAACATGCTTTCCGCGCAATTTTGCGTCGGCAGGCGACCTGAAGTGAGCCTGTAAAATGCACGCTGACGGGGTGGCGAGTCAAGCGTTAGTTTGTCGTTATGTTAATTTGGGCGAAACCAGAAGTGACGGAAAACTGGGCTGTTCCGCACCCGTTCCGTGGCGGGCCCCTGCAAATTGTTCAGCTTTCAGGGAAAAAACACTGCGTCACCGCTGCCGCGAAATCTGCAGCAAAGCGTTTGCTAACTTTGGCCCTAGGCACCGCGTTGAAACCATGGACGGCCCCTCGATAGCTGTGCAGCTCTACCGGCGCGCCATGGGCGCAAAGACGGCGGGCATATTCGAAATTTTC
>CAZSJE010000198.1:0-3878 GCA_964606835.1 uncultured Sphingorhabdus sp.
TGCGCGTGCGCGCCTCGGCTTTCCTTGCGCGCGTTGGCCGATTCCATCGTGCACACCGCCTGCGCCATCAGATTGTCGAGTTCCAGCGTCTCGACCAGGTCAGTGTTCCAGATCAGCGAGGTGTCGCTGACATGCACGTCGGCGAGCCGCTTGTTGGCGGCCTGCATCAGCGTGACGCCCTCTGCCAGCAGTTCGGTATCGCGGAAGACCGCCGCATGCTTCTGCATCGTGCGTTGCATCTCCAGCCGCACCTGCGCCGTGGGCGAGCCGCCCTTGGCATTCCGGAAATGGTCCAGCCGCGCGAGTGCCAGGTCGGCGCTGTCCGCAGGCAAAGCCTTGTGCGGCGCATTGGGCTTCAGCGTTTCTTTCAGGTGCAGGCCGGTAGCGCGACCGAAGACCACCAGGTCGATCAGCGAATTGGACCCCAGCCGGTTTGCGCCGTGCACCGAAACGCACGCCGCCTCGCCCACGGCGTAAAGCCCGGGAACAATTACCTCTGGATCGTCGCCAACCTTGGTCACGACCTGCCCGTGGAAATTGCAAGGAATGCCGCCCATATTATAGTGCACGGTCGGCGTCACCGGCAGCGGCTGGCGCGTCAGGTCGACCCCTGCAAACACCTTGCCGCTTTCCGTGATCCCCGGCAGCCGTTCGGCCAGCACCTTGGGATCGATATGATCGAGGTGGAGGTAGATGTGGTCCTTCTCCGGCCCTACCCCGCGCCCTTCACGCATTTCCAGCGCCATTGAGCGGCTGACCACATCGCGCGACGCGAGATCCTTGGCCGACGGTGCATAGCGTTCCATGAAGCGCTCGCCTTCGCTGTTGGTCAGGTAGCCGCCCTCCCCGCGCGCACCTTCGGTGATCAGCACGCCCGCGCCATAAATGCCGGTCGGGTGAAACTGTACGAACTCCATATCCTGCAATGGCAGTCCGGCGCGCAGCACCATGCCGCCGCCATCGCCAGTGCAGGTGTGTGCCGAGGTTGCGGTGTAATAGGCGCGGCCATAGCCGCCGGTCGCCAGCACCACCGAATGCGCCTTGAAGCGGTGGATGCTGCCATCCTCCATGCACAAAGCGATCACGCCGCGGCACTCGCCATTTTCCATGATCAGGTCGAGCGCGAAATATTCGATGAAGAAATCCGCATCATATTTCAGGCTTTGCTGGTACAGCGCGTGCAGCATTGCATGGCCGGTACGATCGGCGGCGGCAGCGGTGCGCTGCACCGGAGGGCCAGCGCCCATATTCTGCATATGCCCGCCAAAGGGCCGCTGGTAGATGGTACCGTCGTCGTTGCGCGAAAACGGTACACCCGCATGTTCCAGCTCATAGACCGCAGCGGGAGCCTCACGCACCATATATTCGATCGCGTCCTGGTCACCCAGCCAGTCCGACCCCTTGACCGTGTCATACATATGCCAGGTCCAGTGATCGGGCGAGTTGTTGCCCAGCGACGCCGCAATCCCGCCCTGCGCTGCGACGGTGTGCGAGCGCGTCGGAAACACCTTGGTCACACAAGCCGTCTTCAGCCCCGCCTCTGCCGCACCCATGGTGGCACGCAGGCCCGAACCGCCCGCGCCGACAACGACAACGTCATAGGTGTGATCGATAATCTTGTACGCTTCCGACATCAGGCGGGAACTCCAGCAAAGGCATGTTTGGCGACCATGAACAGGCCGAATGCGCCCGCACCGATCACATAAAAGTTGAGCAGCGTCAGCGCCGCGAGCTTGTTGCCCTCGTCATGGACATAATCCTCGATAAGAACCTGCAGGCCCAGCTTCACATGCGCAAAAATGCTGACGAGCATCAGCATCATCGGCACTGCAACCGAGGGCTGTGCCAGCCACGCCGCGAGCGTTTCATATTCAAAATTCGGAAGCCGCAGCAGCGAGACCACCAACCAGCTTGTCAGCAACAAATTGCCCAACGCGGTAAAGCGCTGATCGATCCAGTGCTTGCTGCCATGCTTTGCCGAGCCGAGCCCTCGGACCCTGCCGATACCTGTGCCGTTACCCATCGTTCAAACCCCCAAAAAACGCGAAGCGACGAGCAGCGCAACCAAAGTTGTTGCGGTCGTCGAGGCAATGAACACGCCCCAGGCCCAGTTGCGGGTGGCGCCAAGTTCATAGCCGACGCCCATATCCATCAGCAAATGCCGCAGGCCTGAGAAGAAATGCTGGAAAAAGCTCCAGGTCACGGCAAGCGCCAGCAGGCGAAACAACCAGTTGCTGGCCACCTGCCATCCAGTCGCTTCCTTGCCCGCCGAAATCGTATAGCTCTGGAAGGTCGCATAGGCCTCTGGTCCGGTCGCAATCGCGTACAGCCACCAAATCAGCGCCAGCATTCCCACCGTCGCCAGCATAAAGCCGGTGGCGCGGTGAAATATCGATGCGGCCATTGTGGGGCTCCAGCGATAGATTTGCAAATGCGGCGATAGCGGCCTGTTCGGATTTTGCGCCATGTGGGCGTCTCTCCCTGTAATGATTTGCGTCGCTCTTTACCGCTTTGTCGGCCCCACGCAAGGGGCAGGCAATTGCGAAATCGGCGCGCATGGATAACGCAGCGTTAACCATTCGGGCATATGTAACTTCCGTTGAACATGGCTTGCCAATACAGCAGAAAAGCGGGAGTTACGGATGTCCGATTTGGAAAAAGCGCTGGCCGACGAGGTCGAAGGCGTAGTTCGCAAATTCGACTTTGACGGCGATCTGGCCACCAATTGCGCTGAAGTGCTGGCAATTATCGAAGAAGATTTGCCTGAAATCTCTGCGGCTTATTGGGATTATTGGGTCAAGCTGGGCAAATTTAGCGAGTTGGAAAATCCCGCACACCACGCAGAAATGGTGAAGCGCACCGCCGGTTTCATCGCCGCCCGGATGGCAGATGCCACTGGCAAAAGCTGGCGCGGCGGACTGATGGCGCAGGTCATCGATGCTTGCAAAAGGCAGATTTCGCTCTCCGATGTCCTTGCTGCATCGTCCAGGGCCAACATCCATTATTACCGCTCGCTCGGCAAACGCATGGATCGCAGCTCGTCCGATTATTTGCGGCTGGTAAAGGCCATCACGGATTTCACCACGACCGATCTAGCGATCATGTCCACCTGTTTTGCCCATTACCAGCGCCAGCTGATGCAGGAAAAGCAGGCTGGCTACACCAGCCAGTTCGAAAGCGATATCGGCTCGACCGCAGCCGATATCTCCGAACAGGCCAATGTCCTGCGCACGCAGGCGATTGGCAGCAGCTCGGTTGCGCAAGGCATGCTCAGCAAGGCCTCCGAAGTTGCCACGGCGTCCGAACAATCTGCCGTTGCGATGCGTGAGGCAGCCCAGACGGCTGCTGGGCTGATCCGCGCGATCGAGGACACGCGTAGTGAGGTCGAATTGGCCGCCGAAGTCGCCAACCGCGCCACCGAACGCGCGCAGGAAGCGGTCGAGGCGACAGACACTTTGTCCGAACAATCCAAGTCGATTGAATCGATCCTGGGGCTGATCCGCGACATTGCCGGACAGACCAATTTGCTCGCGCTCAATGCGACCATTGAAGCAGCCCGCGCAGGCGAAGCGGGTCGCGGCTTTGCCGTGGTCGCCCAGGAGGTTAAAAGCCTCGCCAACCAGACCGCGCAAGCTACCGACGAGATTGCTGAAAAAATCTCCGCAATTCAGTCCGCGACCAAGGCTTCGGTCGAATCGAACGTCTCGATTCGCTCGACCGTCGAGGATGTCCATCGCAGCGCCGAACGCATCCGTCGCGCGATGGAAGATCAGGCGCAGACGGTTACCATGATCACCGCCTCGGTCGATGAAACTGCGCTCGCCGCCGACCTTATGTCCAACACCATCTCCGCGATCCGCGCCGATACCGAAAATGTC
>CAZSJE010000199.1:0-3873 GCA_964606835.1 uncultured Sphingorhabdus sp.
ACAAGGCCAAGACCGTGTTCTTCATCAAGCGCAGCATGGGCGGCGTGGGCTATGCCGGGGTCGATAATGACGTGTTCTACATGGACCAGACGATGATGCTGCTCGCCGACGCGAAGAAAATGGTCGAGGATATTGTGAAGGCCTTGCAGCACTGACGCTTATTTTATAGCGCGGTCCCAATTATCGTCACCCCGGCGAAGGCCGGGGCCTATCTCGCCTGTTGGTCTAATCCGAGAGATTGGATGGGCCCCGGCCTTCGCCGGGGAGACGGGTTCTTGTTTTAAGGGTATTTGAATGCGCAAACTGGGCCTGATCGGCGGGATGAGCTGGTATTCCACTGAATTTTACTACCGCCGGATCAACAAGCAGGTGCAGCGGACCACCGGCAGCCTGTGCAGCGCGCCGCTGCTGCTCGACAGTCTCGATTTCTGCGATATTGCGCGCGCCTCAACTGACGATGACTGGAGCAAAGTTGCCGATGTGCTGATCGGCTCGGCCCAGCGGATCGAAGCAGGCGGTGCTGGCGCAATCCTGATCTGCGCGAACAGCATGCACAAGGTGCACGACAAGGTTGCTGCCGCGGTTTCGGTGCCGGTGATCCATATCGCCGACAGTGTGGGCAAAAAGATGAAGGCCGACGGTGTCAAATCGGCGGCGCTGATCGGCACGCGCAATGTGATGGCGGAAAGCTGGTACAGGCAGCGGTTGGTGAAGCACGGCGTGACGCTCCTCCCCTGGGAGGCGGAGGATGTCGATGAGCTCGACCGGATCATTTATGAGGAGCTGATGGCGGGCCAAGCAGTGCGCAATTCGGAACGCACGCTGAAAACCATGCTGACCGATATCGACAAGGATGGTGCGGATGCGGTGGTGCTTGGCTGCACCGAATTGGGAATGATCGTCGATACCAGGGCTAATATCCTGCCGATTTATGACAGTGCGGAAATCCATGCGGATGCCGGGGTGGCGTGGATTTTGGGCGATACACCCTGACCTCCCAAAATTCGTCATGCTGAACTTGTTTCAGCATAGCGGGCGACGATGGTGCGTTATCCTGAAACAAGTTCAGGATGACGACTTCATTTGGGGAGCATTTTCTGTTCACCGCTCTTGGCGCTTGGCAAGCCCGCATTCATCAGGCATCGTTAGGCTCATGAGGATGAGGATAATCGCAACCGCTGCGGCCATCGCTGCGCTTTCGTCGCCGCTTGCGGCAAAGACCATTTCCGTCGCCGCTGCGGACGGACAGGCAAAGCTTCAAGAGGCGCTGATTGTCGCCGAACCGGGCGACGTTATCGAACTCGGTGAAGGGCGGTTCAAGCTGACCGATGGCCTGTCGCTCGATGTCGCCAAGGTGACCCTAAAGGGGCAGGGGACAGGCAAGACCATTCTCGATTTCTCCGGCCAGCTGGGCGCGGGCGAGGGGCTGTTGGTTACCTCCGACGACGTGGTTCTGCGCGATTTTGCGGTCGAGAACACCAAGGGCGACGGCATCAAATCGAAGGGTGCTGACCGCATTGTCTATCACAAGCTACGCGTCGAATGGACCGGCGGGGCGAAGGAAACCAATGGCGCCTATGGCATCTACCCGGTCGAAAGCAAGGATGTGCTGGTCGACAATGTGATGGTGCGCGGCGCGTCCGATGCAGGCATCTATGTCGGCCAGTCGCAAAACATCATCGTGCGCAATTCACTGGCGCTGGAAAATGTCGCCGGGATCGAGATCGAGAACAGCTATAACGCCGATGTCCACGACAATCTGGCGACCAAGAACACCGGCGGCATATTGGTGTTCGATCTGCCCAACTTGCCGCAAATGGGCGGGCATAATGTGCGCATTTTCGAAAATGTCGTCGTCGACAATTCCACGCCCAATTTTGCGCCAAAGGGCAATATTGTCGCCAATGTGCCGACCGGCACAGGGGTGCTGGTCATGGCGAACAAGAATGTCCATGTGTTCGACAATATGCTTGGGCAAAACGGCACGGCCAATGTGATGGTCATCGGCTATCGCTATCCGTTCGAGGATCCCAAATATGATCCGATTGCAAAGGGCGTTGCGATCTGGGGCAACCAGCATGAAAAGGCTGGCTTTGATCCCAAAATCCCGGGTGGCGCGGAACTGGCAAAGGCCCTGGGTGGCTCGTTGCCGCCAATATTCTGGGATGGCACGGGTGGTGAGGAAGCCAGGCCCTATGTTGGCGACGTTGTCCCTGCGCTGTCGCTTGGCCTGGCCGATTTGAAAGCCTCGCCGGAAACCGCGCAACCCAGCATGCTGCCACCGCCAAACGGGGTGCCCACTGAGCTACCCAAGATCGTCTTGCCCGAATCGATGGAGGCTGCCGTCCGCTGATGCGTGCGCTTTTGCTTGCCTGTGCTTGTTTGATACTGGCGCTGGCTGCGCGCAGCAGTGAGGCACAGGTGGCGGAGGCCAACCCGCCGCTGCTATCGGCTTTCGGGTTTTTCAATGGTGGCGCGGACAAGCCGGTAGCGGGCCTTATCCCTTATACGCTTGGGACGCCGCTGTTTTCAGATTACGCGGAGAAACAACGTTTCATTTCATTGCCCAAGGGTGGAGCGATTTCGGTCGATGCCGAAGGCCGCCTGCAGTTTCCGGTCGGCACCGCTCTGATCAAAAGCTTCGGCTATCCCGACGCTGGCGGCAAGCTGAACATCATTGAGACTCGCCTGCTGATCCACCGTGCGGAGGGCTGGGCGGCACTTCCCTATGTCTGGCGGGCGGACGGCAAGGATGCCGAACTGAAACTGGGCGGGACGCGTATGCCAATCTCGTTCAAGAAGCCCAATGGCGAGGCGATCGATATCAGCTATGCGGTACCGAACAAGAACCAGTGTAAGCAGTGCCATTCGACCAATGATGCGATTACGCCCATTGGGCCCGTTGCCAACAACATGATTTTTTCACAGGCAGCCGACGCCAAGAAACTCGCCAAGCTGTTGTCCACGCGCGAAGCCGTCTGGAACGATGCCAAGACCGGAACGGTGGAGCAGCGCGCGCTTTCCTACCTCCGCGTCAATTGCGGCCATTGTCACAAGCCCGCAGGTTCGGCGAGCAACAGTGGCCTGTTCTTTGATGGCCATGCGGTAACCAATCCCGCGCTTGGCATCGGCAAACGTCCGGTGGCGGCGGGGAGGGGAAGCGGTAACTTGGATTTTGTAATCGACCCCGGCCACCCGGAACGCTCGATCCTGATCTACCGGTTGAAAAGCACCGATCCGGGCATCGCTATGCCAGAACTGGGCCGCGCCACGGCGCATGATGAGGGGATCAAATTGCTGGAAGACTGGATCAGGGGCATGAAACCAACGACCTGACTACTGCCGCATATTGCGTTTCAGCGGATAGCGGCCATTGCCGAATTCATCGAAATAACCCTCAATCGCCGGATGGTTGACAGGGCCATGATCGGCGTCCGGCAGCAAATTCTGCTGGCTGACATAGGCGATATAGCTGCTGTCAGCATTTTCCGCGAACAGATGATAAAATGGCTGGTCCTTGCGCGGCCGCACTTGCTCCGGGATGGCCTGATACCATTCCTCGCTATTGGCGAAGACCGGATCGATATCGAAGACCACGCCACGAAAGTCGAATATACGGTGACGCACCACATCGCCAATGGCAAAGCGGGCCTCCGCCATGATCGGGGTTTTGGGATTCGCATTCATTGGCCTTATATTGCGAGGCCCGCGCAAAGTTTCAACCTTGGCCTTGGCAAAGGCCCAATCATTCGCTAATGGCCGCGCTCTGCCGCACGGGGCTGCCCTTTTCGGGTCTGACCAATGCTCCTTTCGGTTGCGCGGACAGATGCCGGAGTGGTCGAACGGGGCGGTCTCGAAAACCGTTGTGCTAGT
>CAZSJE010000200.1:0-3863 GCA_964606835.1 uncultured Sphingorhabdus sp.
CGCCGCCGTTCCGGATCGGTAATATTTCCAGACGAAATGACCATCGTCGTACCGGGTGCGAATTTATCAGGATTGGCAAGGAACGCATCGAGAGCTGCATCATCCCAAACTTCGCCACGCTTGCCGCGCGCTACCAATGAATCTCCATAAGGAAAGTTGGGCACGGTCGCGATGGGCTGGCCATAAATCCCGTACAGGTTGGGGCCTGCCATATGATCGCCACCCTTGTTCATCGTGTGGCAGAATGTGCACCATTTGAAGGTTTCGGCCCGCACTTTTCGTTCGAAATCCGTCTCCGGCGGCAGAACTTCGGTTTTTGCCGAGGCAATATGCGATGTGACCCCGGCCGGTGCTGATACGTTGGCAGCATTTTCGAACGGCGATACACGGAACATGGCATATGGCCCATAGAGTCCGAATGCCGCTATTGCTGCAGTGGCCGTAATTGCCACTGCGCGCCTCCAGCCGCGGGCCAGGTCGGCTATCTCGTTTGAAGCGCCGCGATTTCTGCGGAACAGCTTGGCAAGTCCCCAGACTGTGAGGCAGATTAGCCAGAAAATGCCAAGCGCCGCAGGGCCATTTTCATAGGATTTGAAAGTCGAAAACGCAAAAACCGTATTGCTGAGGCTGAACAATGCCCAAATACCCAAACCAGCCGGCAGTCCTGAAAATGCGCCTTTTCCGTGCCGGAAGAGCAGCCATGGCAGCGTCAAAACTACAGCCAGTTTGAGCAGCGTGAGACCAAAGGCCAACGCCGCATGCATATATCCGCTGAACAACCAGACGGCCCGGTTGACGATTTCGCCATGCGTTCCCGCTTGGAACGGCAAATGAGACTGGCTCCACGCGGTCGTCAGGCCCAGTATTGGGTTGGCAATTTGCAATATGTAAACGGAAGCCAGAAGCACCATTCCCCAGATCGCGGCGCCACTTGAAATGCCCTTGGGTGTTTCCGGTCGATCCCCCCTGATCCAGCGTACGAGCCGTGCCGCGACAAAGAGAAACAGCAATGTGCCCAGGACCATATGGATGTTTCGAAGGTCTCCGCGAAGCGGCAATGCCTTGTCGGCTCTGGGCAAAAATATCGTCGTGAGATCAATGGCAAGGGCCACAGCAACGATTGACCATTCTAACCGTTTTGACGCTTGTGACGGACCTTTACTTGCTTCAGACAACGCGATTACCCCTTCCGAAAAAGAAAATGGGCGCGCCAAACCGTGTCGGCGCGCCCAAATTCGGATTTAGAACTTTGCCGAAGCGGTAACGCCAAATCGGCGCAGTTCCCCAAGATAAACTTCCGGCACCACAAACGCGACCGGAAGGCCTGCGCGTGGCTGGTTGATCGCGTTCGCGGCATACACCTTGTTAAAGATGTTGTTGCCCCACAGCGCTATGCTGAAACGATCATTGGAGAAGCCGAGGCGAAGGTTCGTCAGCGTCCGCTTGCCAAAGGTGATTGTGTTGATGATGTTGTTATAGGATGGCCCGGTGTGGTTCACGTCCACACGCGCCGATGCCTTCCAATCGTCAGAAATGGGAGCGTCAAATGTCGCATGCAAATTCCATTGCAGCTCCACCGAACGCGCGGGACGATTGCCTTCGATCGACGGTACGGCCCTGACCGCGCCGCTGGGGGTCGTCACGACGACAACCGGCGGACATCCGGGCGCTGCTGTTGCGGCAGCACCTGTGCCGATGACGCATTGTGTGACCGTGCCACCATCATAGGTACCAGCGCCGAACTCGACATCCGAAAATGTCACGCTGCCACCGATGCCGAACATGTCGACAGGCTTGACTTCGACCAGTGCCTCAAAGCCTTTGGTCTTGATCCCTCCAATGTTTCGAATGATGCGAACCGGGTTAACGGCTGTCGGATTTTCGGTGAAGCTGGAAACTTGAGCATTCGTCCAGTCAACATAGAAGGCTGACAGATTGACAAGCAGTTTCTTGTCCATCCACTGGCTCTTGATGCCAGCTTCATATGTCCAGTTCGCTTCCTCGTCATAGGCGACTTCGGATGCCAGAATGCCAGTCGCGCTAACAGCATTTGCCGTGTTGAAACCGCCTGAGCGCACCCCCTTTGATGCGGAAGCGTAGAGCAGCACGTCTTCTGCTGCCTTGTAATCGATCGTTACACGGGGAGCGAAGCTTTCAAAGGTTTTGGCAATTTTGGGACCCGTCACAGGGAACAGACCTGCGGCAGGCACGGTCGTACCGACGATCAACTGGTTTACATTCGGCGCCACGGTGGGGTTGTTGACCGAGAAGACCTGCGCCCGCTTCCGGTCGATATTGTAACGGCCTTCGGCATTGATCCGCAGATCGCCAAATTCATAGCCAAGCGAAGCGAAGATCGACATGGTCTTGGTGCTGGCCCGCGACCAGCTGGACGAGAGCTGCCCTGATGCGGGGTTGGTGGTCAGAAAACCGTTGGCGGTCAAATCATAGCCGCCGGTTCCCGTAGCAGGGAAGGTCAGCGGATTGACCTGGACCAGGCGTTCATTGGCCGCCAAACCGCGCGAGTCCGCACTCAGGCCTCCAGCTGCAACTGGTATTTTCTGCTCGAAATAGTTGCCGCCCAATATCCACTGGAAGGGTGAATCATTGTCCGATTGCAGGCGGATTTCCTGGCTGAAGGTTTTCACCTTTTCGAGGCCAGTCGAATAGAGATTGATATTCGCCAGACGGGTATAGGGCACCGGCGCGCCAAAGAAGGGCGCAAATGCCAGACATCCCGCACCCAATCCGCACACCCCCATTCTGACCCCGGTCGACGTGCCGTCAAAATCATTATAGGCACGGTTCGATGCACGGGTCAGGCCGGTTGTGCTGACGATGCGGACACCATCCAGCTCCCAATCCAGTTCAAGGGCAACCTGACGCGATTTGGCTAGCGTCTCAGGGATGTCAGTCGACAGATTGCTGACCTTGCTTGCAGCCAGACTGCCGCAAACCTGTTGCCGCAATGCCAATGCAGCATTGGTTGTCCCACAGTTGAATGCGGTAATCGGCACCTGGGTTGCCGGAGTCATTTCCGTTTCCGAATGTGTCAGAAATCCTGAAAGCGTCGCGGTAAGATTGTCGCTGGGCCTTAGTTCCAGCGAACCGCTAATGGCATATTTTTCCGACCCGCCAAGATTGTCGGAAGTGTCTGCCGCATTTTTGCCCCAGCCGTCATAGGTCAGGTAACCGCCGCTTACCCGGATCGCAGCCTTGTCACCCAAAGGCAACGAAATCGATCCCCTGACACGATAGTCTTCGTCCACCCCGGCGGTAACGGAAATGTTGCCTTCAAATTCACGAGCCGGACGGCGCGTTGCGATACTTAGCGCTCCAGCAAAGGTCGAACGTCCAAAAAGGGCGCTTTGCGGGCCTTTGGCGATTTCGATCTGGCCGACATCCAGCACGGAAATCATATCAAGCGTGTTGCGGCTGGTCTGGTAAATACCATCGATAAACGTACCGACGTTTGCTTCTACGTTAAGATCAGTGGTCGTATTGGCAGGCGCAAGGCCACGCACAAACACCTGCTGCGTCGTGCCACCGGCGATGCTGGTGACATTGAGTCCTGGCGTTGCATTTCCCAGATCGGCAAAGTTGGAGATATTCCGCTCCGCAAGGCCTTCAGCAGAGTAGGCGGTAATCGCGATGGGAACCGTTTGGATCTCTTCGTCCCGCTTGCGAACGCCAACAACCAGAATGCCGTCTTCAGTCTCTTCTGCGGCAGCATCTCCGTCTTGCGCAAAGGCCGACGAAACTGGCAGTGCCGATATTACTGCCGCACCAGCCCAAAGCCATGCCGCCCGGGCCCCCATTTGCTTGATTTTTCCCATCTTACCCTCCGTACTTGGTGTGAACTA
>CAZSJE010000201.1:0-1724 GCA_964606835.1 uncultured Sphingorhabdus sp.
TAGCCAAAGGATAGCCCTGCCCCGTCGGCAACCGGCGGAGCATCAGCGTCGAGTTGCGCAATAACGCGAAGCCCGCGCTCATCCTCCTCCAACCGCTCGACAAAGCCGATGCGTTTGCTGCGATCATGCTGCCACAATAGCGGCAGCCCAGCCTTTGCCGCGCGGGCAAATGCACCTTTCCGGACGATATCGCCGCCCCTGTCAGGCGCGTCGAAAATGGCGGCATAGCCAGCGAATCTCATTTGATGACCAGCCCGCTCAGCCCAAGCTTGACCGCCAGCCCGACGACCAGCAGCGCCAGCACACCACGAATGAGCCATTCGACCACCGCTTTGCGCGCGGACCGTTTCGCGTCCCGCCAAGCCGACAGCAGCTCGCGCAGGTCAGCCATATCCTTGGCCGCACTGTCGTCGGCAAGGCCGAGATGCGCAAGCGCACGCTGGGCACCGGACTCCGATGCCTGCTCCAAGAGCGACTTCAATTCGGTGTCGTTGGTCATTTGTCCATTCCTACCATCGCCCTCTTCTCCTCCGGGCTCAGGAAATCCGCCGCACTCACCTGCGCCCATAGCCGTTCCCGATCCTCGCTCAACGCGCCAACCTGGTCGATATCGACCTTCAAAGTCAGGTCCGCAAACCAGGGCCGCAGCCCTTCCGCCAGCGCATCCAATATCTTCCCCGCCAGCGGCAAAATTGCCTGCCGCCACAGCGCCTTGTTCGCCTCGCGGTAATTGGCATAGGTCGCATCGCCGGGAAGCCCCAGAAGCATCGGCGGCACCCCGAATGCCAACGCAATTTCCCGCGCGGCAGCCGCTTTCAGCCCGGCAAAATCCATATCGGCGGGGGTCAGGCTTAGCGCCTGCCATTTCAACCCGCCCTCCAGCAGCAAGGGCCGCCCCGCATTGGCACTGCCCGAAAATTGCGCGGCCAGTTCCTCTTTCAGCCGGTCAAACTGTTCGCCCGACAAGGCCTCCGCCCCCTCATGCACCAGGGCACCGCTGGGCCGCGCGGCATTATCGAGCAGCGCCTTGTTCCATTTTGCCGAGGCATTGTGGATCGCAATCGCCCCCGACGCCGCGCCCAGACAGCCAAGGCCATAATGATCGTCGAGCGGGTGGTGGCTGCGGATATGGATCAGCTCATTCGACCCGAGCCGCGTCACTGCCTCTCCTGCCTTGTAACGGAACGCCGCCGGCCAGCCACGCGCATCGGCCTCTACCGACACCCGTTCGGGGCGCAATGCGTACAGCTCGTACAGCGAACCATCGGGCGCGAGCAGCAGCTGCACATAGCCATTGCCATGCAGCAGCAATTGCGCGGCCAGCGTTTCCAGCAAGGCCTGCCCGCCAGAGGTCGCCGCAACCAGCGCCGCCGCCGCCTCGTTGGACGCGACAATCGGCACCGACGCCACCCCTTGCGCCACCAACAGCACCGCGCGCTGGGCAATGGCGTTGTTGAGATAGCCCTCCCGCACCTGCGCCTCATAGGACATCGGCCACTCGCCAGCGGACCATCCCCCAAAGCGCCGCGCAAGCGAGACATGCGTCCTGGCCGGACGCGCAAAAGCACGCCCGGCCGATTTCCAGCCGAAGAGTTTCATTTTTGGTTTCCCGTCTTTCAGAAAAGAAAAGGGCCGGTGGCCCCTCCATCTGGAGAAGACCGCCCCGGCCCGAATCGCATTTTCCCGTTATGGCAATATGTGCCATAACGGCGTTACGATGTCAA
>CAZSJE010000201.1:1824-3862 GCA_964606835.1 uncultured Sphingorhabdus sp.
CCATGCGCCTGAAACTGCTTGCTCTCACCCTGCTCTCCACCTCGTCGATGGCGCTGGCCGAACCGACCCCCAAAGAGCAACTCCTCCAACCGCCCGCAGACGCGCGGCACTACACGATCAGCTCCACCGCCGGGAAACATGGTGACATCTGGTCGTGGAAGACCGAGGACAGCAAACTGGCCTATCGCATGTCGATGTCGCTGCGCGGCTGGATTACCGAGACCGACCAGACGACGACGATCGGCTCCGACGGACGCCCGGTCGCCATCGCCATTCGCGGCTATACCGATTCGGGCGACGCGAGCGAGAATTTCACCGTCGATGCGAAGGGCATCGCGACATGGAAGACAGCGGTCGATGAGGGCAGAGCACCCTTTGGCGATAAGCGCTATTCCACTTATGGCGGCCCATGGCTGGCAGGCGAGAATGACATCAATGCATTGGTCGCGGCAGGCGAGAAGGGCATCGAAATGCTCCCCGCCGGACGCGCGACGCTGACCATCGGCAAGACAACCGAGATTGACGGGCCTGCGGGCAAGCAGATGGTCAAGCTCGCCTTTATCAGCGGCCTCGGCTTTGCGCCATCGCCGCTCTGGCTCGACAGCAACAACCGCTATTTCGGCAATGCCGGGGTCATTTCGCTTTTGCCTGCGGGCTATGAGGCAGCGGGTCCGAAGCTGAAGGAAATCCAGGAAGCCGCCGAAGCGGAGCTGGTGCGCGATGTCGCCAAGCGCTTCCTCAGCCCCTCGAACCGCAGCCCCACGCTGATCGACAATGTGCTGCTGTTCGATTCGGTCGCGGGCAAATATGTCGCCAACCGCGCGGTGCTGGTCGAGGGCGGCAAGGTGAAGAGCGTAGGTGCGGCTGGCTCGATCACCGCTCCTCCCGGCGCCACCAAGATCGACGGCCAAGGCAAGACTTTGGTCCCCGGCCTGTGGGATTCGCATTTGCATGTCGGCGGCAGCGACTGGAACCTCCTCCAGAATGTCGCGACCGGCATCACCAATTTCCGCAGCCCCGGTTCGATGATCGATGAAGCCTTGAGCATCTTCAAACGCCGCGCGGCGGGTGAGCTGATCGCGCCCGATGGCAAGGTGCAGCCGATTATCGACCGCAAGGATCCGCTCGCGGCGCAAGGGGCGCTGACGGTGAGTTCCGAGGAAGAGACCATCGCCGCGGTTCGCAAGACCAAGGAAGCCGGACTGTGGGGGGTGAAATTCTACACCTCGATGAACCCGGCATGGATTGCGCCAGCGGCCGCCGAAGCCAAGAAGCTGGGCCTGCATGTCAGCGGCCATATTCCTGCAGGCATGCGCCCCATCGAGGCAGTGCGCGCGGGCTATGACGAGATCACCCACATCAATTTCATCATGATGCAGGCGATGCCGCAGGACGTGGTCGACAAGGCGAACACTGCTGCGCGCATCGAAGGTCCGGCGAAATATGGCAAGGATGTCGATCTCGATTCGCCGGAAATGCAGGCGTTCTACAAGGAGCTGGCCGAGCGCAAAATCCTGATCGACCCCACTTTGGTCGTCTGGGAAGGTTCGTTGACTTCGGACGGCAGTGCGATCTCGCCTGCCTATGCGCCCTTTGCGCCGATATCGCCTCCTGCGGTTGCGCGCAGCTGGACGATCGGCGGCTATCCGCTGTTCGACGGCCTGACCCGCGAGGATTTCAAGGCGAGCTATGCCAAGCTGGTTGGGCTGGTCGGGCGGCTGCACAAGGCAGGCGTCCGCGTCGTTGCCGGCACCGATGGTTACGGCCTGGAACTGGTGCGCGAGCTGGAGCTGTATCTTGACGCTGGGCTGACCAATGCCGAAGCGCTGCAGACCGCCACCATCGTGCCTGCGCGGATGACCGGAATGGATGGCCAATTCGGCTCGATCGACGCCGGCAAAACCGCGAGCATGATACTGGTCGAGGGCGATGTGTCAAAAGACATGGGAGCGCTGCGGCGGATCACCACAGTGTTCCTCGACGGCTACCGGCTGGATGCCACCGAACTGCGCAAGGCAAGCGGCTTTAGCGGGGCGCC
>CAZSJE010000202.1:0-3856 GCA_964606835.1 uncultured Sphingorhabdus sp.
ACCTTGTCCTGGTCGGCATGGCGGCGGATTGGGCCGGCAGCAACAGTCAGGCGGTTGAGAAAGGCGCGTTCGGCAGCAAAGGCAGCCGTCGCCTGCGTCAACCAGTCGCGTGCCTCGGGATCGACAATCTTGCTCGCGGCATGATCGATCACCCCCGGATAGCGTCCGTGCGAGATATTCAGGAAATGGGCGATATCGGCAAGCAGGGCAGGCAGGCTGTCCTTCACCGATTTACGCAAATCGGGCGCCGCCATGCACCGGTCGAGAAAGCCAGCCAGCGGTGCTGCGACCGATGCGCTGCCATTGACAGCCACCAGCCCCCCAAAAGCCCCCTGAAAATCGCCGCTTTTCGCTGCGCTTTGTTCCATGCATGACTCCACATCCGGCATCGCAGACGCAAGCGCCACCATGCCAAAGTCCAGCCATAGCGGTTGTTCGTAAACGAGATGTTTACGGTGACGTCATGGGGGTGTTACCACCCAACCCTCTCATCCCCCAACTCCACCAAAATCGGCGCATCCTCGACGATCGCAAAGGCAAAGCCTGCATCCTTGCGCGCTTTCAGCAGCACCGCCAGCGAATGGTCTGCGGCCTTCCACGCCGCGCCTTTCTCGGCTTTGCGCTTCACGTCGATGTCGGCAATCTTGTAAGTGAAATGCAGCGTGTATTTCGCATCCTTGCCGCGCGAGGCGATGATCCAGTCGATCACTTCACGCTCCGGGTTGCCATGCTTGCCGTCGCCTGAGAGCACATAATGGTCGGCGGTTACGCTCCTGAAAAAATCGGGTTCGGCATTGTGGTCGCTGCCATGGTGCGGGACTTTCAGCAGGTGGAAATGGACCGTTGCACCAGGGGTGGATTTCAGCCGTTTGACCTTGCGCAGGCCGTCGAGGATCTTGTCGCCGCGCGCGTCGCCGGTCAGCAGCATCGATCGCTTTGCCTTGCCCTTGCCGCTGTCGATGATGCAAACGATGCTCGACAGGTTCTTGGCGCTTTCATCGGCGTAGGCGGCGAGGGCGGCCTCGCCGGTGTTCAGGTCCTTGTCCTCCAGGAACTTGTCATATTCCTTTTGCAGCGCGTCGATTTCGGCCTGCAATGGGCCGATGATGCGGATCGACAGGTTTTTGAAGGCCAGCGCCTTGGGCGTCATTTCGGCGGTGATCAGCGTGTTCTGGAACGGGTTGTTCAATCCCCGCGTCATCCCGGCATTGAACAGCGCGTTGTGCGCATCGCGCAGCTGCCGCGCTTCCTTGTGCCCGGCCAGTACCAGCGAGACGTCCCACGCGGCTTCCCTCGCTGCCGCCTTGTCCATCCCCGGATTGCGCGCCTCGAATGCCTTGGCCAGCTTGTCGACTGTATCGGGCTTTGGCGCGCCGTTGGACGATGCCTCGAAACTGGCGGTGAATTTTTTATAATGTTCATTCAATCCGTTACCGATGATATCGTCGAAGATATTGTGCCACAACCGTTCGGCGCGGATGGGGGGCTGGCCCTGGCCGATGCCGCTGACCAGATCGTCGAACAGTTTCTTTATGCCGTTCACATGATCGGAATCGGCGTGGCTGACCATGACCAGTTCGGCGACCAGTTGCTGCAGGCCCCGCTTGGCGGCGATCTGGTCGAGGCGGGGGCGCAGGATGGTTTCGTATATATTGCCGGGTCCGCCATCGATGATCGCCAGATTGGGCGCGGCAACGGTCCCCCAGTGCAGCAGCAGGCAGTCGCCCTCGCGCGCCTTCAGCACTTCCAGCGTGAACAGCATCGCTTCCCCCCTTCAATCCCTTTGCAGCGCGCGCAAGATGTCTAGCATGCCATGCCCCTGGAAATAACGCTCGCGGCCGAGATCAGTCGCGCTTTCGCACAAAATCGCCTTCACCCGGCGCGGGTTGCGCACCAGCTCGCGGTTGCGCGCCAGCAGCATCGCCGCTGCCCCGCTGACAAAGGGTGCCGCCATGCTGGTGCCGTCCATATCCTGATAGGTGTCGCCGCGCACCGGTCCGCGAATCTTTTCGCCCGGAGCCACCAGATCGGGCTTGATCCGTCCATCGCCCGTCGGTCCGCGCGAGCTGAAAAAGCTGACGCCATAGGTGTGCGGCGCGGCGCGGTGGGTCGAGCCGACAGTAATCACATCGAGCGCATTTCCGGGATCGGTGATCGAGCAAAAGGCAAAGCTGCCAAAGCCGATTTCCTGTTCTTGCCATCCCCGATTGCCTGCCGCGGCCACCACCACGACGCCGTCATTGACCAGCCGGTCGCAGGCAACGCAAATCGGCGTCGCGCCGCAGCCATAGTTGCGCACATCATGCGGGATCGACATGCTGATGTTGACGCCGTGGATGACAGGGCCAGATGCGCCAGCCTCGCGGTTGACGAACTGGACGAATTCGGTCGCGGCAACCACGGCGAACTCGGTGGTGCGCAGCGCGTTGCCGCTTGCGCCCGCGCCCGGAATCACGCGCAGGTCGTAGAGCTTCAGGTCGGGGCAGACGCCCTTTAGCATCGTCTTGTCACCGCTGCGCCAGTCCGCCGCGAGCGTGCCCGCGACATGCGTGCCATGGTCGGAAGGCAATCCTGTGCCGTCATTGGGTCCGATTTTGATCAGCGGCTCGATCAGGCGCCAGTCGGGGATCAGGCGGCGCCGCAATTGCGCGGCAATCTCCGCCAGGCAATCGCGCGCCAATTTGCGCCATTCGGGCGAACTGACCTTGCCGGGAAGCTTCTCGAGCGCTTCGATAACCTCGCCAATCGCCTCTTTCTGCTCGCGCGAACCGGGTTCGGGGTCGGACAGGTCGAGATTGCGGATGCGCTCGATCAGCGTGAAGTCATAGGTCGCCTTCACCCGGCTATATTGCGACAGCGTATCGGGGTGCGCGGCTTTCTTCTCAAGCCCCTGCCGCGCTACCTCTGCCCAGTCGAGAAAGGCGGGGTGCGTTGAGGCAATCCCTGAATCGATAATGGCCCACACGATATTCTTGCACGAAACCTCGAACACCCGCGCCGCCGCATCGGCCTTGGTCGAGGCAAGCGCATCGGCAAAGTTTGAAATCCCGGCATCGCGATCGAGAAAAACCCGCTGGACCAGGGCAGGGATCGCGCCCGGTGTTGCACCACTATCGTTCGTCTTGGCCGTGATCTGGCGGAGCCGCGCGGGCAGGGGGCGCATGAAATCGCTCTGCGCCGCTTGTGCAATCGCGTTCGTATTTGCCAAAATCCACGCGGAATAAAACGCCGCATCATTGCCTTTGGCCTCAGCCTGGTCGGGCATGTCCTCCGGTGTAGCCAGCGCCAGCCTGATAAGGCCAACAAGTGCAGCAATCGGTACGACCGCCGCGATATTATGATCGACCTCTGGAGAGGGCGACAAATCCTGCTTGAGATCAGACAAAGGCGCACTGTCGCCATCGCCGATCCTCAGCCTGATTTCCTCGGTCAGCAGCGCACTGACCCTTTGGTCCCGCACCGCCAGATCGCGCATCGGCCCCACCTTTTTGTCGCGCCACCAGCGGGTCAGCGGCAAAATGACGCGGAGCAATTCGTCGACATAGACCGTCGCCGCGACAAAATTTTCGAGCGGAGCAACGGCGGACGGTTCGCGCTCGCCGATCGAATTGAATGGCGCGTCGATTTTCCCACCACGATAGGCGCGCAGGCAATGGTGCAGCTCCCACGCCATATCGGCCGTGGTGGTGCCCTCGGCGGGGGTCAGGAGGAGCCGGACCGGCGCCGTCAAGTTTTGGGCAAAGCGGATCCAGACATCGGCCACGACCCCGCCATCCTGCATGAAGCGGTGGACCTGGCCCGAATGCGATTTGCCGAGCAGCAGGAACTCGACAATCCAAGGCGGCACGGCGGGTGA
>CAZSJE010000203.1:0-3783 GCA_964606835.1 uncultured Sphingorhabdus sp.
TGGTCCGCACTCATCCATTTCAGTATCTGCTCACGATCGTCATCCTCGGCATAAGCGAGAGACAGCTTACCTGATGCGCTGTCGAGCAATGGCAAGGTAAAACCAGGATAATATTGCGCAAACGTAAGCGAAGTATTGGCGTGGGTGCTGTCCAGCAGCATCATGTTCTTTCCCACTCGAATAGCTATGGAAACCGGCCAACCAATTTTCCGGGTCAGCTCCACAATCAATGGCCTCGCGACTTCGATCAGTCTACCGTCATGCTGGTATCCACTGGATAATGTTTGCACCAAACCTGTCGGGCGATAGCGTTTCCTGGCCGGCTCCTGTTCAATCAAGCCTTCATAGATCAACGTCTGCACTATGCGATGGGCGGTTGGGTAAGGAACATTTGCCGCGCGGGAAATTTCCATCATGGTCATAGAGCCATGGCGGTTTATCGCTTTCAAGGCCGAGATGGCCCTGCTGAACGATTGAATCGGTACGCCCTTCATCGACACTCCCTCCCTTGCCCGGTCGCAATATTGCTACCCATAGCAAAGAATCCGAAATGTCACTCGAAATATCTACTAAGCGGACATTATTTCCGCCAGGCGATTAGTTTTGCGATTCCTCCCCTTTGAACCCAAGCAAAGCCGCGCCTGACAAGTTAAGCAAGACAGGGCACAGGCCAAATGCCAGGGCGACGCCGAGCAAGGCAAGATCTGTCTGCGGTAGCCCGCTCATTGCCTTTTGCGCATCGAAGCCAAAGCCTGAAAGTACACTGCCGACCAATAATGTGCCGCCCAATGCGAAGGCAATTTTGTCAGCGGCAACCCAGGCAGCAGAATATAATCCGGCATGCACTTCGTCTTCGCTCGATATGTCCGCAAGCATAGCGAAGCTGAGCATCGCCCATCCGGAATTTCCGATCGCCGCGATAAAGGCGAGAAGATACGCCACCCAAACACCAAGTCCGGCGCAGAACATCCAGACAAAATAGCTGGCGGAATAGATGAGGGAAGCAATGACATAGCTTCTGATCTTTCCCATTCTGGTTGCTGCAGCCACCCACAATGGCTGGGCAATGATAATGCCGGCGCATGCCGCCAGCACTACCATCCCGACCACTGACAGCGCATCTGGCCTGCCCATATTGTAGGCGATGAAATAAAGCAGCGACGCATAGCCCATGCCACTGCCCACCAGTTGCAGGAAGTTGGCGGTGAACAGTACTGCAAAGCGGCGACGGGTTAAAACCGCATAGGCCTGACGGAAAGACAATCCTGCTGCAGCGGCAAGCAGATTGTCTTGCGCAAAGGCATTGTTCGACACTGTCCTGCTCTTGCCCACACCAAAAAAGGCGATCAGCAATGATATAGGGCAGATGATGGCGAGCACGAGCGACATGGAGCGGTAGCCTTCGGCATCACCGCCAAATCTTTCCGCAAGCATCGGCGCCAAAGCACCGGCAACCAGCACCCCAACCGAGGTAAAAACCAGTCGCCATGCCATCAATTTGGTTCGTTCTGCCCCGCTTCCGGCCAACTCACCTGCTATCGCAAGATAAGGCACCGAAAAGGATGCAAAAACGGCCATGTAGAGACTGAAGGTGACCGCGACATAGGCGACCCGATATGTTTGCGATCCGTCTGGAATATGAAAGAGCAAAATCATCGCCAGCGGCGACAAGGCTGCCCCCACCAGCAGCCACCATCGTCGCGCAAAGCGTTGACGCCAACGATCAGACAATATGCCAACCAACATGTCGCAACCGACGCCAAAGACCATTTTGGGAATGAAGATTGCCATTCCCGCTATTCCGACATCGATCCCAATCACCGTGGTAAGATAGAAAAGCAGCATCAGCGACGGGACATCGCGGAAAACCTGCCCCGCAATTTGGCCTATCCCATATCCGATCTGCGTACCCAGCGTGGCGCCTGTTCCCGACGTCACTGTTAGCGGTTCCGATCTATTCACTTGCGAGGCGGAAACGAGGGTGGAGCAGGCGGCTGCGGTGGCGTCCAGCCCTCAGGAACCGCAGCTGGCTTTTGCGTTTTGATGTAATTCTCCAAGCTCGACAGGGAAGGGCCATAATCTTCGGTTGGCGCTTCGAGAAACTTCGGATCAATTGCCTTCGCCGCTGCAACCAAATCCGCCGGCAATCCCGCAATGCCGTTGGAAAGTGTCGCAAAGGATGCAAAATAATTGATGAAGCCGGGTGCCTGTCCCATCAGCATCCACGGCAACCAGGGCGTTATTCGGGACCAACTGCCGGTAACTGGCAGTGCAGTCAGTTTCGGATTCTCGATATCCTTGCGCTGTACGAAGAACAGAAAATGTTCTGAAACGCGGTTAAACGCGCCCGCAGATTCGCGTGGCCATTTATCGGGTTGCAGCGCAGCTGGATAAAAGAGGTCAATTCCCGTTTCCAGGATAAGAGTGCCTTCGGGGCCGTCGCTCCAGTCAAGCAAAAAGGGTTCCGGCGCGCGCTGGTCTTTATTCAAACCGCCATAGCTTGGCGGCTGAGGCTTTGTGTCGCGAATATCGTAATTGAACGGATCATTCGCAATCGGGACAATCTTTACGACCTCATTGGTATAGGGGTTAAGCCAGCTATCCATTATCTTGCCGGTTTTAAGGTCGCGATAGAAGACCACTTCCCTTAATATGCGACGCCAATTGCCATCGGGCAAACGCAAAGTCCGCACAACAGAGAAGCCGTCCATCTCGAAAAGTGGCCGCACCTTTTCATTGTCGCGGACCCCGTAGACCTTACCCTTTATTCGGCTCACCTTCTGTTTGGAAACATCCAGTTCTCCGTCAATGCGGGCATAAGTATCCCGGTTCCATTGCGGATTTTTGAGATCGATTTTGGTCAGAAAACTGACTTTGGGTTTTGCGGCCAAGGCCGGAGCGCCGGCAAGTGCCATGCCAACACCCGCAAGACCAAGGCTCTCACGGCGAGAAAATCGTTCGCTTGTTTTTGGATTGCCACTCATGTTCTTCCCCTTTGCCGTTTCCGGATTGGTGATAGTGAGGCCTTCCGGTGGATTTGCAAGCCTTGCCCAACAACGCTATCCGATGGATGGATAGGTATGACGTGAAGCGCTTGCATTCGCGTTATCCGGGATGTCTATTCAGGACAATTCCGGAGGCAATAATGCTCAACACTTTCCAACAAGCCCAGCACGATATGATCCCGTCGGCCACGCATGATGAAGCGTCGCGGCAGGAGTTCACCAAAAGCCTGAAAAGCTTTATCCAGCAAAGCTTGCTGCCTGGGCTTCACCCAATTTATAACCAGCGCGTTGCGCCCGCATTTGAACGCGAGAATGGAACCCCGCCTAAGGATCGGTACGACATCCGCAAAGCCATGGTGAAGGATCCCTATTTCCAGACCTATGCGGCAACAAACCGGATCGCGCAGGAACTGCTGTGGGAAGCGACCAATATTAGCATAGATCGCGAATTACCCGACCTGATCGAGCGGGCGCGGGAGCTCACGTCCAAATCAGCGGCCAAGCTTGATATTCCAGAGGGCTTCGTGCCTCCGCGCTATGTAACGGCGCTTGATATTCACTGCATGCCGGGTGGTTATACATCGGAAGTTGCGCCAGATGATGTTTCCGTCGGCGTCCTGTATGATCGGGGCGTATATCTCTATGCCATGGGATATATGGGACCGTATAATGACGATATGGGGCGTTCAGTCTGCAACTATCTGAAACGCAAGCGGCCTGATTTTCAACCGAAACGGATTCTCGATATGGGGTGCACGGTCGGTCATGCGACCTTGCC
>CAZSJE010000204.1:0-3772 GCA_964606835.1 uncultured Sphingorhabdus sp.
CGCGGCGCGCGGCATCTGGGGCAGGATTTGATGTTCGAGCCGTCGGGTCCGGCGGCCTGGAACCGGCTGCAGGGAATGTTCGCCAATTTCCTGGAAGGATTGCGGCAAAAAGGGGCCTTTGCCGGTTTCGCCGCTGCCGACAGCTATTCGGTGACCTGCGACCGCAGCACAATGACACAAAACGATATCGATGCCGGGCGGATCATCGCCAGCGTCATGTTCAACCCCGCCTTCCCGGTTGAGCGCATCACGGTTTCGCTCGCCATGACCGAGCCATCGACGCTCCCTCAGAAAAGGGCGGCGTGATGGCTTTCGCATTCCCCCAAGGTGGAAAAGAATTCACTCCCTTTGGCAATTTCGCCTTTCACGTGAATTTTGAAAGCGAAGCGCCAGACGCAAAATCCAAGTCCACAGCAGATATTTTCAAAGACCCTTTATGGGGAGGCTTCAGCGAAATTTCCGGCCTCGAAGCGTCGATGGAGCATAAGGTCATTAAGGAGGGCGGGCGCAACTACGGCACGCTGATGCGCGCTGGGCAGACTACCTTTGGCACCGTGATCCTGAAGCGCGGGATCATCACCTCCCAGCATTTATGGGCCTGGTGGTCCTATTTCGCCGGGGCGGACATGGCGAACGATGCGATGCCAACCAAACTCAACCGCTGCAATCTGATTATTGGCTTAACCCGACTGACGTTGAAAAGTCCGGAGGACCGCAACAAACCCACTGTCGACAAAGATGGACGAACAACATGGGCAACCAATGAACATTATGTAGCCTGGCGGTTGCGCAATGTGATGCCGGTCAAATTCAAAATTGGCGATTTTAACGCGAAGGGTACCGACGTTGCGGTCGAAGAATTGCATGTGGTCCATGAAGGGCTTGACATGGAACCGTTTGCGCCAAAGGCGGGAGGCGGCAATGGCTGAGTTTGCCAAGGCCGAACTGAAGATGAAGGAGGGTGGTGCATCCTTCAAATGCCAGTTCAATCCGTCGACATTGCGCACCACCTATACCAATCAGTTTGGCGATGATCCGCCACAAGGCCATGCCCGGGTGACAACGGCCAAGCTGGATGTCGAACTGATATTCGATAGCACCGACACCGGGGAATCGGTCTATCAGCATCTTTTGGGTCTTGAAGCGCTGACCCGTTCATCGGCAACAAAGGACAAAGACAAACCCGACGGCAAAGTACCGGTCGTTGAATTCCACTGGCAGATCAAAATATTTGAAGGCGTCATCGAATCGCTGACGCACACGATCGATTATTGGTCCTTTGACGGTGTACCGCTGCGCGCGACGGTTCAGATTTCACTGAAAGAAACCTGTCACACCTTGTCGAAACTGGAAATGCGCACGTCCGAAAGGGCGCGCGATAAAGCAGTCGCCCTCAACAGCCAAGCAGCCGACACGGCCGTCATAGAAGCGCCGAAAACGCCAAAGGGAACCACCGATACCGCCACAAAGGCCGGGAACAGTCTCGCCGGGCGGACAATTGCCGCGCAAAACGGACTAGAGAGCATGCGTGGCGGTGCCATGGCCGGGGCAAGCGCTGGAGCTTTTGCCAGTGCCTCTGCATCTGCTGGCGCATCTGCTTCGGCAGGAGCCAGTGCGAGCGCATCCGCTTCGGTGGTTGCCGCAGTCAGCGTGAGCGCGGGGGCCAAGCTGGGCGCCGCAGCCTCGTTCAAGGCGTCCGGCGGCGTCAGCGCAAGTGCGGGCGCCGGTGCCTCGCTTGGCTTTGGCATTGGCGCCGGGGCAGGCGCCAGCGTGGGTGCCGGCATCGGTGCCGCCGCCGGTATCGGCCTGTCGGGCGGTGCCTCCTTCGGCGCGGGTGGTGGGGTCGGCATTGGCGGCGGAATTGGGATTGGCGCGAGTGCAGGGGCCGGGATCGGGATGGGTGCAGGCGCCGGCGCTGGCATTGGCTTCGAAGCCGGAGCAGGCGCTTCATTCTCCGTAAGCGCAGGGGCCTTTGCCGGGATCAAGGGCTCGGCAAGCGCAGGCGTATCAGCCTCGGCCGGGGCCTTTGCAGGGCTCGGTTCATCCAAGATGATCGCGGGCAATACCGGCATGGACGTCGCCCGGCTGATGCCTCCGCCGATGCCCATGCCGATGGGGGCGGGTGCGCAGTTCGACGCGACGGGCAAGCTGACCAACGACGGCAGCGTCGTGGTCGCCAGCAGCTACAGCACACAGACCACTGGCTTTGACGGCACGACGACACGGACCAGCGGCAGCTCAGTGCGGGTGATGTGAGGAGGATCGAATGGCGGTTATCATCGATGAAATCGTGACCGAACCAGTGGCGACTCGGTCCACCCCCCCCGAACCGCGCGACCGCCCGCAAGGCGATGGCACCACGCCGCCGACCATGGACGATTTGCGTTTCGAATTCCTGCGCGATGCCCAGCGCAAGGCACGGCTCTGGGTGGACTGACCGATGGCCCTCGATGATCCCCTGCCAGCTGTATATTCGACCCGCCCGATCGTCGAGATTGGCGGCATGGACTATCCCATGCTGAACGCGAACATCCAGTCGGTGCGGATGCAGGAATCGACCGGCGGGCTGTCGGTCGCCGAACTGACCGTCAGCGACTGGATGGCGCGCGCCGATGGCTCAGTGGGCTTTGGCAGTGATTCGGGATCGCCGCTTGTCCTCGGTGCTGGCTTGCGCATCTTCATGGGTGCAGCAGCGGTGCATGCGGGCGAGATTTTCGATGGCCAGATCATCGCCGTAGAGTGCGAAACAGCCCGGAACAGTGCGCCAATGATCACCGTGATTGCCGAGGACCGGCTATTTTCCGCGCGGCGCAAGCGACAGAGCCGCATAATCGAACAGAAGTCCCCCGCCGATATAGCGCGCCAGATTGCCGAGGATCACGGGCTGACCGCGGAGGTCCGCGACGGTCTGGACGGGCCCGTCGGCGACTGGATCCAGCAGGAGGAAAGCGACCTTGCATTCCTGCGCCGCGTGCTGGCGCGTTTCGACGCCGACGCGCAGATAGTTGGGGCAACATTGCAGGTCGGCAAGATCGGCGTTGACCAGCGAAGCGAGGTAACGCTGACCGTCGGCAGCACGTTGATCCGTGTACGGGTGACCGCCGATATCGCCAACCAGGTGACCGGGGCCAAGCTTTCGAGCTTCGACCCCGCCACCGGCGAGCTGGTCACCGGCGAGGCCAATGCCCAGGGCTGCGGCCCGGGCAGTGGGCGCACGGGGACCGACATATTGAACAGCGACTTTGCCGCGATTCCCCTGCCGCTCGGTCGCTATGGCCCCATGACGCAGGCAGAGGCCGACAAGGTCGCACAGGCCGAATATGATCGCCGCGCCCGTTCGCTAGTGACTGCGACCGGCACCGCAATGGGGACATCGGAACTGCGCGTTGGCAGTTGGCTGACGCTGGTAGGCGTCAACCCGCAATTCGCCAATGTCTATGCAGTGTCGGAATGCACGCATCGGTTCAACAATGTTGAGGGCTATCGCACCGACTTCATCGCCGAGTGCGCCTATATGGGAGAGGCGGCATGAGCGCGACGACGCATATTGCCTCCCCGGCATGGTGGATGGCCGGCGCACAACTCGCACTGGTCAAATCGGTGCAGGACCCGCAGCAGATGGGCCGCGTGCAGGTGCAGCTGGTGGGGGCCGATCCGGATGGCTCGGCGCTGGTCTGGGCGCGGGTTTCGACACCCTTTGCCGGCAACAATTACGGAGCCTTCCTGATCCCCAATGTCAGCGACGAGGTTATGGTCGTCTTCGTCGGTGGCG
>CAZSJE010000205.1:0-3578 GCA_964606835.1 uncultured Sphingorhabdus sp.
GCACCAGATGCGGGCTGGTGTAGACATGACATGTCAGCCCGGCGGCCTCGACTGCGGCACGCAGGAAGGCGCAGGTGGAGCCTTTGCCGTTGGTGCCAGCGACATGAAATACTGGAGGGAGCCGCTCTTGCGGATTGCCCAGCCGGTCGCAGAGGGCACTGATCCGTTCCAGCCCCAGCACATCGCGTCCCGGCGACAACGCCGCCAGCCGGTTAAGCTGCGCCTGGACGGCGGGCGAATCCGATTTTGCGTGGTCTGGCAAGGTGGGAAGCTTAGGCGGCCTTCTTGCCCGCCGTCAGATAATCGATCAGACTGGACAATGTCGCCTTCAATTCATGCCGGTGCGTCACCATGTCGACCATCCCATGATCGAACAGATATTCCGAAGTCTGGAACCCGTCGGGCAGTTTCTCGCGGATCGTATTTTCGATCACACGGCGTCCGGTGAAGGCCAATGTGGCCCCCGGCTCGGCGATGTGGATATCGCCAAGCAGCGCATAGCTCGCCATGACACCGCCCGATGTCGGATCGGTCAGCACCACGATGTAGGGCAGATTGGCCTCGCGCAGCATCTGGATTGCGACGGTCGAGCGCGGCATTTGCATCAGCGACAATATGCCCTCCTGCATCCGCGCGCCGCCGCTGGCGGTGAAGATGATATAGGGGCATTTCTTCGCCAGCGCTTCCTGGGCGGCGGCGATAAAGGCCTCGCCCACCGCCATGCCCATCGACCCGCCCATGAAGGCGAAATCCTGCACGCTGACCACGGCGGGCTGGCTGTCGATCTGGCCAAAGCCGCTGATCATTGCGTCTTGCTCCCCCGTCGCGAGCCGCGCGGCCTTCATCCGGTCGGGATATTTTTTGGTGTCCTTGAACTTGAGCGGGTCCTCCGCAACCTTGGGCATGGGGAGGACGCGCAAGCTGCCATCGTCAAATATCGCTGCAAAACGCTCTGCCGGGCCGATGCGGCCATGATGATCGCATTTGGGGCAGACCGACTGGTTTTCCTCATATTCCTTGAGGAAGATCATCGAGTTGCAGCCCTTGCACTTGTGCCAAAGCGTCTCCGCCGTCTCGCGCTTGGCGATGAAGGGGAGAGCATTGCGGACGCGGGTGACCCAGTTCATTCTACTTCCTTCACTCCCAGTCCCGTTCGCATCGAGCGAAGTCGAGATGCCCATCGGTGCTGCACGGTGTCTCGACTACGCTCGACACGAACGGCTTTCAAGTGCGGGCTGCTTTGATGGCTTGTGAAAGAGAAGCCACAAAATCGCGCACTGGACCAGCGGCATCGGTGCGATGCTCGGCCACCAGCTCGACCAGCGCAGAGCCGACCACCACGCCATCCGCCACTTTCGCGATCGCAGCCGCTTGTTCGGGAGTGCGAACGCCAAAGCCTACTGCAATCGGCAAATCGATCGCAGCCTTCAGGCGGGCGACGGCGTCTTCAATGCTCGATTGCGCCGCCTGTTGCAGCCCGGTGATCCCGGCGACCGAGACATAATAGAGAAAGCCGCTCGAGCCATCGAGCACGGCAGGCAGCCGCGCGACGTCGCTGGTCGGGGTGGCGAGGCGGATCAGGTCTATTCCTGCACTGCGCAGGGCAGGGCCAAGCTCGCCATCCTCCTCGGGCGGAATGTCGACGCAGATCACGCCATCGACGCCCGCCTTGACGCATTCGGTGGCGAACCATTCGGGACCGCGGATGGTCATCGGGTTGGCATAGCCCATCAGCACCAGCGGCACGTCCAGGTGCCGCGCGCGGAAGGCGGTGGCGATAGCGAAGATATCCGCCGTGGTCGTTCCCGCCTCAAGGCTGCGGATATTGGCCTTCTGGATCGCGGGTCCATCGGCCATCGGATCGGTGAAGGGCATTCCCAGCTCAATGACATCCGCCCCGCCTGCAACCAGTGCGTCGAGATTGGCGGCGGTGTCGCCATCACCAGCGGTGATGAAGGTGACGAGAGCGGGGTGGGTTTTGGTGAAGGCGGAGGAGAGGCGGGTCATGAAATTGGGATTTCTTTTTTTCTGGATGCGACAATTCGATATAACAAGCTGTGGAAAGCCAGCAAAAACATGATTGTTTGAAGCCAGTTGAAAACCATCCCGCTGCTTGGGCACTGCGTCAGCTTAAAAATTGAAATGCTACTATTTCCAGGGATGATCTCATCGCAATATGTGTCGATATTCCAATAGAAGCGGTTGGTAATCAGCAGAATGGCAATCGCAAATGCGGCGATCAAAGGGTAGTTGGCCCACTTAATTGTAAGGACGTTGCCTTTTCCATATAGCGCCGCCACGGACCAGTAGCAGGCTGATACAAAAACCAAAATTTCGCCAATTGTGCGAGCATGGAACCTTAGTTCATCAGCAAATTCGGCCCGAAATTCCAAATCGTCAGACAACATGCTGGCATTGTCGGCTGAAAAGTAAAAAGCAGAACAAGCTGCGATGGCCAGAACACTGCTCATTAGAAATCCGAAAATCGCAGATTTCCAAGCGGCCAAACTCATATCTCCGCCCCCAAAGCCTCAGCCACGGTGAAGATATCCTTGTCCCCGCGTCCGCACAGATTGGCGAGGATGATCTGGTCGCGGTCCATCTTCACCGCCTCGCGCGCCACGGCGGCGATGGCGTGTGAGGGTTCCAGCGCGGGGATGATGCCTTCGGTGCGGCAGAGCAGTTGGAAGCCTTCGAGTGCTTCGGTGTCGGTCACGCTGTCATAGCGCACACGGCCGACTTCCTTGAGCCAGCTATGCTCCGGCCCGATGCCGGGATAGTCGAGGCCGGCGCTTATTGAATGGGCCTCGGCAATCTGGCCGTCTTCGTCCTGCAGCAAATAGGTTTTGTTGCCGTGAAGGATGCCGGGGCGACCGCCCGCGAGCGACGCGGCATGTTCCTTGTCCAGCCCATGCCCCGCTGCCTCGACCCCCAGCATCGCGACGTCGGCGTCATCGAGGAAGGGGTGGAAAAGCCCGATAGCGTTCGAACCGCCGCCGATGGCAGCGACCAGCAGGTCGGGAAGCCGCCCCGTTCGCGCCAGCATTTGCGCGCGTGCCTCCTTGCCGATCACGCTCTGAAAATCGCGGACCAGCTCGGGATAGGGATGCGGCCCTGCCGCCGTCCCAATGATATAGAAAGTGTCATGCACATTGGCGACCCAGTCGCGCAGCGCCTCGTTCATCGCGTCTTTCAGCGTGGCGGCACCGCTGGTCACCGGCACCACCTCGGCCCCAAGCAGCTTCATGCGAAACACATTGGGCTGCTGCCGCCCGACATCGGTTGCGCCCATGAAGACGGTGCAGGGTAGGCCGAAACGCGCGCAGACGGTGGCGGTGGCGACGCCATGCTGGCCTGCGCCGGTCTCTGCGATGATCCGCGTTTTGCCCATGCGGATCGCGAGCAGGATCTGGCCGATGCAATTGTTGATTTTGTGCGCGCCGGTGTGGTTCAGCTCGTCGCGCTTGAACCAGATTTGCGCGCCTTTGCCAGCAGGCGCGTCCTTGCGCAGTTCCTCGGTCAACCGTTCGGCATAATAAAGCGGGGAAGGGCGACCAACATAATGTTCGAGCAAATCA
>CAZSJE010000206.1:0-3523 GCA_964606835.1 uncultured Sphingorhabdus sp.
AGGGCGGGGGATTTCATGGGTACAGTCTCCGGTAAAATGATCGTCGTCCGCGCATGCGGCAAAGGCCTTGTCCGTGCAAAGGGCTTTGCAACGGTTGCAAACTTTATTCGACAGACGACGCGACAGATGGACCAACATATCCGGCTATGACGAAATGAAATCAGGCCGCCCCTTACAATCGGCCCCTTCCGTCCCCATATCCGAATTATCTTAGGCGGTATCCACCCGCGCCAGAGATGTCTCTTTCCGGTCGAATTTTGCATTTGGCGTCCCGAGACGGGTCCGACACCACCGTGCCTTGCCCTTGTGGTTGGCGCGGCCAAAAGGAGTGCGCCGCATGATTGCCTATTTCATCCTCGTCCACCGTTTGCCCAAACAGTTCAAACGCATGTTCCGATCGATCTATGTGCCCGGCAACCAGTATCTGGTGCACGTCGACCGCAGTTCGGGGGCAGAGCTTCAGGCGGAGATCGCGGCGTTTCTGGAGCCCTATCAAAACACCGCCATGCTCGAATCGCGACCGGCCGTATGGGGCGGCTACAGCCTGGTCGATGCCGAATTGCGCGGCATGGCGCGCCTGCTGAAAATGAATGCTGGCTGGACCCATTATATCAACCTGAGCGGGCAGGATTTCCCGCTGAAAGCCCAGTCCTATATTGCCGATTTCCTGCGTGCCCACAAAGGCAGCCAGTTTATCCGCTTTGCCAACCAGGCCATCGTCCGGCCCGAAACGCTAAACCGGATCAGCCATTTCTTTGTTGAGGGGCTTGGCCGGATTTTCCGCACAGGCATTCCGCGTCGGGCGATGACGGGGGTTACGCCCTATATCGGTACCCAGTGGAAGGTCGTGACCCGCGCCTTTTGCGAATATGCCTGCTACAGCGGGAAGGCCAAGCCGTTTCGCGCATTTTTCCGGCACAGCCTGATCGCCGATGAAGGCTTTTTCCAGACGCTGATGATGAACAGCGGGCAGCATGGCACCGTGATCAACGACGATATGCGGACAATCGACTGGGTGCCCGATGGCGATATCAAATTGCGTCCGCGCACCTTTGGCAAATCGGACGCGATGCGGCTGACGCTAAGCGCCGATTTCTTTGCCCGCAAATTCGACGCGAATGAAGACAGCGTCATTCTCGACCATCTGGAAAAGCATCTGACGACCCGGGCGGCCAGCATCTATCGCCCGGTTGATGATGTCGCGCCGATGGTCCCTTCCAGAATCCCCGCCGCCGCCTGACACAAGGAGAAAGCCAATGGCCAAAGGTCAAAGAAAATCGAGCCGCGAAGCCCGCAAGCCCAAGGCGGAAAAACCGAAAAAGCCCAATGCCTCCAACCCGTCACAGAAAACGCCGGTGGCGGGGTTGCTGGCTAGCAAAAGCTGAGGGTTACCCCCCACTATTCAACGCCAACCAGTTATTCTGCC
Source organism: uncultured Sphingorhabdus sp. (assembly GCA_964606835.1). GTDB lineage: Bacteria > Pseudomonadota > Alphaproteobacteria > Sphingomonadales > Sphingomonadaceae > Sphingorhabdus_B. The sequence continues at coordinate 1,427 of CAZSJE010000206.1, forward strand.
GGTACCATTTCGTGATGATATGCTTTACTCCCGCCTTCACCGGCGTGCCCGTGTGCAGCGATTTATAGTTCATTGTGCCGTCGGGGTTCATATTGTTCCACATCAGCATCGTCCCTGCCTGCGGCCGGACGCCGATCTTCACATGGGGAAATTCGGTGGCACCGCCGTCGGCGACGTTGTTCAGGAAGATCATCGCGGTCCAGCTGCGTTGACCGCCGGTCGGGCCTTCCTGCTGCCAGTACTCCTCGCTCACATGAAAGAAATCATGGTGCGCCTTGAACTCCTGTCCGACATGGTAACGCTGCCCCTGCATGGTTTCGGCGAAATTGTTGTCGATGCCCAGCACTTGGGTCATCTTGGTTTCGACCCGCGCAACGTCGGGGTCCCAGCGGTTAAGGTGGCAGCTGGACGAGGTGCGGAAACCCTTTTGCTCGGTGCCCTTGTACAAGGATGAGGGCACCGCGTTGGCATCGATCTTGTCGATCAATATCTGGCAGTCGCGCTGTCCCAGGAAATCCATGAAAACATAGAGCTGCAGGTTGTCGACCGGTACGCGCTCGACGCGCGGGTTGGCTTCCAGCCGCCGGGTGACCGCTTGGCCGATCTTGGCCAGCTTTGCCGGATCGTTGTTCGGATCGAACTTGCGTGTTTGAGTTTCGGCTTCGCTCATTCGATAATGCGGCCCCTTGCCATCACCCACTGCACTTTCTCAAGTGTGCGGACATCGGTCAGCGGATTGGCATCGACCGCAATCAGGTCTGCGGAATAGCCGACGGCGATCTTGCCGATTTCCTGCTCCATGCCCAATGCCTTGGCAGCGCCCGTGGTCGCACTGGCCAGCGCCTCTTGCGGGGTCAGGCCATATTTGACCAACAGGGCAAATTCACCGGCATTGGTGCCATGTTCGAACACGCCTGCATCGGTGCCAAAGGCGATTGTAACGCCCATCTGCTTGGCGCGCGTGACCTGCCGTCCGGCGGCTTCCAGCGCCTCGCGCGCCTTTTTTTCGACGGTCGGCGTGTAGATGCCCTTGCCCAGCCGAGCACGCACGCCCTCCAACGCCATCAGCGTCGGGACCATTATGGTGCCTTTGGCTTTCATAACCTTCAACGCCGCTTCGTCGGCAAAGGTCGCATGTTCGATCGTGTCGATCCCTGCCGCTGCCGCCGCCTCCATGCCGCGCGCACCGTGCGCATGCGCCATCACCTTCAGACCAAGCGAATGGGCGGTGTCGGCTATGGACTGCATTTCGGCATTGGTGAAATGCGCCTCCAGCCCGCGGCCCTGTTGCGACAACACTCCGCCGGTTGCGGTGATCTTGATCACGTCAGCGCCCATTTTGCTGGCCTTGCGCACTTTCTCCGCACATTCGACCGCGCCGGTGCAGGTATAGCCGGTATCGAGCGCGTGCAGCACGTCATCGCGAAAGCCGGTAACATCGCCATGCCCACCAACAATGGCTAGCGCCGGGCCTGCGGCGACGATACGCGGGCCGGGAATCATCCCCTCCGCCGTGCCGCGGCGAAGCGCAAAGGCGGTGTATTGCGCCGATCCGGCCTCGCGCACCGTGGTGAAGCCTGCCTTGGCGGTCAGCTTGGCGTTCTTAGCTCCAACGACAACGCCCCATTCATCGGGGTCGACCGCCTCATCGCGATAATCGCCGCCGGGATCGCCGGTCAGGTGGACGTGCAGGTCGATCAGGCCGGGGACGACAACCTTGTCGCCCAGGTCGATGATCTCGGTATCTTCGACCACCGAAGGCGCGGTACCGGGATACAAGTCGGTAATCCTGCCATCGGTGACGACAATGATCATCGGCCCGCTCATCCCCGTGGCCGGATCGGCGATGACGTTGCCTGCCAAGATGGTTTTGGTAGCGGCCAAGGTCGGGCTGGCGACCATCAATGCCGTGGCGGCAAGCAAGGCTGTGCGGATCATGTCTCTCTCCCTGTAAACTGGGCGAGACTTTGCGGCGCATGGCTTTCGGGTTCAAGCCAAAAAAGAAGGGCCGGAAACGCTTGAACGCGTCCGGCCCCCTTCTCCTGGCGGGATCAGGAATTACCAGAAGAAATCGTAAATCACATCGACGACATAGCC